>JAIBBS010000039.1 GCA_019694555.1 Nannocystaceae bacterium
GCATGGGTCCTCCCCCAGGTTGCCGCAGAACGAAGAAGTCCCGACTCCGAGGACGTCCAGTTTTGCGACGACATCGGCGGTGGAGAGCGAGACGTTGTCGAGGAACGAGACGTCCACAAGAGGCGGTGCTTGGTTGGCGATCAGGTCGTCGAGAATTGCGGTGTCCGTCAACGACGGATTGCCCTCGACCGTCAGCTCCTCGAGGTACTCGAGTGAATCGAAGCCCGCGAGTGATGTCAGAGGACCCGGCGGGGGCGTGACCTGCCCCATGAGGCACCCACCGATACTCAGCTTGTCGAGACGCCGCAGCGAGGGGAGGTCCAGCCGTTCGACCTTGTGGTAGAGGGGCAAGATGATGGCTCCGATCTCGTCGACGCCGTCGAGGCCCTCGACCACCTCGAGCGAGGATGGCGCGTCGACCACGAGGCTTCGCAGTGTCGACAGCCGCACCATTCCCGCGGTGCTCCGAACGTTCCCCGTGATGAACAGCATGTCAGCCGACTCGAGGCACTCGAGGAACGACAGGTCGGCCTGATAGTTCTGCTGCAGCGCGATCTGGAACTCCCCCGTGACCGAGACGATGTTGCGCAACTCGTCCAGGTCGGACTCGTCGCCCACCACAAGACCGCCCTCGACGTGGCGCCAGCAACCTTGCATCTCCGTCGTCGACCCCGTGGCCGACGTCGAGGTCGCTGCTCCACTGCTCGCATCGCTCGATGCTGTCCCACCCCCGGTGCCGCCTGCGTCGC
Source organism: Nannocystaceae bacterium (assembly GCA_019694555.1). GTDB lineage: Bacteria > Myxococcota_A > Polyangia > Nannocystales > Nannocystaceae > Xiheibacterium. The sequence goes on from JAIBBS010000039.1 coordinate 750, forward strand.
TCGCTGAAGCGCCGCACGCGCAGAACATGAGCGCGGCCATGAGGCAGCGCGGAGAGGGTGACGCGTGTCCGCGACGAGTCATGGACGATGCCTTGCTCGACTGCCTTCGCCCCGAAGTTGGGCTCGTACGCCATCGACAATGGAGAGCCCGTCGCTCCGAGCGCTCCGGCGATCTGCGGCCATCCCTGGTTCGAGTTCCAGGCATCCGTGGCCTGCACGAAGCTGAGGAAGTCGAAGATCTGAACCGGCGTCGGTTGGACGGTCTGTGATTGATCGGTGACGAACCGCCACCAGAACCGCACCCAGTCGATCTCGCTCGTCACTTCGTGCGTCTGGTCCCAGACGTCCCAGTCGTTGGGGCATTGCGTCGCGACCCATCGGTTCGGACCGCCGACGGTCCCCGCGGCGACGCCCCCCTGCAGTGCGACCAAGGACCCGCCATCGATGAAATCCTCGTATTGGCTCGACAGGGCCGTGTTGATGTCCTTGTAGTAGCGGAAGACTCCGGCCTCCTGCCCGGGATTGTTCCACGTGATAGTGGGCGATGCCCCCGACCAGCGCTCCGCCGCTCCATTCGGCGGAGCGCATCCTGTGCAGACCGCCATCCGACGCGATCGGGAGCATGTCCGCGTCGACAGGCGGATGGATCCCGAATCGACACGGTTCGTCGAGCGGCTGCAGCGTCATGTCTGGCATTCGGTCGTCCACCGCGTTCGGGTAGAAGTAGTTCTGAGCGCCAACGGACCCGCCGTTCCAGCGTGACTCGAGCCAGTGCCCGAGCTCGTGCGCGCGCAGTAGCGGTCGGCGGGCCGCTTGGGCGGCGACGGCAGCGTGAGCGTGACCGGCGTCGACGGTGCGATGATTTCACCGAAGCGAAACTCGCCTTGGACCATCAGCCCTCAGCATTCGTCGCTCTCACGGAGTCGATCCATCTCCTGTCGCGCTTGCGTCTCACGCCCGGGTGCTTCGTCCTGACTCACGCTTGGGATCAGAGCACGGGATCGGCGACGTGTCCAGTTGGCCGGTGGATCACCGCGCCGAGTTACGCGACGGTGCTCGGCGGCCTCGTCCTCAGGGCGTTGTCGCGCATCCTAGCTACGCGCATGTTCCCCCAGTCCTGAACAACAAGACCCCCGGACGACGGCGACGACGGGCGCATTGGATGTCGAGTTGCAGCTGTCGGAGCTGCACATCAGCCAATTGGCAGTCCACTCATCCAACGCACTCCCCGTCGAAGAAATCATGACCCGAAGAGCTGGGCGAGTATGGACTCGAGGACTGGGACGAGACGCCAACGCCGTCGCTGGTCTTCCTTCGGCCCGACTTCGGCGTCTTCGACGAGGGTGCCCCCGAACGTCACCGGCCACGAGCCGCTCGTCGACAGCTTCACGCTTCCCGATCCCGACGACCGCCACGTGCTCGCGACCGCGGTGAGGATCGGCGCACACTCCCGGACATCCTGCAGCGTCAGGGACTGCCGCTCGCTGTGGCGCGTCTGCGGGACGCATTCGGATCGCGGACGCAGACGGCCGCGCGCCTCCAAGGACGAGCCCCCGGGTCGAGCTCACCCGAGCTCAGTTCGCGCCGTCGGTCGGCTTCGGTTCGTCGAGGTCGACATCCGCACTGGGCGATCTGGCAAGCTGGTTCTCACGACCGAGTGGGGAGGCCACGCGATGACGTCCTTCGAGTTCTTCGCCATCCAGTACGCGATGAGTTTCTCGGTCTACGCCGCACTCACTGCGTGGTACCTCTGGCCCCGCCTCGCGGCTCTCCCCGTGCGTCGCGCGTTGATGATCCTCGTGGCGCCGCATGCCCTGCGGCACATCGGCCTGGGCTCGATCATCCCGGTCGCGACCGATCCCGCGCTCACGACGACGGAGTTCGCGATCAACCAGGCGTGGGGCGACCTCGTCGCGGCCTTGCTCGCCTGTCTCGCGTTCGTTGCCCTGCGTTCACGCTGGCGCTCGGCGTTGTGGCTCGTGGTGATCTTCAATGTCGAGGGCTTGTACGACCTCTCGCGGGCCGTGCTCGACGGGGTCGCGGTCAAGTTCTGGACCTTCCAGCTCGGCGCGTTCTGGAACGTCATCACGTTCATGGCGCCGCTGCTGTTCTTGTTCCACCTCGTCATCTTCATCGTGCTCGCCAAGCGCTGGCGCGAGTACGCGGCTGAGCTGCGCCCGGCCTGATCGAGCCGTCGACGCGGCGGACCCCGGCATCTGCTTCCACGATCCCGCCGCCAAGGCTACCGCCCGTTCGTGGCCTGAAACGGCGCGCGCAGCAGACCGAAGAGCGACTGCGGATAGCGATCGATCGCCCCCGGCACGCCGAGCGCCTCGCTGTCGAGCGGCGTTCGCAGCTCGAGGCGGCCGAGCAGGCGATCCCACCACACGAACAACGTGCCGAGGTTGGACGCGCTGCTGGCCGCGACGTGGTGCACCCGGTGCAGCCGCGGCGTGATCAGCACGGTCTCGATTCGACTCGGTCGATGGGCGAGGTTCGAGTGGCCCAGCATCGCCCATGCGAGCAGAATCGTACCCGCGGCGAGCATCGGTGCGACCGGGAGCCCAATCGCAATCGCGAACAGCGGTGCCACCAGCCGACGAACGAGCTGGTCGACGAGGTGGGCGCGGAAGGTGGCCAGCCAGTCGAGGCGACGGCTGCTGTGATGCACTTGGTGGAAGCGCCACAGCACGGGGAAGCGGTGCATGGCCCAGTGCGCGGTGTAGTTGCCGAGATCGATCAGCACGAGCGCGACGACCAGCTGCAGCGCGAAGGCGGCGATGGGCACGCCCGGCCAACCGGCATGCCCGAGCGTCGTGCTCGCCCAACGTACCCACGCGATGCCCAGCGGAGCGAGGATCGCGAGGCCGAGCGCGAGCAGCACGAGGTCGGTGAGCCAGCCGCGACGCAACAGCGGCAGCGCGAGCCGTCGCGTGCGTGGGAGCCGTTCGAGCACGATGAGCGCGAGCGCCATCACGGGGACCAGCCAGGCCTCGATCGCCATGCCGGACGGACGCGCACCGCCGCTACGAAGGTACGGCCGCGGACAGCGGCTGGCCGAGCGCCGCGAGCCGCCGCGGATCGCGGTCGACCAGCACGGCCGCGACCGCGCCCGCGCGGGTGACGAGGTGGATCACCGCGATCACGCTCGTGGGCAACGGCGCGAGCCGCACGACGATCGCGGGCTCGCCGTTGAGCTGCCGAACCTCGGCTCGCACGCCGACGCCCGGACCGAGCCTGCGCCGTGCGTTCGCAAAGCGGCGCGCGACCACGCTGCGTCCGCGCGTCGGTCGCGAGGCGACGCGGACGATGCCGCCGCCGTCGACCACGCCCCACACGTCCTCGGCCATGAGCCGCGCGAGCGCGTCGATGGATCCCAGCTCGAGCGCCTCGGCAAACGCACGCACCAGCGCGGGGTCGGCCGGCACGTCGCCGGCGATCTCGCCGCGTGCCCTCTGGAGTGCTGCGCGCGCGCGGTGCAAGAGCGCCTTGGTCGCGTTCGCGTTGCCGCCGACGATGGCCGCGACCTCCGCGAGCGGACGATCGCACACGTCGGTGAGGATGAGCGCCGCGCGCTGCCGGGGCGAGAGTCGCTGCAGCGCGACCACGACCGCGAAGCGCAGGTCCTCGCGCAAGAGCGCACGCTCGTCCGGGCGCGTGTCGACGGGGGGCTCGGCGTCGGGCAGCGGATCCACGAGTTGCGTGATGCGACGCCGTACCGTCTGCCGGCGCAGGTGATCGAGGCAGCAGCGCGTGGCGACCCGCAAGAGCCATCCGGTCGGGTCGGCCTCGCGCTGTTGCCCCGCGCGCTCGAGCGCGCGCGCGATCGCTTCCTGACACACGTCGTCGGCCTCGCTGCGCTCGCCGAGCATGCGGTAGCACAGCAGCCAGAGTCGCCGACGGTTGCGCTCGATCGTGGCGAGCAGGTGAGCGGTCGCAGCCATGAGACGACGAGGACGCGCGTCCCCCCGCAGAGGGTACGCGGGCGTCGTCGTCGCTCGCGGCGCCGGGGCGCGAGGGCCATCACGCCGGCAGCTCCACGGTCTCGACTCCGCGGAGATCAGGGCGTGCGGCCGCGATCGCGGCGCGCGAGCGAAGCTGGCCGCTCGGTACGCGTCGACGGAGCCGGAAATCGCACGCGGCCGGGACTGCCCTGCCCAGTCGCGGCGCGCCCCGGCACCCACCTTCCCAACCCGCGTCGCTGGCAGTACGCTCCCCCCATGCTGGGTTGGATGAAGTTGGATCGCTGTGCCTCGATGTTGTTCCTCACCGCAGCCGCGTGCGGCCCGGAGAGCTCCACCGCCACCGCGGGCGGCGACGACGGCTCGTCGACGCACACGACCGCCGCCGACTCCACCACCGCCGACGTCACCGCGACGTCCACCACGTCCACGTCGAGCACCGTCGACAGCAACGCCACCACCGACGCGACCAGCAGCCCGACCGAGTCGTCGACGAGCGACACCAGCGGGATGCCGGGCTGCGAGCAGCCGCGGTGGCCCGAGTGCGCCGTCGCGTCGTGCCTCGAGGTGTGGGACTACGAATGCTCGGCGTGCGATCCGGAATCGAGTCCGGGTGCGACGTGCTTCGGGCAGTCGGAGGGCTGCGCGTATCCCTTTGGCGATTGTGGGCTGCCGCCGTCGCCGTGCGGGCGCGTGTGGGGCATCGGCGAGAGCAGCATCGATTCCTTCGAGGACGAGGCGGCCGCGACCTGCATGCTCGAGGCGCTGCGCGATGGCGTGCCGGGCACGTACTCGCTGCTGTGGGGCGAGATGGGCGACTTCGCGCACGTCGAGATGCAGATCCACCTCGGCGAGGGTGGCGGCGCGCAGATGCAGTGGTACATGGAATGCCAGGGGTGCATCGCCTTCGGCACCGTCGGGCGATCCGCGATCCTCGAGCTGCAACCCCCGTCGTACTTCGACGACTGCCTCGCAGCACCGACCACCGAGTCGCTCGCGCAGTGCATCTTCGGGTTCACCACGTTCGAGTTCGAGGCGCCGCCGCCCGAGGGCTACACGCCGCCGTTCACCACGGGGCGCTGCAGCTCGCTCGAGCCCGGCTGCCCGACCTGACGCCGACGCGACGGCCGCGCGTGCTGCCCCGAGCGGCACAGCGCCCAGCGAGGGCATCCGCTGCCCGCCGCACCCGCGCCGAGCGAGTTCACCCGCGCGGCGCTGCGAGGCCTCGCGCCGCGCCTTCCGTCACCCGGCCGCGAGCACGGCGTCGAGCCGCTGGTAGCCCGCCTCCATGCCCTCGTCCATGCCCGAGGCCAACGCGCCGTCGCGCGCGGCCTTCGAGTCGTACGTCTGCGTGATGCGCATCATGGTGATGCCGCCGGTCTCGGTGAACTCGTGTGCCTCCACCAGCGAACCGATCACCTCGCCCGAGCCCAGGGTCATCGTCTCGGTGTGGACGGCGCGCTCGTGCGGCACGACCTCGGTGAACTCGCCGTGCAGCGTCATCACCGGATCCGCGCTGTCGTCCTTCCACGCCAGGCGTAGCGTGCCGCCGACGCGCGCGTCGCACTCGCAGACGGTGAGCGTCCAGCCGGGCGGCGGCAGCATCCAGCGGCGCATGGCCGCGGGCGTGAACATGGCTTGCCACACCATGCGGCGGGGCGCATCGAAGCTGCGCTGCAAGACGATGGTCGTGTCGGTGGGCGTGGAGATCTGCAATCCGGTCTTCATGAGCGTGTCCTGGGCGTGCGACGGGGCGAAGCGGAAGCGGTGGTGGGGCCGCGGCGGCGGGTGCGGCCGCGCTCGGCGGCCTTCATCTCCTCGAGCACGCCATCGAGCGCGTCGAAGCGTGCCTCCCAGTGGCGACGGAACTGCTCGGTCCACGCGCTCGCCTCCTGCAGCGGCGCGGCGCGCAGGCTGCACAGATGCTCGCGGCCGGCGACGCGGCGACGCACCAGCTGGGCGCGCTCGAGCACGCGCACGTGCTTGGTCGCCGCGGGGAAGGTCATCCGCAGCGGCAACGCGAGCTCGCTCAGGTTGCGCTCGCCCGCCGACAACTGGCGGATGATCGCGCGCCGGGCTGGGTGGGCCAGGGCGTGGAACACGAGGTCGAGCCGCACGGACCGATCCAATACCATGTGGTTTACTATACCAAAGGGTTTCATGATGTCGAGGCCTGATCCCGCCCGACGGTGTGCAGCGGGGCGCAGCGCGGTGCGGCGCCCTCAGCCGTCGCCGCCGGGGCGCTGCAGCAGGTCCGCCGCGCGCTCGAGCTCCGCGGCCTTGCGCGTCGCGTCCTCGCGGTCCGCCCACGTCGGCCCGCCCTGCTCGAGCGCCGCGCGCCACGCCGTGGCCGCGACGCGCAGGTTGCCGCGCTGGGTCTCGCAGGTCGCACGCGCGACCTGCAGGTCACGCAGCGACTCGGCCTGCTCGGGTCGCTCGCGCATGGCGGTCCAGGCCGCGAGCGCCTGCGCGAGCGGTTCCTCGGCGGCGTCGCAGCGCCCCAGCGTCGCGAGCACCAGCGCGACGTTCTTGTGCGCCTCGGCGGTCCAGTCGTTGCGCGTGGGGTAGTGCTCGAGCGCGAGCTCTCGCGCTTCGATCAGATCCCCGGCCGCCTCTTCGAAACGCCCCGCGCGCGCCAGGTAGGCGCCGCGGTTGTTGAGCGCGGCCAGCCGCGACGCCGGGTTGGGATCGGCGAGCACCTGGGCGTCGTACGCCGCGAGCGTGCGCGCGGCGTCGCCGAGCGCGTCCGCGGCCCCGGCGGCGTCGCTGAGCGCGACGGCCCGCAGCTCGCGCAGGCCCTCGTGGTCCTGCAACGCATCGGCGGCGCGCATGGCCAGGGCCCAGGCCTGCTCGTACTCGCCGCGCGCGCTGTGGCTGGCCGCGAGGTGCAGCTGCGTGCGCGCGACCAGCTCGAGCGGTGGTTGCGGATCCATGGCCTCGATGCGCGCGACGAGCTCGAGCAGCAGCGCGTGACCCCGCGCGGGGTCCTCGGCCGCGATGGCCTCGAGCAGGTAGCCCTCGTGGCCGAGCGTCGTCGGCGCATCGCGACCGTACGTCGCCCGGTCGTCGTCGACGACGTCGCGCCAGACCTGCTGCGCCTCGGCCCAGCGGTGCTCGAGGCTGAGCGAGCGCGCCAGGTTGCCCCGCGCGCTCGCCCTGACGGTGCCACCGCACGGTCGTGTGCTGCACACCTCGATCACGCGCGTCAGCAACGCGCGCGCCGTCGCCGTGTCCCGCCGGTAGTAGGCGACGAGCGCGTGCATGAAGTCGATGAGCCAGGGCTCGCGCTGCGCCCGATCGCGGGCCGACTCCGCGGCCTCGGCGTGTGCCGCCCAGCGCTCGGCCTCGGCGAACTCGCCCTCGGAGGCGTGGTGCATCGCCAGGTGCCGCGCGCACTTGCCCGCGAGCTCGTCGAGGCCCGCCTCGATCGCGTCGTAGTAGGAGCTCTCGTACAGCGAGACCAGCTCGCTGGGGTGCCGCAGGTCGGCGTGGAGCCCGGCGAGCGCGATGCCGGCGCGGATCCAGATCGACGCCAGCCCGACGCGTGCGACCGGGTCGTCGAGCTCCGCACGCACGTCGGCGATCTCGCGCAGGGCCTCGTCGAACAGCCCCGCGTCCGCGAGCGATCGCCCGCGGGCCAGCCGCGCGTCGAGCTGCGCCGCGCGGTCGCTGCCCAGCTCGTCGGTCGCGGTCGCACACGCGGCCGGATCCGGCAGGCCGTCGAGCAACGCATGCACGCGCTCGGGATCGATCGCGCGGTCGTGCACGATCTCGAGCACCGCATCGAGTGCGGCCGCCGACGTACGCAGGCACGCGGCCTGCGGCGTGCGGCCGGTCGCGTCCACGTCGCAGGCCGCGGTGGCGCCGTCGTGCAGCGCTGCGGTCCAGCGCTCGAGGCGTCGTCGCATGGTCTGCAGCTGATCGGTGGGCACGCGACCGACCAGCGCGCGCTCCCAGGTGGCGGCGGCGCCGTGATGCCGGGTCGCGAGCTCGATCACCTCGCACTGCGAGGGGGCCGCGGCGAGCCACGCCGGCGCGGCGACGACGGCGGCGACAGCGAGACCGGCCGCCGCGATCCACCGGCGGCGCCGCGGCGCGAGCGCGTCGCGCAGCGCGTCCATCGACGGCCAGCGATCCTGTGGACGCGGTGCGAGCCCGCGCAGGATCGCCGCGCGCAGCCACTGGGGTGCGCGCGCCGACTCGGCGCGCGTCAGCACCGGCGGCGCGCGCTTGGCCTCCGCGAGCGCGTGGAGATTGCCGGTGTACGGGCGTCGGCCGTAGACCGCCTCGAACAGCGCGACGCAGAACGCGAACTGATCCGAGCGCGCGTCGACGGTGCCACCTGTGTGCTGCTCCGGCGCCATGTACAGCGGCGTGCCCAGCACGGTGCCGGTCGCGGTGAGGGTTCCCGCGAGGGTCTGCGCGACCTCGGCGTGGGCTTCGTCGAGCTCGCGGGCGCGCGGGTCGCCGACCTCGCTGCCACCGCTGCGAACGATCCGCGCGAGGCCGAAGTCGCCCACGCGCACGCGAGCGTCGCGACCGATGAGCACGTTGCCGGGCTTGAAGTCGCGATGGACCATGCCGGCGGCGTGCGCTGCGGCCAGACCCGCTGCGGCCTGGCGAAACACCGCGACGATCTCTGTCTGCGCGTGGCGGCCGGCCGCGAGCCACGCATCGAGCGAGCCGCCGTCGACCAGCTCCATCACGATGAAGATTCCGATCGCGTCGGCCCCGAGGCGGTGCTGGCCGACGTCGAACACCGCGACGACGTTGGGATGCGAGAGCCTCGCGAGCGCGCGCGCCTCCCGGGCGACGCGGCGCAGCGCCTCGGTGTCGCTGGCCGAACGCGGCGCCAGCAGCTTCACCGCGACCTCGCGGCCCAGCAGGGGATCGCGCGCGCGCCAGACCTCGCCCATGGCACCGCGACCGATGGGCGCGACCAGCTGATAGCGCGGCAGACTCGGCGGCACGGGCGTGTCGAACAACGCCGCGCGGACGGCGGCCGCTGCCCGTTGCTCGGACCAGCCGCCCTCGCGCAGCCCCGCGGCCGCGGGGCCGATGCCGCTGGGCGCGGTGGTCCGACCCTGCAGCGACGCGTCGTCCGCGAAGGACTCGTCGGCGCCGCGCGTGCCCCGATCCACTGGCCTCGATGGTAGCAGGTCGTGGGGCGACCTCGCGGTCGCGGTTGACCTCCGCGACGTTTCGACTATCATCGAAACGTCGATGAGCGCCAAGCTCGAGCGTCACGCGGACCAGCTGGCGGCCCTGGGCAGCCCGGTGCGGCTGGCGATCCTGCGCTACGTCGTGCAGGGCGACGCCGCCGGCACGGTGGTGGGCGACATCCAGGCGAAGCTCGACATCCCGTGGTCGACGCTGAGCCACCACCTCGAGCGGCTGGCCTCGGCGGGCTTGCTCAAGCAGCGCGCCGAGGGCCGCTTCATCCACTACAGCGCGGACTACAAGGCTCTGCGCGCGTTGACCGACTACCTGTGGGAGGACTGCTGCAAGGGCGGCAACGCCGGCGCGTGTTGTTGAAGCGACCGCGCTTCTCAGCTCCCACGGTCGCAGCAAGGACACGGATCATGATGCACGCAATCCCGCTCGCGCTCGCGCTGGTGCTCGCCGCCGCTTGCACGCCCACGCCCGCGCCCACGCGCACCTCGAGCTCGCCTCCCACCGACGCGCCCGCCGTCCCCGCCGCCAGGAGCACCATGCACGAGACGCTGGTCCACGACCTCGACGCCCTCGCCACGCAGCTCGACGAGATCGCCGCCGAGCGGCGCGTACCGCTGGATCGGATCGCGGCGTTCGTGCGTGAGCGGCGGGCCGCAGGCAAGCCCGTGCGGCTGACGTTCATCTGCACCGGCAACTCGCGCCGCAGCCACCTCGCGCAGCTGTGGGCGGCCGCGGTCGCGCGCTACTACGGCATCGATGGCGTCGAGACCTTCTCGGGCGGCACCGAGCCCAGCGCCTTCAACCCCCGCACGCTCGCCGCGGTGGAGCGCGCCGGCTTCGTGGTCGAACGGCCGGCGCAGCCGGGCGACAACCCGCACTACCGCATCGGCTACGCCCGCGACGTCGCGCCGATCGAGGCCTTCTCGAAGCGCTACGACGACGCGAGCAACCCCAGCGCCGACTTCGTCGCGGTCATGACCTGCAGCGAGGCCGATCAGGAGTGTCCGTTCGTGCCCGGCGCCGCGCTGCGCGTGTCGTTGCCGTACGAGGATCCCAAGGTCGCCGACGACACGCCGCAGGAGGCTGCGCGCTACGACGAGCGCTCGCGGCAGATCGCGACCGAGATGCTGTACCTGTTCTCGCGGGTCGCCGGCGCATGACCGCGACCGCGCGTCGGCTGTCGTTCCTCGACCGCTACCTCACGGTGTGGATCTTCCTCGCCATGGCGCTGGGCGTGGCGCTGGGCCACTTCGTGCCCACGCTGCCGAGCGTGCTGCACCGCTTCGACGTCGGCACCACCAACGTGCCGATCGCCATCGGCCTGGTGCTGATGATGTTCCCGCCGCTGGCCAAGGTGCGCTACGAGCAACTGGGCCAGGTCTTCCGCAACCGCCGGATCCTCGCGCTGTCGCTGGCGCTCAACTGGATCGTCGGGCCGCTGCTGATGTTCGGGCTCGCCGCGACCCTGCTCGCCGATCAGCCCGACTACATGGTCGGGCTGATCCTGGTGGGGCTGGCCCGCTGCATCGCGATGGTGCTGGTGTGGAACGATCTCGCCTGCGGCTCGAGCGAGTACGCCGCCGGACTCGTCGCGTTCAACAGCATCTTCCAGGTGCTGCTGTACAGCGTGTACGCCTGGCTGTTCGCGGCGGTGCTGCCCCCGATGCTGGGCCTGCCGAGCACCACGGTCGACATCGGCGTCGGCGAGATCTTCGAGAGCGTCGCGATCTACCTCGGGGTGCCGTTCGCGGCCGGCTTCCTGGTGCGCCTGCTGCTGCGCCGCCGCAAGGGCGACGCGTGGTACAGCGACCGCTTCATCCCCGCGATCTCGCCGATCACGCTGGTGGCGTTGCTCGCGACCATCGTGGTCATGTTCAGCCTGCAGGGCGCGACCATCGTGCGCTCGCCGCTCGACGTGCTGCGGATCGCAGTGCCGCTGGTGGTGTACTTCGCGGTGATGTTCTTCGTGAGCTTCTGGGCCGCCCGACGCGCCGGCGCCGACTATCCCCGCACCGCGACGCTGGCGTTCACCGCCGCGGGCAACAACTTCGAGCTCGCGATCGCGGTGTCGATCGCGGTGTTCGGACTGGGCTCGAAGGTCGCGTTCGCGGCGGTGATCGGGCCGCTGGTCGAGGTGCCGGCGCTGATCCTGCTGGTCCGCGTGGCGCTGTGGCTGCGCGGCCGCGGTGCGAGCCCGGCCGCGGCGGAGCCGGAGCCGGCGCGAAGCGCCTGAGCACGCACGCGCTCAGGTCGCGAGCGCGAGCAGGGCCTCGGCGCCGCGGGGCTCGCTGGGGCGCCACGGCACCACCGCCAGGCGTCGGGCGAGCGCACGCACGCGTTCGATCTGCGCGCGCTCGATCGCGACCCGTCGCGCCAGCAGCGGATCGCGCGTGGCCGTGGCCGCGAGGCTGGCGTTGACGACCCACGCCCACGGTTCGATGCCCGCGCGGCGAAGGTCGTCCTGCAGGCGGCTGGCCTCGGACACCGGCGTGGTCTCCGGCAGCGTGACGAGCACGATCTTGGTCCACGCGGGATCCCGCAGGCGCATCAGCGGCGTGGTCAACCGCGGCACCAGGCTCTGGTCGACCTTGCGCAGCATCTCGCGGTGGTAGGCACCGGTCGCGTCGAGCAGCAGCAGCGTGTGCCCGGTCGGTGCGGTGTCGAGCACCACCAGCTGCTGTCGCGCGCGTGCGACCGTGCGCGAGAAGGCGTGGAACACCGCGACCTCCTCGGTGCACGGCGAGCGCAGATCCTCGAGCAGCAGCGCGCGGCCCTCGTCGTCGAGGTGCTTGCCCTTGCTCGCGAGCACACCCTCGACGTAGGCCTGGGTCTCGGCCGCGGGATCGATGCGGCTGATCTCGAGCCCCGGCACCGCGCCGGCGACCGTCGCGGCGACGTGGGCGGCGGGATCGGTGGTGGACAGCAGCACCTCGACGCCGCGGCGCGCGACCGCGACCGCCAGCGCGGCGGCGACGGTGGTCTTGCCGACGCCGCCCTTGCCCATGACCATGACCAAGCCGCGGGGCTCTCGCACGATCGCGTCGACCAGCGACGACAGCGGCGGGAAATCGTCGCCGACCATCGCGACCACGGCCGCGGCGCGCACGGCCTGCGGGTCGCCCAGCACCGCACGCAACGCGTCGAGCCCGAGCATCTCGTAGGGGCACAGCGGGATCTCGGTGCGGGGCAGCGCCGCCAGCGACGGCGGCATCGCGGCCAGCGCGGCCTCGCCCCGCTGCTGCAGCGCCATCGCCACGGCGTCGTCGGCCGCGGTGGCCCGGAACACGCCGTTGACGACGAGGTGCTGCTGCACCAGACCGATCGCGCGCAGCTCCGCCGCGGTGCGATCGGCCTCGCGCAGCGCCGTCGCCTCCGCACGCGTGACCAGCACCACGGTCGTGCGCGCGGCGTCCTCGAGGGCGCGTCGCGCGGCCAGGAATCGATCGTGGCGCGTGGTCAAGCCACCGTGGGGGCCCAGGCACGAGGCGCCGCGGGTGTTGTGATCGAGGAAGCTGGTCCACGCGCGCGGCAGATCGAGCAGGCGCAGCGTGTGCCCGGTGGGTGCGGTGTCGAACACGACGTGATCGAAGTCGGCGTCGTCACCCGCGAGCAGCCCTGCGAAGCGATCGAACGCGGCGATCTCGGTGGTGCACGCGCCCGAGAGCTCCTCGCGCATCCGTGCCAGCTCGGCCGCATCGACCGAGCTCTGGTACGGCGCGAGCACGCGCTCGCGATAGTCCTGTGCGGCCTGCTCGGGGTCGATGTTGGCCGCGCTGAGGCCCGGCGCCCCGGGCACCGGTCGTGGCTGCGCGCCCAACCGCACGCCCAGCATCTCGTCGAGGTTGGAGGCCGGATCGGTGCTGACCAGCAGCACGCGCTTGCCCGCGTCCGCCAGCCGCAGCGCCGTCGCACACGCGAGCGTGGTCTTGCCGACGCCACCTTTGCCGGTGAAGAAGAGGTAGCGGGTCGACCAAGCCAACGCGGGCGCGGGCGTCATGCGTTCGACAGCATACGTGGCCGCCGCGCAAGCGCGTGCGAAGCGATTGCGGGGGGCGCGGCGGCCGAGCGGAGGCCGCGTCAGGGGTCACGGTCGCGCCCGCGATCGCGCCGCCGAACACGTGGTCGACGACGCCGCGCGGGGGCTCACCGCTGCGATCGAGCATGAAGTCGACACCGGTGCGGAGCTCGTCGGATACGAACGCGAGTGCACGGTCGTACGCGCCGCTCGCGGCCTGCGAGCCAACCGATGCCCGCGCCGTCGGGGTGGCTCGGACGCCTCGGCGCTGCGACGGTCGCCGCGCGGGTGTTCCCTCACCAGCGCCACCGCGTGTGCGCCTCGGGGCCCGCCTGGCGACCGGCCGGGTCGTCGCACGCCGCACGCCGCGCTGGGCCGGCGCGCCTGCGACTGTTACGGTGGTCGCACACCATGGCCGCCGATCCCCGCGTGTTCTTCGCCGCCGAGCGCACATTGCTCGCGTGGATCCGCACCGCGATCGCGATGGTCGGCCTGGGCTTCGTGGTCGCGCGCTTCGGTCTGTTCCTGCAGCTGTTCGAGCACCAGGCGCAGCTGCCCGCGAGCCATCACGTGTCGCCGTGGATCGGCGCGGCGCTGGCCTTGCTCGGTGCGATGCTGGCGGCGGTGCAGTCGTGGCAACACGCGCGATTCGTGCGTACGCTCGGGGCCGACGAGCTGCCGCCGCGCTACAGCACCGCCGTGGCGCCGATGCTGGGCTTCGCGGTCGCGCTCGCCGGCGGGATGCTCGCGACGGTCTTGATGATGTGACCGTCGCCGATCACTCGGCGTCCCAGTCCGCCTGGTAGCGGTCGACGTCGATGCCGTGTTCGATGAGCGGCTTGCGGTTGCGGCCGCGCGTGACCTTGGGGCTGGCGAGGATGTAGCCGCGGATCACCTCCTCGCGCGTCACGAAGCGCGTGGCGGAGGCGAGCTCCTCGGCGACCGCGGCGACCTTGCGCCGCGCGAGCGCGCGGAACAACGCCGGCACCGCCTTGAGCAGCGACTTGAGCAGGGCCTCCGCCTCCGGCTGCCACGTGAGCACCTTGGGCAGCTCGGGCACGAAGTCGTACTCGTCCTCGCTCAGCGCTCGCCACACGTAGACGGTGTTGCCGTCGCCGTCGCGCACCGCTCCGACCAACGATTGGTCGGGCATGCGCGTGGCCGGCAGGTACAGTCGCGCGCCCAGCGTGCACAGGTGCTCGAGCGCGGCCTCGACCGTCGGCGACTGCACGCGGATCGCGACCGGGTGCTCCGGCTTGCGCGTCGCCAACAATCGGATCGAACAGCTGCCGGTGTCGAGATCGATCCAGCCCTCGCCCTGTTCGCGCACCCGGAATCCGAGCGCGTCGACATACAGCGCCCGCGCCCTGCCGAGGTCGGAGACCGGCACGTCGACGTGGCTGAGTCCGAAGAAGGTCACCGCAGGCATGCGCGTCGATCGTAGGGCATTCGTTCGTGGCGGCATCGATGCGCGCGCGGGCGGGACCTGGGCGGCCTGCGGGCGCACCGCGCCCAACACGGCCCGCGGGCTGGGCCGAAACGCGCCACAGGCCGCGCAGACGCGACCCCGTCGCCCTTTACACGTGCGCCCCTGCCCGCTACAAGGGGATCCGCGCGGTCGTGACGTTCGACCGCCGGGCGAAGGTGCACCGCAGTGTCTAGGCGATGGCGCGCGGCCGCGAGCGCCGCGGCGATGGTTGGCCTCACGCTCTGCGTGGGCTGCACCAAGATCCTCGGCAACAACAAGGCGCGGGAGCCCGACGCGGAGCCTCCGCCGAGCTTCGGTACGCTCGACCACGGCGGCGGCGGCGGGCCCAGCCTCGCGGCGCAGGCGCGCTACGACGAGTTCTTCGAGGACCCGCAGCTGCGCGCGCTGATCGACGAGGCGCTCGAGAACAACCAGGACCTGAACATCCAGCTGCAGGAGCTGATCATCGTCCAGAACGAGATCGCAGCGACGCGCGGCGAGTACATCCCACGACTCGACGCCGGCGTCGGCGTCGGCCTCGAGAAGGTCGGTGAGCACACCACCCAGGGCGTCAGCGATGGCGCCCACAACGTGCCGCGCAACCTGCCGGACTTCCGCTTCGGCTTCAAGGCTTCGTGGGAGACCGACATGTGGAGCAGCCTGCGGAACGCCCGCAAGGCCATGAAGGTCCGCTACGCCGCGACGGTGCAGGAGCGGAACTTCCTCGTCACCGAGATCGTCGCCGAGATCGCGAACTCGTACTACGACCTCGTCGCGCTCGACAAGCAGCTCGAGATCCTCGATCGCAACATCGGCATCCAGAAGGACGCGCTCGAGATCGTCAAGCTCAAGAAGGCCGCGGCGCGCGACACCGAGTTGGGCGTGCAGCGCTTCGAGGCCGAGGTCGCCAAGAACCAGGGCCGCCGTTACAACCTCGAGCAGGCGCGGATCCTGATCGAGAACCGCATCAACTTCCTGGTCGGGCGCTACCCGCAGCCGGTCGCGCGCAACAGCGCCGCGCTCGATCGCACGGTGCCCGAGAGCATCGCGACGGGTCTGCCTTCCGAGCTGCTCGAGAACCGCCCCGACGTGAAGGCGGCGCAGCTGCAGCTCGAGGCCGCCAAGCTCGACACCAAGAGCGCCAAGGCGCGGTTCTACCCCTCGCTCAGCCTCGAGGCCGGCCTGGGCTACGAGTCCTTCAACATCGCGCACCTGGTCGATACGCCGCAGTCGTTGGCCTACAACCTCGCGGGCAGCCTGCTGGCGCCGCTGCTCAACCGCGCCGCGATCAAGGCCGACTATCGCTCGGCCAACGCGCGGCAGGTGCAGGCGGTGTTCGAGTACGAGCGCTCGATCCTGCAGGCGTACACCGACGTCGTGAACCAGCTCAACTCGGTGTCGAATCTGCGGCAGCGCTACGAGCAGCTGTCGCGGCAGGTCGAGGCGCTCAAGACCGCGGTCGACGTGTCGAACATCTTGTATCGCGCGGCCAGCGTCGACTACTACGAGGTCCTGATGACCCGACGCGACTCGCTCGAAGCCGAGATGGAGTTGATCGAGACCAAGAAGCAGCAGATGCAGGCGCTGGTCTCGATCTACCAGGCGCTCGGCGGCGGCTGGCGCCGCGATCCCAGCAAGGCGGAGCTCGCCGCCGAGCCGCCCCCGCCGCGTGCACGGCGGGGTGCGAAGTGATCGCTCGCGTCAACGCGCCACGGTCGCGACCGTGACGCCAGCGCTGGCCGGACGCGGGTGCGCGTGGGGCTCGAGCACCGCGCGGAAGCTGTCGCGGTAGGCCCACGCGAGGCCGGCCTCGAGCAGCAGCACCAACGCCGTGACCGGGTTGGGCGGTGCGAGCACGAGGTGGAACGCGACGATGTTCACCACCACCGGCGCGAGCAGGACCAGCGCCAGCGGCACGAAGCGGTTGGCGAGCAGCAGCAGACCCGCTGCGATCTCGGTGCCTTTGATGAGCGGCAGCATGTAGCCGGTCGCGACCAGCGCGCCCAGGAACGAGCCGGCGTCGGCGGGCAGCGGCGGCTGGGGCAGGAAGTGCAGCAGGCCGTTGAGGCCGAACACGACGAAGACGAGGCCCAGCGACAGGCGGGCAGCGGTGACGAGCTTGGTGGACATGACGGACGCTCCGATGCCGCAAACGTGGACCGGCTGCGGCCATCGACCAGGGCGCACCGGCGCAATCCATCGTTGTGCCCGACGCAACGACCTCGCCGTGTGCTGCGGCGGGCGTCGTGCGATGCTGCTCGCGGGATGTTACGCGACGAGGACGAACCCAACCTGCCGGAGATTGCGGCGTTCGTCGCGGTCGTGGAGCGCGGCGGCTTCGGTGCTGCGGCGGCCACGCTGGGTGTGACCAAGTCGAGCGTGAGTCGGCGGGTCGTCGCGCTCGAGCGCAAGCTCGGGGCACGACTGCTGCAGCGGACCTCGCGGCAGATGATGCTCACCGAGGTCGGGCGCGCCTACCACGGTCGTGTGTCCGCGGCGATGGGTTCGCTGCGGGATGCCACCGCGTTGGTCGGCGACCTGCAGGGCGCGCCGCGCGGTCACCTGCGCGTCACCGCACCGGTCGACGTGGGCCGACTGGTCGCGCGCATGATGCTGGCGTTCACCGAGCAGTACACCGAGGTCTCCACCGAGTTGGTGCTGACGCAGCGCGCGGTGGATCTCGTGGGCGAAGGCTTCGACGTGGCGCTGCGGGCGGGGGTCCTGCGCGACTCGTCGCTGGTGGGGCGCAGCCTGGGCGACTCGGTGCCGATCCTGATGGCCGCGCCGAAGTACCTCGAGGCGCACGGCACACCCACGACGTTGTCGGAGCTGGCGCAGCACACCTTCGTGCTCTTCCGTGCGGGTGCCGTGCGGCCCGGGGTCGGCCGGCTCGAGCTGGAGGCGCCGGGCGAGTCGCATGCGCTCGAGGTGCGTGGTTCGATCAGCGCGGACGACTTCGCGTTCGTGCGCGAGCTCGCGGTCGAGGGCGGCGGCATCGCGCTGTTGCCGACGCTGTCGGCGTTCGACGAGCTCGCCCGCGGCGCGCTCGTGCGCGTGCTGGCGCCGTGGCGCGGCCCGCCCGGTCCGGTCTGGGTGGTCTACCCCAGCCGCGAGCTGGTGCCGGCGAAGACGCGGGTGTTCTGCGAGTTCGTGGTGCAGTGGATGCAATCGCAGATTCCCCCGTGCATGGAACGCGTGCTCGGCGGGGCGGTCGCACAGCCGCCCTCGCGTGCCCGGCGACGATGAATCGCCGCGGCGACGCGGCGGCTGCGTTGGAGCAGCAGCGCCGCGCCGCCGGGCGAACGACCCGTGACGTGGGCCCAGACGTGGGACCGTCACGCACGCAGACGCGCGATGATCGTCGTGGCGACGGGCTCGGGGACCTCGGCGTAGCCCCGAGGTGTCAGGGAGTGCGCGCCGCGGCCGCCCGTGAGGCTGGCGAGGTCGGCGGCATAGTCGAAGGTTTCACACAGCGGCACGATCGCGATGATCGAGACCTCGGTCGCGCCGGCGGCCGACTCGACGATCGTCGCGCGTCGCCGCGCGAGGTCGCCGATGAGGCTGCCGAAGGCCTCGGCCGGCGCCTGCAGCTCGAGCCGCACCAGCGGCTCGAGCAGTCGCGGTGTCGCGCGGGTCAGCGCCGCACGCACCGCGTCGCGGGTCGCGAGCTCGAACGCGAGGTCGCTCGAATCGACCGGATGGGTCCGGCCATCGAGCAGCTCGACCTCCACGCCGACCATCGGCGCGCCGATCAGCGGTCCGGCCTGCAGGGCCGCGAGCGCACCGCGCTCGCAACCCGGCAGGAACTCCCGCGGGATCGCGCCACCGTGGATGCGATCGACGAATCGCAGCACGGTGTCGAGATCCCCGCTCGCGCGCACGCTGCCACGGACGCCCGCGTATTGACCGGTCCCGCCGCCGCTCTGCTTGCGGTGGAGGTGGTCGAACGCGGCCGACCCGGACACGGTCTCTCGCCACGCGACCTGGGGCGGACCCAGGCGCACCGGCACGCCGCACTCGTCGGCGAGCCGTTCGGCGTAGATCTCGAGCTGGAGCACGCCCGTGCCCGAGATCGTGGTGTGACCGTGTTCGGGGTCGCGGCCGATCACCAGCGAGGGGTCCTCGCGGGCGAATCGTGCCAACGCCCGTGCGAATGCGGCGAGGTCGGCGTCGCGTCGCGGCTCGATCGTGCGGGTCACGACCGGCGCGGGCGCGTCGAACCCGGCGACGGCGAGCTGCAGCGGTGCATCGGATTGCGGATCGAGGCCACACAGGGTGTCGCCCGATTCGCAGGTGCTGCCGAACAATCCCACGATCTCGCCGGCGCTGGCCGACTCGATGGGTGTGGGATCGCCGGGATGCAGTCGCAACAGCCGGCCGATCCGCAGGCGCGCGCGCGTGCGAGGACACCACACGGTGTCACCGCGCGCGAGCGTGCCCTGGTACACCCGCACATAGGCGAGGGTACCGAAGCGGCCTTCGTCGAGCTTGAACACGAACGCGCAGGCTGGCAGCTCGGGCCGCGACACGAGCGCGTGTGGCTGCCCCGCCGGGGTCGACGCGAGGTTGGTGACCTCGCTGGGATCCGGCAGGTAGTCCACGACCGCGTCGAGCAGCGGTTGCACGGCTTGGTTGCCGAGCGCCGAGCCGAACAGGACCGGCACGATCTTGCCCGCGATGCAGGCCCGTCGGATGGCGTCGCGCAGCAGCGTCGTGGGGATCGGATCGTCGCCGAGCGCGGCCTCGCACAACGCGTCGTCGTGGCGCGAGACCTCGTCGACGAGTCGGGCGCGGGCCTCGGCCACCGCCGATGCGAGCTCGGCGGCGACCGGTGTACGCGCGACGTCCTGGCCCCACGGGCCACCGCAGCGGACCTCGACCTCGTCGACGAGGTCGACGACGCCCGCGAAGCCGGCTTCGCGGCCCAGCGGCAGCTGCAGCGGCACGGCGACCAGGCCCAGGCGGGTGCGGAGCTGCTCCACCACCGCCTCGGGCCGCGCCCCGGCGCGGTCCATCTTGTTGATGAACGCGAGCCGAGGCACGCCGTGTCGACGCATCTGCCGATCGACCGCGAACGACTGCGCTTGCACGCCTTCGACGGCGGAGAACACGAAGATCGCGCCGTCGAGCACCCGCAGCGCACGTTCGACCTCGATGGTGAAGTCGGCGTGGCCGGGGGTGTCGATGATCGTGATCGCGTGTTCGCGCCACGCAACGCGCGTGGCCGCGGCGCGGATGGTGATGCCGTGCGCCTTTTCGGCGTCGAGGCTGTCCATGGTCGCGCCGGGGCCCTGGCGATCGTGGACCTCGCCGATGCGATGGATCCGACCGGTGTAGTACAGGATCCGCTCGGTCAGCGTGGTCTTGCCCGCGTCGACGTGCGCCGAGATGCCGAGGTTGCGCATGCGCGTCATCGGCACCTCGGGCGCGGCGGCTCCGGGTTGGGCGAGGGTGGGGCGTGGGCGACGGGTTTGTGGGTTGGTGTTCATGGCAGGGTCGTCGGACGCGCCGTCGCGCCGACCCGGGCGCGCGGCGAAATGCGGTCAGCCGCGCGCGGCACGGCGGACCGAGCTGCGCACGGGCGAAAGGCGGGTTTTCGGGGCACCACGCGTCCGCGCGGCGGCCTCAGGCGAATGCACGCCCGACGCCGCACCGGGTCCGACTCACCGGGATCCGCCGCGGGCGGGGATCAGACGATCCCGCGCACGGCGGAGGGCACGACGACCCGACACGGACGCGCACGCCGGTACAAGATGCACCGCTGGCTCCTGTGAGAGGTGGTCATGGTCGCAGCAAGATAGTCGGCGGTGGTGGTCGCGTCAAGTCGATCGGCTCCGCGGCGATCGAAGAGCGTGCATCGGCGGCGAAGATCGTTCGGTTTGACGAACGATCGCCGCGGTCGCACCCTGCCGACATGAGTGCCGGCATGAGTCTCGACGAGCACGTGCGCCGCATCCAACGCGCGTACCCCCTGATCTGGTACCACTGCCACACGCAGCACGGTGGGCGCGGCAGCGAGCTCAGCGAGCGCGAGTCGGCCGTGCTCTCGCACCTGCGCGACGCCCACCCCATGGCCCCGGCCGAGCTCGCCGCGCACCTGGGCATCGGCGCGTCGACGCTGTCGGAGGCCGTCGACAAGCTGGTCGAGCGCGGCATGGTCGAGCGCATCGTCGACGCGGCGGATCGCCGGCGCGTGCACTACCGCCGCACCGCGTCGGGCGAGGAGGCGATCGACCGCAGCTCGGTGCTCTCGGCCGCGAGCTTGCGCCTCGCGCTCGAGCGCATGTCCGTGGCCGAGCGCGAGCAGGCCATCGCCGGGCTCGAGCGCATCGCGAGCGCCTGCGTGCCGACCACGGGCGAAGGCGGCGCGACGTGAGCGGCCGGCCGAGACGGTGGTTGATTCTGCTGGGTGTCGCCGTCGGCACCATCGCCGCGGGCCTGGGCGCGCTCGCGGCCTACGGTGCGAGCCAGCCCCGCGATCACGTCGCTTCGCGCACGATCGAGCTGGATCACACGCCCGCGGCGTTGTTCGCGATTCTCGAGGATGTCTCGGCGTATCCGTGCTGGCGCAGCGGGCTCTCCCGGGTCGAGCGGGTCGGGGACGATCCCCTGCGCTACGTCGAGCACGCCGGCGACGATGCCATCGCGTACGTGGTCGACGAGCGGGTCCCGTCGCAGCGGCTGGTCGTGCGCATCGCGGATGCCGAGCTGCCGTGGGGCGGCAGCTGGACCTACGAGCTGGAACCCAACGGCACCGGCACGCGCCTGACGATCACCGAGCGCGGCTACATCGAGCCGATCCTGCTGCGCGGGATCGCGGCGCTGACGATGGACCCGACCGCGTCCATCGCCGGCGTGCAGGAGGACCTGCGGCGATTCCACGGCTGCGGCGCGACGCCGCCGCCGTGATGCGCCGCGCCGAATCTCAGCGTCGACGGCGACGCAGTCCGAGCAGTCCCACCAGCGCGAGCCAGGCCGCCGGCGCCCCGCCGCGGCCGGGGCCCGTGGTGCACGCGCAACCGCCGGTCTCCTGATTGCTCTGCTGGCCCGATTCGCCGCTGCCGCCGCTGTCGCTGCCGCCCGCCGAGCTCTCGCCGGTGCCGAACGTCGCCGCCGTGGTCGCGCTGTCGCTCGCGCCTCCGCTGCCGCCGGTGCCGGTGGTGTCGGCCGCGGTGCCGCCTTCGCTGCCGCCGCTGTCGACGCCGCCGGTGCTCTCGGCACCGCCGCCGGTGGTCTCGCCGCCGCCCGAGCTGCCGCCGTCGCTCGAGCCACCACCGCTCGAACCGCCGGTGTCGCTGGTGGTCGCGGGCGGGTCCTCGTTGGTGCAGGTGGCGCTGCAGCCATCGCCGTCGAGGTTGTTGCCGTCGTCGCAGAACTCGCCGGCGGTGTTGTTCTCGACGCCGTCGCCGCAGACCACGAACGTGCAGTCGGCGTCGCACGCCGGCGACTGCGCGCTGTCATCACATTCCTCGCCGGCGGTGGGGTTCTCGACACCGTCGCCGCACATCGCGAGCGTGCAATCGACGTTGCAGGTCGCGGATTCGCCGGAGTCGTCGCATTGCTCGCCCGCGAGCATGTTGAGCACGCCGTCGCCGCACGAAGGCACCGTGCAATCGGCGTTGCACGTCGGCGAGGCCGGGCCGTCGTCACAGAACTCGCCGGCGGTGGCGTTGAGCGTGGCGTCGCCGCACTGCGCCAGGGTGCAGTTGGCGTCGCAGGTCGCCGACTCGCCGCCGTCGTCGCATTCCTCGTCGGGCGTCGCGATGCCGTCGCCGCACGGCGTGGTGTCCATGCCGTCGCCGATGATGAGGTTGTCGATGCCGAAGCTGCCGCCCTGGGTCGCGCCGCCCATGCTCAAGCCGAAGTGGATGCTCTCGATCCGCTCGGGCGCCGACACGCCCCAGAAGCTGCCCGCGCCCGGCAGCTGCACGTCCTCGGTGGTGCCGTCGGCGAAGGTGATGTACGCGTAGTACGGCATCATCGGGCTGTTGACCGGGATGTCCATGCCCACGCCGTTGACGCCTGCCGCGGTGCCGACGGTGGTGGTCGTGAACGACAGCCGGAACGAGCCGTTGCAGCCGGCGCAGTAGTAGCCGCCCGAGACGATGTTGAGGTTGTCGAAGCCGGTGGTCTCGTAGTCGGTCTCGCCGATGACCGCGTTCATGGCCGCGTTGTTCTGGATGAACACGTAGCCGGGGTTGGAGTAGTCGTCGGTGACGGACGACTGGATGTCGTTGGTGAACGACGCCAGGCTGTTGTAGTAGGTCGGCGTCGCGGCCTGGGCCTCGCCGGCGATCACCGCGGCGGCGAGGGTCGAGGTGGACACGGCGACGAGACGAAGGTGGCGCAGTTCGACCATGGTCAAGACTCTCTTCTCGGAGTCGGAGCGTACCATCGCGGGACACCCGTGGTCGCGCGCGTGCGTCGGCGCGATCTCGCCCGAGTCAAGGCTCGCGCAGCAGCGCGCGCGGGTGCTCGACGGTGGTCACGTTGCCCGACGCATCCGACACGCTGATGCGAAGGGTCGCGTCGTCGGGCACACCCGCCAGCGAGATCTCGACCACGCCCGCGCTCGCTGCGGGCGGTGACGATGCGAGGGGATTCCATCCCTTTGCCACGCGCCACGCGACCGCGAGCGAGTCGGGCTCGATGCCCTCGCCGAGGTCGACGGTGCCGACCAACAGCGTCGTCGGATCGCTTGCCGCGATGCGCGCGACCAGCACCGGCGGCGCCGCGTCGAGCAATGCCGCCGCGCCCGCGGCCGCGCCGGTGTCGATCCAGCGCGCGAGCGTGCGCAGCTCCGCCGCGGTCGTCTCGGTGGGGTGGTCGAGGCCGAAGTCGACGTCGGCCGCGGCGCCATCGCCCGCGCCGAAGCTCGCGTCGGTGCGGCCGTCGGTGCGCGCGTTGGCGGCCTTCCAGTACAGCAGGCTGCCGCGCGCCGAGCCGAAGCGGACGTAGCGCGACAGCTGGGGCTTGCGCAGCGTACCCGCGACCGGCACCTGCTGCGCCGGCGGCACGTAGCTCTGCGACGCGTCGGCCGCGAGGCGCCACCAGCTCGAGCCGACGTCGGTGCCCGCGAGATCGAGCCGCAACCCCGCGGCCGCGGTGTCGGACGCGTGGCACGAGGCGCAGCGGGTCTCGAGGATCGGCCACACGTCGCGCGTGAACTCGACGTCCAGGCCCCAGCCGCTGCGGAACTCGAGCGTGGGCGCGAGCACGGTGCCGCCGGCCAGCAGCTGCACGGTGCCGTCGCCGGCGAGCAGCGGCGGGCGCGTGGCCGCGAGCGTGTCCTCGAAGCGCAGCGGCAGGGTCGAGCGCACGTGGCAGCCCCCGCAGCGTCGGTCCTCGCCCGGTCGCAGCGAGAACGGTACCTGCGAGCTGGTGAGCGCGCGGCCCTCACAGTCGATGCTCGCGATCAGCAGCGGCGTGTCGGCGGGGAGCCGCACGCGGAACGAGGTGTCCGGGTCACCGAGCGGATCGATCGCGACCGCACCGTCGGTCGACTTGCGCACCGGCAGCTCGGCGAGGATGCGCACGCGGTGGCCCATCGCGCTGCGCAGCGCGGTCTCGTCGCCGGCGACGTTGGGCAGCAGCGCCGCGATGCGCACGCCGCAGACCTCGTCGGGTTGCCACTCGGAGGTCTGCGCACCCTGCAGCGCCCACTGCACCTCGCCCGCGAAGGGGTTGCCCTCGACGCTGCGGGTCTCGTGTTGCAGCAGCGACGACGCGCCCAGCAGTGCGAAGGGCGTCGCCGGCGGCAGCGCGTCGTGGGGCTCGGCACGGCGATGCGCCGGCTCGATCGCCGTGGGCGCCTCCTGATCGTGGGTCTGCGCGAACGGCCGGACCGCGACCGGCATGAGCTCGTGCCACTGCGGCGTGTCGATGATCGGCTGCAGCGCGCTGGGGTGATCGATCGGAACCGCGGTCGCGCGTGCGATGCCGGCGTCGCAGCCGGGATTGTCGAGTCCCAGCAATTCGAGGGTGTGCAGCGGCACCAGGTTGCCGTTGCCGCTGGTCGCCGGTGGCTTGGGATCGGGCAGCAGATCGTTGCTGGCGACGTCGCTGCAGGCGCCCTTGGTCCACGTCAGCAGCACGCCGCCACCGGGCTCGCCGCTGGCATCGCGGACGCGTCCGGCGTAGGCGAGCGGATCGGCATAGCCGTCGACCGACAGCGACGGTGGCGGCATTGCGGCGCCGAAGCTGCCCGGCCCCGCGGCCCACGGCGTGAGCCGCTCGAGGTCCGCGGGCAGGAACACCAGCGGCGGATCGACGGTGAACGGCGCCGGGCCCTCGCGACCGTCGACGTCGGGCGCGAAGCCCAGCAGCGCGCCGGCGTCGGGTGGTCCGGCGCCCTCGACCGCGAGCACGCGGCCGTCGGACGCCTGGCCCAGCGACGCGATCGACGAATGGGAGTACCAGCCGCCCTGCAGGTGCGTGTGCTGCCCCAGCAGCGCGGTCATGCGCGCGCCGTCGGGATCCTGCACATAGATGTGATTCACATTGCGGAAGGCGCCGGGCGAGCCGGGCGATCCATTGGTGTAGCGAAACGGCTGCAGGCCGGTGCGTTGGGTCGAGACGTGGGCGATGCGGCCGTCGCGGAGCTGCAGCGGTGCCCGGGCGGCGGTGAGGTGGTGCACGCCCAGCATCACCGGGGTCGTGTCGCCGGGGTCGAGTGCGAGCAGGGCCACGCGGGAGGTGCCGCCGAGGTTGCTCCATTCGCCGATGCTCTCGCGGACCTGCGTCGGCGGTTGTCCGGGCTGCGAGCTGGCGAACGCGATGCGGCCGTCGGCGAGGAATGTCGGCGAGCGCCGGATCTCGCCCGCGGCCGCGACCGACTCCCACGATTCACCGGTCTGCAGATCGATCACGACCAGCCGCGAGGCCACCGGGGTGAACAAGGGATTGGGCAGCTGCACCGAGCCCACGACCGATTGCTGTGCGTCCTCGCGCAGGGTCTGGGCCTCGATCTGTTCGTGGTAGTGGTCGATGGTGCCCTGCAGCACCACGAAGGCCGCGCGCGTGCCGTCGTGGGCGATCGCGGGATCGAGCGCGACGCAGGCGTCGGTCGCGGTCGCGCTGCTGCTGCAATCCCACAGCGTGGTCGGCTCGGCGCCGTCGCGCAGCCACATCAGATCGCACGGCGCGACGAAGCCCGCGGTGTTGTTGGTGCCGGGCAGGCGATCGTAGACGTCGGCGTGGTGGAAGCTGCGCGTGGCCGAGACCGTGGCGCCGTCGACCACGATGTCGGCGGTGACCTCGAGCAATCCCGGTGTCCGCGGGCAGCGGACGTAGATCACGCCGTCGAGGCCGTCGTCGCCGCCGCTGCCGCTGCCGTCGCTGGCACTGCTGGCCGAGTCGGTGCCCGAGCCCGACATCGCGCCGCTGGCGAACGGGTGCAGCTGTCCGGCATCGCCGCAAGCCAGCCACGGCAGCACCAGCAGCACGCTCTTGCGCGTCATCGCGACCTCCGCGGCACCAGCTCGAGCGCCAATGCGACCTCGCCCAGCGGCAAGAGCGTGCGGCGGCCCGCGCCGCCGTCGTCGACCTGCAGCGGCGGCAACGCGACGCCCAGGCGCATGCCGCCGCGGATCCGCAGTCGTCGGGCCACGCGCACCGCGACGTCGAGCGCGAACGAGGCCATCGCGGTCGCCGTGGTGTCGGCGCGGCCGCGATAGCCGGGGTTGCCGCGACCGCGGGTCCACGCCGCGAGCACGCCACCGCCCAGGCCGATCATCGGTGCGACGCGGGCACGCGGCACCGGCCACACGCCGACGTGGGCGCGTGCGAGCCACCAGCCCACGCGCGCGGTGCCGGCCGGGCCCTCGACGCGGGCCTGCAGCGCGGTTGCGGCCAGCTCGGCGTCGAGCCCGAGGCGTCGCGCTCGGCCCAGGCGTACGCCCACGCCGAGCAGCGGACTGACGATCACGCCGATGTCCTGCGCGGCGCCGCCGACGGTCGTGCCCACGCGCGCGTCCCATCGCGGCGCGGGCTCGGGCGGCACTGCGACCGGCTCGCGCGGAGGCGGCGTCGCGGGCTCGGGCGGTGGCTGCGGCGGCACGATCGTGCCCAGCGCGAGCACGACCTCGGCGCAGCGTACCGCGAAGGTGTCCTCGTCCGCGTCGCCGTCACCCGCGACGATCGCCACGTGGACCATGCGCGTGCCCTCGCGTCGCCACAGCTCCGCGCGGTCGGTCGTGGCGTCGATCCACAAGGCGATCTCGGCGCCGTGGCGCTGCAGCTCCTCGTCCACGCGTGCGAGCGAGCCCTGACCGGCGGGCGGCACGAACAGCACCGCATCGATCGCCAGCGCCGCGAGCTCGTCTTCGATCCGGCGCACGCGCGCGGACCACTGCGCCGGTGGTGCCGCGCCGTCGATCCACAGCAGCACCGGCGCGCGGCCGGTGGCGTCGGGATCGACCGGCGGCGTCGACTCGGCGTCGATCGGTGGTGCCGCGGTCGGATCCACCGTCGTCGACTCGGCCGGCTGCGCCCGCGCGATGCCCAGCGCCAGGCACAGCGATGCAACGAGCGGGGAGGTCGAGGCCATGCCGAGGCTCAAGGCGCGTCGAGCAGCGCCTGCGCCAGCTTGGCATGCGGTCCGTCGGGGTAGGAATCGAGATAGACGCGCGCGGCGTCGCGGGCCTCGGCGCGCCTGCCGGCGTCGCGCAGGGCCGCGACCAGGCGACCGCGCGCGAGCTTCGCGAAGCTGCCGCGGGGGGCTTCGTCGAGGTACGTCGACAGCCACGTCGCGGCGGCCGCGGGATCGCGCTGGTGGTCGGCGGCGAGGCGGCCGAGCTGGAAGGCCGCGCGCGCGGCTGCCGGCGTGCCCGCGAAGCGCTTGCGGATGCCGCGGTAGATCGTGGTGGCCTGCTGCGGGCGCGCGGCGAGCCGCGCGACGTCACCCAGCCGCTCGAGCGAGGCCGCCGGCAGCTTGGCGATGGCGTCGTCGAGGCCGTCGCGCTCGATGCTGGCGAGCGCCTCGGCGTACTGGCCGGCCTCGGCCAGCTGCTGCCAGTCCGGCGCCGCGCTCGGCGTGGGCTTGCTGCGCGGTCGCGGTGCGGTCGGGCGCGGCGTGGGCTCGGCGTCGTCGTCCGCGTCGACGATCACCTCGGTCGACGCGTCCGTGTCCGTGTCCGTGTCCGCGGGCGCGGCAGTGGGCAGTCGCGCGAGCGCGACGTCACCCTCGCGCGCGACCAAGCGATGTCCGGCGTCGACGGCGATCGGCGCGCTGCTGGTGGGCGTGTGCACCTCGACCTTGCCGCGCGAGACCGTGACCGCGAGCTCGCCGTCGTCGGGCAGCCACACCACGTCGAACGCGGTGCCCACCACCGCGACGCGGTAGGGCCCGGCCTCGATCGCGACGGTGCGGTGCGCCGCGGGATCGACCTGCGCGCGCATCGTGCCGCTCTCGAGCACGACCAGCACCTGCTGCGTGTCCGCCAGCGAGACGCGCCCGCGCGCGCCGTCGTGCAGCGACAGGCTCGCGCCGGTGCCGACCGCCAGCGCGGCCTCGCCGTGGCTGGGCGCCTGCACCCACGTGCGATCGGGCGCGGCCGCCACACGATCGTCGGGTTGCGACGGCGGGGCGGCGGCCCACGGCGACCACCACAGCAGCACCACCGCGGTGGCCGCGGCCGCCAGCGCGCCGCCGATCCACCACGCCGCCCGCGGCCGCGCGGTGGTGGTGGCGACGATGCGCTCGCGCTCGCGCAGCCGCGCCTGCGGATCGAGTGCGCCGTCGACGTGGCTCGCGACGAACTCGCCCAGCGCATCGAGGTCGAGCGGGCGTTGCGGCTCGGTCACGATGCACCTCCGCCGAAGCGTCGCGCCAGCTCGGGGTCGGACGTGGCCAGGGCAGCGAAGCGCGCGCTCGCCCGCGCGATGCGACGCTTGGCGGTCGCGAGCGAGCAGCCGACGATCTTGGCGACCTCGGTCAGCTCGTGGCGCTCGATGTGACGCAGCACGAACGCGATGCGCTCGTCGGTGGGCATGCGGTCGAGGTGATCGTAGATCCGTCGCAGCAGATCGCGGGCCTCGGGATCGCCGTCGCCGACGCCGGGTTCGGGCGCGGGGTCGGCGGACCAGAACAGCCGCCGGAACCGGCGGCGCCGCAGCTCGGAGCGCGCGGTGTTGGCCGCGACCGCGACGACCCAGCCGCGCAGGCCCGCGGCCTCGCGCACGCGGCCGACGCCGCGGAGGATCTGCACGAACGCGTCGTGGACGACGTCGTCGCGATCGGCGTCGGGGCCGAGGCAGCGCGCGACCACGCGGTGCACGTCGCCGGCGAAGCGATCGTGCAGCAGCGCGGCCGCGGCCGCGCCCCCGCGCCGCAGCAGCGCCAGCAGCTCGGCGTCGTCGCCCGCGAACGGCAGCACCTGCACGCGCGGGCTCGCGTTCGCGGGGGAGGGCTGGGCCGAGGCGCGCACCGGGGACAGCAGTCGATCGTGCCCGTCCAAACGGCTCGCGCAAAGCCGCGATCGGGCCCCGCGGCCGCCCGGCGGTGGTGCGCGGGCAGGCGCGGGTGTGCGCGGCGGGCCCCGTCGGGGCCGCTGCGGCTATGCTGGCCACGGTCCGTGCTCATCGCGCTGCACAAGCCCTACGGGGTCATCAGCCAGTTCCTGCCCAAGGGCGGCCACCCCACGCTCGCGGGCCTGGGACTGCCGGCGCGCGTGCACCCGGCGGGTCGGCTCGACGCCGACAGCGAGGGCCTGCTGCTGCTCACCGACGACGGCGCGCTGCAGCACCGCCTCACCGATCCCCGCTTCGATCACCCCAAGACCTACTGGGCGCAGGTCGAGGGCGCGCCCGACGACGCCGCGCTGCAGCCGCTGCGCGAGGGCATCGTGCTGCGCGACGGACCCACGCGGCCGGCGCAGGCGCGCGTGCTGTCGCCACCTCCCGCGATCGCGCCGCGCGAGCCGCCGATCCGCGTGCGCAAGTCGGTGCCCGACACGTGGATCGAGCTGGTGCTCGTCGAGGGTCGCAACCGCCAGGTGCGGCGCATGACTGCCGCGGTGGGTTTTCCCACGCTGCGGCTGCTGCGGGTCGCGGTGGGATCGATCGGCTTGGGCGAGCTGCAACCGGGGCAGTGGCGCGAGGTCCCCGCGCCGCCGCCGAACCGGCGCTGACGCGGCGGCCGTGCACGCGAAGGCGATCGCGCCTATGGTTCGCCCGCGCGCCCCACGGGCGCGAAACCCCGACATGCGCACCACGCTTTGGTCCTGGTCCCTCGTCGCGCTGCTCTCGGGCAGCGCGTGTCACAGCAAGGTCGACGACGGCAAGGCCGCCGCGGTGCAGGACGCCAAGGCCGGCGCGCGCACGCCCCCCAAGGGCAAGCCGCACGCGCTGGACGTGGGCCGAAGCCGCGTCGGTTTCGTCGGCGCCAAGATCACCGACGATCACGAGGGCAGCTTCGGCGAGTTCTCCGGCACCGCGACCGTCGACGGCGACACGCCCACGGGCATCGACGTCACGGTCCAGACCGCGTCGATCGCCGCCGAGCCGGAGCGGCTGCGCAATCACCTCGCGTCGAACGATTTCTTCGCGGTGGAGCAGTTCCCGACCGCGTCGTTCGCCTCGCGCTCGATCGTGGCGAAGGCCGACGGCGCCAACACCCACGTGGTCGAAGGCGATCTGACCCTGCGCGGCAAGACCAAGACCGTGTCCTTCCCCGCGGCGATCACGGTCAGCGCGACCGAGGTGCGGGGCAAGGCCGAGTTCTCGATCAACCGCAAGGACTTCGACATCGTGTACGCCGGCATGCCCGACGACCTGATCAAGGACGAGGTGCTGCTGCAGCTCGAGCTGGTCGCGCCGCGCGGGTGATCCCGGCGGGCCGCGGCGGCCCGCACGCCGACCGCGGCAGCGGCCGCGAGGCCCGGCCGCCGCGCCGCGATCGCACGGCCATGACACCGCCGCGGCGAAACACCGTACGCTGCTGCGAGTGATGTGGATGCGATCGACAGTGGGGGCGTCGGCGCGCGCCGGCGCATGCGCGGCCGCGGTGTCGTCGGTGTTCGCCTGCGGCGGTGGCAGCGACGCGGCGACGACCAGCGGTGGCAGCAGCGGCATCGCCGACGACTCCGGCACCGGCACCAGCACCGGGGGCACCACCACCGCCACGACCACCATGGGCACCACGATGCCCGGCAGCAGCAGCGAGTCCGACAGCAGCGCGGGACCGCCGGTGGTGTTCGACGTCGCGGGCGTGAACGACCTGCCGGTCGGCGACGGCACCACCTGTTCGGGCGATCTCAAGTACGTGCTCGCCGAGAACGGCTCCATCGTCGAGGCCTGTGCGGCCGACGAGGGCTGCCTCGACGGCCAGTGCGTGGCGGCGTGCGCCGCGGCCAGTGGCGCCAAGGGATCGATGGGCTGCGAGTTCGTGATCCCGACCTCGGCGTTCGTGTTCAACGGCACGCCGGTGTCGCAGGCGGGGCCGTGCCACGCGTTGCTGGTCTCCAATCCCTGGGATCGTCCGGCGCAGCTGCAGCTGTCGCGCGGTGGCGACAGCCTCGACGTCGAGTCGGTCGCGCGCGTGCCCGATGGCATCGGCGTGGGCACCACCTACGGCGCGCTGCCCAACGACGGCATCCCCAGCGGCCAGGTCGCGGTCGTGTTCCTGTCGCACAAGCCCGGCACCAACAACGGCACCAGCCTCGAGTGCCCGATCACGCCGGCGGTGCTCGAGGACACCGCACCCAACGGCAGCGACATGGGCGTCGCGTTCGAGCTGGTCAGCGACACGCCGATCCAGGTCTACGACATCATCCCGTACGGCGGCGCGGCGAGCTACCTGCCGTCTGCGTCGCTCATCTTCCCCAGCACCGCGTGGGGCGACAACTACCTCGTGGTCGCGCCGCATCCCGAGACCGGACCCGAGTGGATGGCGGTGGTCGCACGCGACGACGGCACGACCATCAGCATCAATCCCAAGGTCGCGATCACGGCCGGCACCATCGCGAATCCGCCGCCGAACATGGTCACGGACTACGAGCTCGATGCCGGCGAGGTGATCCAGTTCCAGAGCACCGGCGATCCCGCCGGCAGCATCATCGCGGCCGATCGACCCATCGGCCTGTTCACCGGCAACGCGTATCTGCTGGTCACGACCGCGGACAACCCGGTGTCGGGCCAGGACAGCGCGCACCAGATGATCCCGGACGTCAACGCGCTGGGATCGGAGTACGTCGGCGCGGGGCTGTACAGCCGCCTGCCGGCGCTCGCCGCCGAGAGCGTGCGCTACCGCCTCGTGGGCGTGGTCGACAACACCGATCTCGACTGGGACGCGGCCATGCCCGCGGGCGCCGTCGCCGATCTCGACGCCGGCCAGGTGGTCGAGTTCGAGTCGCGCGAGCTGTTCACGGTGCGCTCGCAGGACGACGAGCATCCGTTCGCGCTGACGCAGTACATGTCCGGCACGCTCTCGGGCCAGCCCGGCTGCGGCAACCAGCCCGGAAACTGCCAGCTCGGCGACGAGGAGTGGGTGATGCTGGTGCCGCCGGCCCAGTTCCTGCGCAACTACGCCTTCTTCGTCGATCCGACGTACGGCACCACCACGCTGGTGGTCACGCGCACGCGCGGCACCGCGGGCTTCTCCGACGTCGACATCGCGTGCATGGGCACGATCGACAGCTGGATGCCGGTCGGCGACGGCGGCATCTACGAGGTCGCGCACGTCGAGCTCTTCCGTGCCGGCGTCGGCATGGTGCCCGCGTGCGAGACCAGCCAGCACGTCGCCAGCAGCGCCGGCGCCTTCGGCGTGACGGTGTGGGGCACCGATCAGGCGGCGTCGTACGGCTACCCCGCCGGCGGTGGCCTGGCATCGATCAACGGCATCGTGCTCGATCCGGCAGGCTGAGCGCCCGTCCGCGGGTGCGGACGGCTCTCGTCGCTCACGGGGTCGCGGGCTCGAGCTCGATCTCGGTCACGACCACACCGTGATCGCTGCGCGCCGACAGACCCGAGGGCACGTTGATCGCGAGGCCGGTGTCGAGCAGGTGATCGTTGAAGATCCGCGTGTTGCGGACCTTGCCGATGTGCTTGGGGTTGGCGTGGAACAACTCCTGGCTGACGAACACGTGGTCCAGCAGCTGGTAGCGGCCGTCGAAGATGTGCGTGTAGTCGACGTCGCGCAGGGTCTGGCGGTCCTGGATGTCGTGCGCGCTGTGCAGCAGCGTGTCGAACATCGCGGCCTTCTTGGGCCCCGACAGGAAGCGCGGCGGGTTGGGCCCGGCGATGGTCTGGGTCGACACCGCGGAGAGCTCGTCGTTGAGATCGCCCAGCAGCAGCACCGGTCGATCGGTGTCGCGCACGGCGGCCAGCACCAGGGCGCGCAGCGCCACCGACTCGGCCGCGCGCAGTACCAGCGAGCGCACGCTCGCCAGCGCGATCGCCATGGGGTCGTCGCGATCCTCACCGGGCAGGAACTGGCCCAGCTTCGACTTGAGGTGGGCGACGAACACGGTCGCATCGGCGCCGTTGGGCAGCGTGACGTCGACGCGCAGCACCGGTCGCTGGAACTTCGACACCGGCAGCGCCACGGGCGTGCCGCCGCCATCGGGCATCACGACCAGACGATCGCGGACCTCCTGCGGGAACTCGAACACGCGCGCGTCCGCGGCCGCGGTCTTGACCGGCAGCGTGGTGACGAGGCCGCAGAACGGGCCGCGCGCGAGCGGCTCCGGCGTGCCGGCGGTGATGTTGTCGTCGAGGTCGGGCGCGATGACGGTCGCACCCGCCAGGCGCGAGCCGGTGAGCATCTCGTCGAGCGCCTTGCGGCTGAACAACTCCTGGAAGCCGACGAGATCGACGCTGCCCTCGTCGAGCACGCCGCGGATCCACGCGATCTTGTCGGCGTACATCGCGGCCGAGTAGCCCGGACGTCCGGGATCGCGGGCGAAGCGGGCGCCGGCGTGCAGGAGGTTCTCGACGTTGAAGGACGCGACGCGGATCGACAGCATGGTGCTCACACAGTGTGCCGCGAACCGCGATCGATCCCGAAGCGACGCGCGCTGGCCGATCGGCCACCGCGCGATCGCGGGGCTCAGCCGCCCGCGCGGGCGTAGGCGACCCCGGCGGCGTCGATCCCCGCGATCAGCAGGTCGGGGCCCGGGCGCGTGTCGAAGGCGTCGACGACCAGGATGCGGCCGCCGCGTTGCGACAGCGCGATCGGTGCCGCGGCTTCGTCGGCGATGATCGGCACCACGAAGGTGCCCTCGCCGTTGATGAGGACGAGCTCGCTGGTGTCGTCGCCATCGAGGTCGACGGCGGTGAGCGCGTCGGCGGTGGGCGCCGCGAGCTCGGTGGGGGTCTTCGCGAGCACGCCGTCCTGGCCGCGAAACCACAGCGCGCGCTCGTCGTCGCGGTGGCCGACCAGGACGTCCCAGTTTCCGTCGCGATCGACGTCGGCGACCGCGGCGACCGGCACCTCCGCGACCATGCGCGCCACCGGTGTCGCGAATGGTTGTGCCGCGTCGGCGCGGCCGAGCGCCGCGAACACGCGGCCCGGTCCCTCCATCGGCGCATCGACCGACACCAGATCCGCGCGGCCGTCGCCGTCGAGGTCGCGCACGATCCAGCCCTGCTTGCCGCCGACGGCGACCTGGATGCCGGGGGGATGATCGTCGAGCCCGAGCTCGCCGACATCGGCGACGAACAGCGCGGTCGCGATGCCGTCGCCGCCCAGACCCATGTCGGCCTTCGTGACTGCGATGCCATCGATGACGCCGGAGCCGTCGAAGTCGCCGACCGCGAGCGCGACCGGCAGCTCGAGCGACTTCGCGTCGAGCCCCAGGGGCACGAACGACATCGCGTCGCCGACGAGCAGGTAGCGGACCAGCCGCACGATCGCGGGGCCGGCCTGCGGCGCGGCGCGGATCAGCAGCATGCCCTCGAAGCCGCCGGCGCGCGGCACCACGTTGGACTGCGCCAACAGCTCGACCTCGAGCTCGACGATCGGGATGTC
Organism: Nannocystaceae bacterium; assembly: GCA_019694555.1. Taxonomy (GTDB): domain Bacteria; phylum Myxococcota_A; class Polyangia; order Nannocystales; family Nannocystaceae; genus Xiheibacterium. The sequence goes on from JAIBBS010000039.1 coordinate 35,336, forward strand.
GACGCCGGCGAGCAGCGCGTCGAGATCGTAGGTGATCGGGTGCGGCGTGAGGCCGTCGGCGCCGCCGGTCCACGCCTGCAACGGTGCGGTGGGGGAGTCGACGCCCAGCAAGACGTCGGTGCCGGTGCTGCCGTCGAGGTCGACCGCGGCGGCGTGCTGCACCCCGGCGGTGGGCTCGAGCATCGCGATGTCGGGCTCGAAGTAGCAGTACTCGCCGGGGTCGATGCCGTCGGCGCAGCGCGATTCCACTGTGGTCCCCGCGCTGCGGCAGCGATCCTGGACGCACACCAGCGCGTCGCCGCAGTCGCCATCGACCGCGCACGGCAGCTCGAGCGCCGCGTCCTCGGCGAAGCACGCCGACAGCATCGCGAGTGCCCACGGCAGTTGCGATCGCATGCGCGTCATCGTGCACCCACCCGCGCGACCGGCCGCGGTTGCCACGCGTGCGCGTCGCCGCCACGCTTGCGTTTGCGCGCGATGCCGGCGGCGAGCAGCGCGATCCCGGCGGTCACGAGCACGGACGAGACCACCGCGCCGGAGATCGCGAGCGCGTCGGCCTGGTGTCCGCGGTCGAAGAGGTCCGCCCGGCCGGCGGCCTGCGACGGTCGGCTCGTCGCTTCGATGTCGCGGTTGGCCCCGAGGCCCAGCGCGATGCCGGCGATCCACAGTGCCGAGCTGGCGACGCCGACGCCGGTGAGCGTCGCACCGGAGAGGATCAGCCGGCGCGGCACCGGGTCGACGGGCCGCGCGTTCGCGGCCCGCTGCGCGGCCGCGGCCTTCGCCTCCTGCTCGCGCAGCGTCGGCTCGAGCGCAGCGCGGGCGTCGCGGGCCTGCATCACCGTGTCGGCCGAGTAGCCGGCGTCGGGGGCTTCCCGCTCGATGCGGTCGTACAGATCGATGGCCTTGCGCAGATGCTCGAGCGCGCGCGACATCTCGTAGGCCTTGCGATGCGCGGTCGCGAGGTTGTAGAGCAGCAGCGCGCGCGTGTCGGCGCCGACGTCGACGTCCTGCGTGCTGATGATGCGCAGCGCCGCGGTGAACTTCTCGATGGCCTGGTCGTAGTCGGACGCCGAGTACGCGACCGTGCCCTCGTCGTAGAGGCGTCGAGCGAGCGTCAGCGGGGTCTCGCTCGCCGGCTCGTCCGCACCGGGCTCGCTCGCCGCGGTCGCGGCGTCGCTGGCGGCCGCATCGGGCTCGGCCCCCGCGGGCTCGCTCGCCTCGCTCGGCGCGGGCTCGGGTGCCGCGGCGGCGGGCCGTGACGCGGCGAGGGCGAGAGCCGCGAGTGCAGCCAGGGTTTGCCGAGGGCCGAGGGTCGAGGCCCGCACAGGTCGCAGCATCGTCACCGTCGATGGTATCGCAACCGCGGTGGTGCGCGGCGGCCCCGCCGGTGTGGGCGAGGCCGGCCGCGAGGGTGACGTCGCGCGCCGCGGCTGCGCCGGCGGGCCGAGCTCGACGGCGGCCCAAGCCGCGCGAGCGAGCCGAACGCGCGCGGCTGCGACGTTTCGACAGTCGTGCGAGCGTCGCAGCACGCACGGCGGTTTGACGCTGCGTCGCGGCGGGCCTATGAGCACGGGCGCGATGACCCGACGCCTGCGCTCCACCGCGATCACGATCACCGCGCTGCTGGGCGGCTGTGCCGAGCCGTTCGACGCCGACCCCGACGCCGAGACCGAGATCATCACGACGGTTCGCCTGACGTTCACGCCCGAGGGCGGCGGTGCGGCGATCACCGCCGCCTTCACCGACCCCGACGGCGACGGCGGCATGCCCGGCAACGCCGAGCCGATCGCGCTGCTGGCCAGCGGCGCGTTCACGCTCGCGGTCGAGTTCGCCAACGCGCTCGAGCAGCCCGAAGCGGACATCACCGCCGAGGTGCGGGAAGAAGCCCAGGACCACCAGGTGTTCCTGTTGGGCACCGCCGTCCGCGGCCCCGCGACGGGCACCGACGCCGCCGCACCGCTGCTGCACGCGTACGACGACGTCGAGTCGGACTACGGCGAGAACACCGGCGACGATCTCCCGGTCGGGCTGGTCAACCGCATCACCGTGCAGGCCGCGGGCACCGGCACGCTGACGGTGCTGCTGCGCCACATGCCGCCGCAAGGTGGCACGCCGCAGAAGGTCGCCGGCCTCGCCGAGGGCCTCGCGGCGGGCGAGCCGCTGCCGGGCGAGGTCGACGCGCAGGTCGATTTCATGGTCACGGTGCAGTAGCGCCGGCCGTCAGACCGGCCCGGCGGCCGGACCACACTTTCGAGCATGAACGTCGAGCTTCGCATCCGCCAGCTCCATCACGAACCCCAGCTCGCCGCCGAGCTCGAGCAGCGCGTGCGGTCCAGCCTGCAGCGCCACGCTCGCCGCGTCCTCGCGGTGTCCGTGGCGCTCGCCGACGAGAACGGACCCCGCGGCGGCGTCGACAAGCACTGTCGCGTCACGCTGCGCGTGGCCGGGTTGCCGCCGGTGACGGTGACCGCGCGCGATGCCTCGGTCCGCGCGGCGCTCGACCGCGCGCTCGCCCGCGCCGTGCGTGCGGCGGCGCGGATCAGCGATCGTCGTCGCGCGCGGCGGCCGGCCGCCTCGCGTCAGCCGCCGCAGTCGACCACGTCGACGTCGTACTCGATGGGCTCGGACACGCTGCTCACGCTGACGTGATAGCGAACGCCGGCGGTGAGCGCCCAGCCCTGCGGGATCATCGAGATCGCGCTGTTGCTGCCGTAGCCGCTGCCGAGCACGTGCACCGTGACCGGCCGCGGATCGCCGTCGGCGGTGATCGTCACCTGCGCGGCGGAGAGATCGATGCTGTCGCTCTGGATCGACCAGCCGGTCTCGTCGAGCGAGGTCCACCCCAACGTGGAGGCCGCGAAGGGGTAGGGCCCCGGCGACGGGTACGCGGTCCACGGCGCGTTCGCGGCCCCGCTGCCGCCGAGCGTCCACAGGCACGAGTAGCCGCTGGTCGAGCCGATGCCGGTGGGGCCGATGCTGTTGGAGAGGATCCAGCGGCGGTGCCCGAGCGTGTCGGGGTTGCCGGGATCGACCATGTACAGATCGATGGCGGCGACCGCCGCAGTGGTCGCGATGTTGCTGTTGCCCGCCGCCATCGCGCCGTCGCCGGAGTAGCAGGTCCAGTCGGCCGGCGGTGCGTGCGACAACGCGTCGTTGGCGTCCATCATCAACGCGCACGCCTGGCCCAGCTGGTTGCGGGTCTCGTCGAGATCGATCGGCGGCAGCATCGCGAGCCAGCGATACAGGTTGAGCACGCGCAGCGCGTTGGTGCGGCCGTTGGCCGCGATGTCGCCGGGGTCGCAGCTCGCGACGCTGCCACTCCACGCGCCCTCGGACAGATCGGCACGATCGGCCAACCAGCGCTCGCACATGGCCGCGGCGGGATCGGCTCCGCCGGTGCTGCCGTCCGCGGATGCGCTCGCGCTCGCGCCGTCGTCGCTGCCGCTGCCGTCGCCGGTGGTCGCGGTGGTCGCGGTGCTCGCCGTGCTCGCCGTGCCCGCGGTGGTCGCCGTGCTCGTCGCAGAGCCCGCGCTGCCCGCAGTCCCTGCGGTCGTGCTGCTCGCGCTGGTGCCCTCACTGCCGGCGCTGCTCGAGCCGGTGGCCTCGCCTTCGCCCGGCAGGCCCTGGTAGCACGCGCACAGCAGTGCCAAGCCCGTGAGCCCGGCGAAGCGAAGGCAGGAGCCGGACATCATGCTCGCGATCATGGCGACGGGCCGCGCGGCTTGTCCAGCGGCGAGACGATCGGCCTTCCGAGTGCGACAATCCCTCGTCCCGCCGCGGCGCCTGAGCAGGCATGCTGCGGGTGCGCGCCCGCCCACGATGTCGACACCCGCCAAGACGATCGGATCCCAGCTCGCATGGTCGTGCACCGCCGCGGAGCTCGAGCACCTCGGCGACGGTGACGGTGTCGTGGTGGGGCGCCTCGGGCAGGAGCGCGCGCTCGAGGCCCTCGCGTTGGGCCTGGCCATGCGGTATCCGGACTACCACGTGTTCGCGCTGGGCCCCGCGGGCGTGGGCAAGCACGCGACCGTGCTCGGCGTGATCCAGGCCCGCGCGGCCGCCGAGGCGGTGCCGCACGACGTCTGCTACGTGCACTGCTTCGACGACGAACGCCACCCGCGACTGCTGCGTGTGGCCGCCGGTCGCGGCGCGCAGCTGCGCGAGGGCGTGCAGGCGTTCGTGCGCGCGCTGGCCTCCGCGATCCCCGAGGCGCTCGCGCGCAAGGACACCCGCAGCCGTCGCGCTGCGATCGCCGGCGCGCTCGAGGCCCGTCGCGAGCAGGCGGTGGCGGCGGTGCGGCAGCAGGCCGCGGCGCAGGAGATCGCGCTCGTGGCCACGCCCAACGGCTTCGCGCTGGCGCCCGTGGTCGATGGTGAGCCGCTGGCACCGGAGCAATTCGCCGCGCTGCCGCCCGCGCAACGCGAGGCCCTCGCGGCGACCATGCAGGCGCTCGAGCGTCAGCTCGCGACCGCGTTGTTCGAGGCACCACAGTGGATCCGTCAGGCGCGCGAGCAGTCGCGCGCGCTCGACCGCGCGGTGATCGCCGCGGAGGTCGCCGACGCGATGACGCCGCTGGCGAGTCGCTGGGCCGACGTGCCCGAGGTGCGACAGTGGCTCGAGGCGCTCGCGCGCGACGTCATCGAGCACGCCGACGCGCTCGTGGTCGGCGACGACGACGAGGACGACGAGACGCCCTCCGCGATGGCCCGTCGCCACATCGACGAGGGCCGGCGCCGCCGCTACGTCGTGAACGTGGTCGTCGATCGCACCGGCGCACGCGGGGCCCCGGTGGCCTACGTCGATCACCCCACGCTCGACAACCTGGTCGGACGGATCGAGGCGCGCCTCGACGCGGACGATCCCAGCATGGACGTGTCGCTGGTGGTCGCCGGCGCGCTGCAGCGCGCCAACGGTGGCTATCTCGTGGTCGACGCGTCGAAGATCCTCGCGCAACCGGCGAGCTGGTCGGCGCTGAAGCGGGCGCTGTTCGCCCGCGAGGTCCGCATCGACAGTGTCGCGCCGGAGCTGGGCTTCGGCCGCGCGGTGACGCTCGATCCCCAGCCCGTGACGCTGGACCTCAAGTGCGTGCTCATCGGCGACCGGCTGCACTACGAGCTGCTGCGCGCCAGCGATCCCGAGTTCACGCAGCTGTTCAAGGTCGTGGCCGAGTTCGAGCCCGACGTGGTGCGCACGACCAGCAGCGTCGCTGCGTTCGCGCGCATGGCCGCGAACATGGCCGCCGACGCGCGGCTGCGGCCGCTGGCCGCCGAGGCCATGGCCGCGCTGGTCGACGATGCCGCGCGCCGCACCGGCGACGCACGGCGGCTCTCGCTCGATCTGCAGGCGTTGTCGCAGCGCCTGCGCGAGGCCGATCACTTCGCCGCGCGTCAGGACGCGACCACGATCGCGGCCGAGCACGTCGCTGCGGCCCGCGCGGCGCAGTGGCGGCGCAACGCCGCCACGCCCGAGCGCATGCGCGAGCAGCTGCGCGACGGCACGCTGCACATCGCCACCACCGGCGCCGTGGTCGGTCAGGTCAACGCGCTGGCGGTGCTGTCGCTGGGCGAGATCGACTTCGCCCAGCCCACGCGCGTGACGGCGCGGGTTCGGCCGGGACGCAACGAGTTGGTCGACATCTCGCGCGAGAGCCGGATCGGCGGGCCCATCCACAGCAAGGGCGTGCTCACGCTGGCGGGCTTCCTCGCGGGGCGCTACTTCGGCGAGGGCCTGCTGGCGCTGTCGGCCAGCCTGGTGTTCGAGCAGTCGTACGGTCCCATCGAGGGCGACAGCGCGTCACTGGCCGAGCTGTGTGCGCTCGTCTCGGCGATCGCCGAGCTGCCCGCGCGGCAGGGCGTCGCGATCACCGGCGCGATCGATCAGCTGGGCAACGTGCAAGCGGTGGGTGCGGTCGACGACAAGGTCGAGGGCTTCTTCGAAGCCTGCGCGCTGACGCAGTTCGACGGCAGCCAGGGCGTGATCGTGCCGCGGGTGTGCCTGTCGCAGCTGATGCTCCGGGCCGACGTGATCAAGGCGGTCGACGACGGGCGCTTCGCGGTCTGGGCGGTCGACCGCGTCGACGAGGCACTCGCGATCCTGCTCGGCCGCGACGCCGGCGAGCGCGACGCCGACGGCCGCTTTCCGCCCGACTCGATCAACGCGCGGGTCGAGCACCGCCTGACGAGCTTCGCCGCGGCGCTGCGCTCGAGCTGAGCTGCCGCGCCGCGCTTGCGACCACGCCGGCCCGCGCGCGCAGCCTCTGCAGCGAGCCGGTGCGGCGCACGGATCCACACTGCCGACTGCCATGAGCGCGACCGACTCCAACGCCAGCTCCTCCCCGAAGACCCCGCTCGAGGCCGACCTGCGTCGCCTCGCCGACGAGATCCGCGTGCGGATCCATCTCGCCGGGATGGACGCCAAGGACGCGTGGACCAAGCTCGAACCGCGCGTGAAGGAGGTCGAGCAGCGCTTCGCACGGGCCACCGGCGAGGCCGCCAGCGAGCTCGACGAGCTGGCCCAGGCCGTGCGTCGCGAGCTGGATCGGCTGCATCAGCGCCTGTTCGGGTGACGCCCAGCAGCCCGTGGTGACAGCACCGCCTTCACGAGCCCGCGCAGGCCGACCATCGGGCCGCAGTCCTCGAGCCCCACGGCGACGCGTGGCACCGTCGGCGTCGCGTCGCCGAGCCCGCCGTCGACCTCGAGCACGCCATCGGCCGCGGCGGTCCACGTCACGCCCACCGCCGGCGGGACCGCGAACAGCAGCAGCTGCGTTCGCCAGCCACGGATGTCGCCCAGTCTCACCAGCAGCGTGTGCGCGAGCGCCACGCCGCGCGGCGGTGCATCGAGCCCCGGCAGGCCCGCGCTCGCGAGCGTGTCGAGGCCGGCCGCGACCCCGGCGAGATACGCATCGGCGCTCGCACCCGTCACGTGCACGCGGATCCACTGCGTGTGCGCGGCGAAGTCGATCGGCCCGTGCGCGGTCGGGTCCGCCAGCGCCTCGACCCGGAACAGCTGCGCCAGCTGCCACGGGTTGTCGAAGCGATCGTCGCGGATCAGGACCGCCTCGAGCTCGACGCCGTCGAACGCCAGCGGGGTGCCGTCGGAGGTCGCGCTCATGCGCACGCGCAGGCGTTCGTCGCCGAGCCGCGCTTCGACCACGCCCCGCAGCACGCACCACGACGACGGCTCGGCCTCGCTGCGGGTCGGCAGCGGCCGGGCGAAGCGCAGCTGCAGCTTGACGTGCTGACCGACCGCGGCCGTGCGCGCAGCGGACAACCACTGCGGATCGTCGGCGCGGTAGTCCTCGCGGTGGAACCCCTCGATCACGGTCGGCGGCAGCAGTGACGGCATCGGCGGATCCCCAGCATCGCGAACGTGCGAGTGCGTCGGCAGCACCGCCGTGATCAGTCGTCCACCGGCGCCCAGGCGTCGTACTTGCGCTCGGGCCCCGGCGGCGAGAACACCTGGATCACGGTCATGGGCGCGGCGCCGTTGACGTAGGACACCGTGGCCCCGCCGGGCATGAGCACCGCAGAGCCCGCCGCGATCGCGTGGGCTTCACCGTCGATGGTCAAGGTGCCGGAGCCCTCGAGCACCACGATGGACTCGTCGGTCGCATCGACGTGCTCGGGGATCGTCGCGCCGGCGGCGAGCTCGAGCCGCGACACGAACGCATGGGGCCCGCGCAGCAGCGGCGTGATCACGGCGGTGCCCGCCGGCGAACGACGCCGCTGCACCTCGGACGCGCGCACGACCGCGCTCGGCGAGGGCGACGCGGCGCGCGTGGACGCAGGTGCGGTGGGCTCGGTCGTGGGCGCGCCGGCGTGGGCACCCAGGGCCGAGGCCGTGCACGCGCCGAGCAGGAACATGGCGAGGTTCGAGACCGGCAACCGCATGCGCTCGAGCATCGCACGCCCGCCGGCGGTCCGCCTGCACCCGCGCTCAGGCAGCGGGCGGGGTGGACTCGGGCTCCCACGCGAGCGCGCGTCGCCACGCCGTCATCATCGCGCGGCCGTAGGCCTGCGCGAGCTCCTCGCCGGCGGCGAAGCTGCTCCGGGCCCAACGCGCCGACTCGTCGACGCTGGCGACGACACGCTCGAGCTGGGCGTGCTGGACCTGCTGCGCGCCGGCAGCGAGGCTCTCGACGCGCTCGAGCGTCTCGCGGGCGGTCCGACCCCAGTCGGCCCACGCGGCGGTCAAGGAATGTTGCAGCTGCGTCATGAACGGTTCCATCGGTGATTCTCGCTTCCAGAGGCCGTGGCGGCCATCTCGAGGCGCAAGCTAGGACCGAGGACCGGTCGCGTCAAGGGTGATTTTTGTGCGATGCAAAAAAACACGCAGACGGCGACTCAGCCGCGACGCCGACCCTTGACCTCGCGCTTGAGCGCCTCGAGCTCGCGCCGCAGCGCCGCGACGTCGTCGCTCGCGGGCGCGGGCGCCGGTGCCGGCGGCGGCGGGGCCGGTGGCGTCGGCGGTGTGGGCGTGCCCATGCCGAAGCTGCTGCCGAACATCCGCAGCAGCGCGTTGCCGGCCTGCATCGGCAGCTGCGCGAACGGGAACACCGGCGCGGCCTGCTGCAGCCCGAACTTGGCCGCGAGGTACCACTCCATCGCCACGGACATGTACTTGCCGAAGAACTCCGCCGCCGCGTCGTCGCCCATCCGCACCAGCTGCACGAGCAGCGGCACCGGCAGCAGCCGCGAGGCCTCGCCCTCGAGGATGATCTGGACCAGCGTCGCCTGCGTGAGATCGGCGTTGGTCTTCGCGTCGAGCACGCGCACGTCGGCGCCGTCGCGGATGCGTTCGGCCAGCTCCTCGAGCGTGATGTAGCGGCTCTGCTCGGTGTCGTAGAGCCGACGGTTGCTGTACTTCTTGACGATCATGGTGTTCGAACCGCGTGGGCCCGCGTCGCGCCCGACGGCGATCGCCGTGGTTGCGCTGCAACATGATACGCCCCTGTGCGGGCCGCAAGCCAGCACCCCGGGAATGTGAGATCGACGACGCCGCGCGCCTGCGAGGCCGTCTTGACGGGTCTGGGGTCGCCCGCTAGGGTAGCGACGCGAGTTGTTGCAGTGCAATATGAACCGGGACACGCTCGTGCCGATCGATGAACCCCAGGGACCCCGCGGTGCCGCCAACGGGCGCGCGGCCACACCGCCGTGGCGGCAGTGGTTCGAGCGCTGGGACGAGGGCGCGACCGCGGCGTTCGAGCAGCTGCTGCGCAACCAGGCCCTGCTCGAGCTCGGCGGCAGCGCGCTGACCTCGATGATGCGGCTGCTGTCGCTGTCGCAGCGCACGCGCGACGCGTGGTGGGCGGCGTGGGGCCTGCCGACGCGGCGCGACCAGGAGCGTCTGCTGCACGAGCTGCAGCAGCTGCACTCGCGCCTGTTCGATCTCGAGGAGCAGCTCGCCGCGCGCGGGCAGGAGTCTCGCGATGCCCGTTGATCGCAGCCTCGCCGATTTGCCGGTGCCGGCGCCGCAGATGCTGTTCGCACGGGCGGCCGAGCTCGGCCCGCGGCCGCGCTTCATGGTCGAGCAGGCCGGGCAGTGGCACGCGGTCACGTGGGCCGACTTCGCCGAGCGCGTGCTGCGGACCGCGGCGCTGCTGCGCGACAGCCTGCTCGCGCCGGGCGAGCGCGCGGCGTTGTTCGGTCCCAACTCCATCGCGTGGCTGGTCGCGGCCTTCGGCGTGCAGACCGCGGGCGCGGTGATGGTGCCGATCTATCCCGCCTCGACCGAGGATCAGCTGGTCTATGTCGTCGGCCACGCCGAGGCCAAGGTGCTCTTCGTCGGCGGCGAGGCGCAGATCGATCGCGTGCTGCGGTGCTGGACGCAGCTCGAGCCGGTCGCGCGCATCGTCGTGCTCGACGACACCGATCTCGGCGCGCGCGCGGCCGCACTCGCGGCTGCCGGCGTCGCGGTCCCCAGCGCCGCCGCGATCGATGCCCGCGTCACCCGCATGGACCGCGTGCTCGACGGTGGCGCGGCCGTGCTGGCCGGCAACCCCGGCCGCGGCGAGGCGCTGATCGAAGGTGTCGCCGCCGGCGCGACCGCGCTGATGCTCTACACCAGCGGCACCACCGGCCGGCCCAAGGGCGTGCCGCTGTCGCACCACAACCTCGCGGTCAACCAGGCCGACTGGATCCGCTGCGTCTCGCGGCTCATCCCCGACGGCGCGGTCGACCTGTTGTGGCTGCCGACCAGCCACATCTTCGGGCTCGGCGAGGTCTGCATCGGCAACGCGCTGGGCTTCACGACCTACCTCGCCGAGCCGTCCAACGTGCTCGCGCGCCTGCCCGAGGTGCGGCCCGACGTGTTCATGAGCGTGCCGGCGTACTGGGAGAAGATCGCCGCGAGCATGAGCGGCGTCGAGGATCCCGCGCAGCGCCGCGCACGACTCGCTGCCGCCACCGGCGGTCGCCTGCGCTTCTGCCTGTCGGGCGGCGCCGGGCTGGCGCGCGGGGTCAAGGAATCGCTGTTCGCCGCGGGCCTGCTCGTGATCGAGGGCTACGGTCTGACCGAGACCGCGCCGACGCTCACGCTCAACCGCCCCGACGCGTTCCGCTTCGACAGCGTCGGGCGACCGCTGCCGTCGGTCGAGCTGCGATTGGCCGACGACGGCGAGATCCTCGCGCGCGGGCCCAACGTGTTCGCCGGCTATCACCACGACGCCGAGGCCACCGCCGCGGCGTTCACCGACGACGGCTGGTTCAAGACCGGCGACGTCGGGCGCTGGACCGAGGACGGCTTCCTGCAGATCGTCGATCGCAAGAAGGAGATCCTCGTGACCGCCGGCGGCAAGAACGTGCCCCCGGCCAACATCGAGCGGCTGTTCGGCGACGACCCCGTGTTCCGTCACGTGGTGGTCTACGGCGACGGCAAGAAGTACCTCGTCGCCGGCATCTGGCTCGACGACGAGCAGGTCGACGCGCGCATGGGCCCGCAGCCCGACCGCGCGAGCCGGGCCGCGCAGGTGCAGGCGTGGGTGCAGGCCGCGGTCGATCGCGCCAACGCGACGCTGGCGAGCTTCGAGCAGATCAAGCGCTTCCGCGTGATGGAGGCGCCACTGACGGTGGCGGGTGGCCACCTGACCAGCACGCTCAAGCTGCGGCGCAAGCAGGTCTGCGCGGCGTTCGCGGCCGAGTTCGAGGAGCTGTACGCGTGAGCCTGCTGGGTCGCGCGGCCCGCCTGCTCGCGGGCGGCGAGATGGCGCCCGCGGTCGGTTGCACGCCGGCCGAGGTCGTGCACGCCGAGAACAAGTGGCGCCTGCTGCACTACCTGCGCACGCCCGAGTCGCCCGCGGTCACGACGCGCACGCCGGTGTTGCTCGTGCCGTCGCTGATCAACCGCCACTACGTGCTCGACCTGATGCGCGGCAAGAGCTTCGCGCAGGCGATGGTCGAGGCCGGGCACGAGGTCTACATCATCGACTGGGGCACACCCGGGCCCGAGGATCGGTGGCTGTCGTTCGACGACATCTGCGATCGCTACCTCGGCCGCGCCATCCGCATGACCGCACGGCACGCCGGCGCCCCCGCGACGCACGTGCTGGGCTACTGCCTCGGTGGCACGCTCGCGGCGATCCACGCCGCGGTGCACCCGCGCCAGGTCGCGTCGCTGGTGGCGCTCGCGGCCCCGATCGACTTCGCCGACGACGGACTGCTGTCGCTGTGGTCGCGCACGCGCAGCTTCGATCCCGCGGTGCTGGTCGAGGCCCTGGGCAACGTGCCGTGGCAGCTGCTGCAGGCGACCTTCCACCTGCTGCGTCCGACCCTGCCGCTGCGCAAGGCCGTGAGCCTGGTCGAGCGCGCGTGGGACGACGAGTTCCTCGACGGCTTCTTCGCGACCGAGCGCTGGGGCAGCGACAACGTCGCGTTCCCCGGCGAGTGCTTCGCCCGCTACATCGAGCAGCTGTACCGCCGCAACGCGCTGGTGCGCGGCGAGTTCACGCTCGGCGGCCACACGGTCGCGCTGTCGCGCATCCGCTGTCCCACGCTGGCGGTGACCTTCGCCGACGATCACATCGTGCCGTGGCGCAGCGCCGCGGCGCTGCTCGAGCACGTCGGCGCGCCGGTGCGCGAGCACATCCACCTGCCCGGCGGCCACGTCGGCGCGGTCGTCTCGCGCAAGGCCGCGGCGTCGCTGTGGCCGCGTCTGTCCGCGTTCTGGCGCGCCCACGACGGCGCGCACCTCACCGCTGCCTAGTCCCATCGCCATGGCCATCGCACGCATCCTCTCCACCGGGCGCTGCATCCCCGCGCGCCGCGTCAGCAACGCCGAGCTCGAGGTGATCATGGGCCAGGACTTCGCGCCCTGGCTCGAGGCCAACGTCGGCATCCACGCGCGGCACTACATGGCCGAGCACGAGACGACCTCGGATCTCGTGACCGCGGCCGCGAGGCAGGCGCTCGACCGCGCGGCCTTGACCGCCCGCGACGTCGACCTGCTGGTGGTCGCCACCGACACACCGGACCAGCTCAGCCCCGCGACCGCGTCGGTGGTGCAGCACAAGCTCGGTGCCCACGGCTGCGGCGTGTTCGACGTCAACGCCGCGTGCGCGGGCTGGGTCACCGCGCTCGACGTCGCTGCGCGCATCATCGCGACCGACGACGACGTGCGCCACGTGCTCGTCTGCGGCGGCTACGGCATGTCGCGCTTCATCGACTGGCGCGACAAGCACACCGCGACGCTGTTCGCCGACGGTGCGGGTGCGGTCGTGCTCGCGGCCGGCGACCGCCCGGGCTTCGTCACCGGCAAGCTCGTGGCCGACGGCCAGTACCACGACGCGCTGGGCATCTACGCCGGCGGCGCGACGCGACCGAGCACGGCCGCGTCGGTCGCCGCCGAGGGCCCGCCGCGGGTGCAGTTCGTGCGCAAGTTCCCGCCCACGTTCAACGCCGAGCGCTGGCCGCAGCTCATCCGCGGCTGCCTGGCCAAGGCCGGCATCGCGCTGCCGGAGGTCGAGCTGCTGGTGTTCACGCAGCTCAACGCGCGCACGATCGAGGCGGTGATGGACAGCCTCGAGCTGCCGCGAACGCGCACGCACATGATCATGGATCGCTTCGGCTACCTCGGCTCGGCCTGCATCCCGGTCGCGCTCGACGACGCGCTGCTGCAGCGCGAGCTGCCCGACGGCGCGCCGATCGTGCTGTGTGCGACCGGCGGTGGCCTGGCGATGGCGTGCTCGGTGTGGCGGCACGTGCGAGGGCGTTGATGCAGCGGTCGGCGGGCGCAGCGTGGCCGTGGCCGTGGTCCGCCGGCAGCGTCGGGCGTCGCTTCGACGAGCTCGACTACGCACTGCCGCTGCGTCGCGCGGTGTTGCCCGAGGTCGAGCTCGCGCTGCACGAGCGCGGCCGCGGTCGACGCAGCTTCGTGCTGCTGCACGGCCTGGGCAGCGACCTGCGGGTGTGGAGCCGCAACCTCGAGCCGCTGGCCAGCCGCGGCCGCGTCGTCGCGGTCGATCTGCCGGGGTTCGGCAAGAGCAGCAAGCCCGACGTCGACTACGCGCTGCCGTGGCAGGCGCGCATGGTCGTGGCACTGCTCGATCACTGCGGCATCGATCGCGCGGTGCTGTGCGGGCACTCGATGGGCGGTCAGCTCGCGCTGCAGCTCGCGCTCGATCACCCCGAGCGCGTCGAGGGCTTGCTGCTGGCGGCGCCGGCCGGGCTCGAGCGCTTCAGCGATCGCGAGGCGCGGTGGATCCGCGAGCACGTCGACGAGGGCTACACCGCGCGCGCCGGTGCGGTCACGGTCACGATGCGCTACCTGCAGACCTTCCACGTGATGCCGCGCGCGGCGTGGCCGCTGCTGCGCGACCGCCTGGCGATCCTCGGCGGACCCGACCTGCCGGCCTACGCGCGCACGGTCTGTCGCGCGGTCGCGGCGATGCTGGCGGCGCCGGTGATCGACCGCCTCGGCGCGATCGCGATGCCGACGTGGATCAGCTTCGGCAGCCACGACGCGTTGATTCCCAACCGCGTGCTGCACGGCCGCGACACCGCCGCGCTGGGGCGACGTGCGGTCGCGGCGATGCCGGACGCGGCGCTGGCCCTGGTCGCCGACGCCGGTCACATGGTCCAGCTCGAGCGACCCGAGGCGTGGAACCTCGCCGCGCTGACGTGGCTCGCGCGGCGCTTCGGTCGCTGAGCGCCGCGGCTTGACAGGCCACCTGTGCGCTCGCCAAGCTGCGACGTCGACGATGCGCACTCGTCTGGACCCCTTCGCGCTGGCGCTCGCGTGGCTGGGCGCCTGCGGCGGCAACGGCGTGTCGACCACCGCGCGGACCAGCGGGTACACCGACGCGGGCAGCGGCACCGCGGGTGACGGCAGCGACGCGCAGGGCACCGCGGTCGGCAGCACCAGCGCCGCCGCGAGCGAGGGCACCGCCAGCGCCGCGGACAGCACGACGACGAGGGGCGGCGGCAGCAGCGACAGCGGCGGCGACGCGATCGGGCTGCAGGGCGTGTGGCGCAGCGAGGGCGACGACATCGCGCCGATCCTGGTCGAGCTGACCCACGCGGTCTCGATCACCGCCACGTTCGGCCCGCAGGCGTTCACGGTCGTGACCGTCGACGATCAGGGCCAGCGCGTGCAGCAGGTCGGGGTCTGGGTCGCGATGCCCTCGGGCGTCGGCGAGATCATGGACATCACGCTCGAGCAGACCATGCCGCAGGCCGTGACGGTGCAGGGCATCTACGAGATCGACGACGGCATGACGCCCGCGATCCTGCGCTACGAGGTCGTGCAGACCGAGCCCAGCGTCGGCGCGACCGTGCCCACGGCGCAGGCCGGCTTCGGCGGCACGCCGCTGGGCGCCGATCTCACGCAGGTGTTCGTGCGGCAGTGATCGCTCACGACCAGATCTGCAGCTGACGCTGGTACGCGTCGGTGCGCGGATCGTCGTGGCCGAGCCAGCCGAAGATCGCGACCATGGCGCGCTGCGCCGCGCCGTCGCGATGCTTGCGCTTGGCCTTGACGCTCTCGAGCAGGGCCTCGAGCGCGGGCTCCCAGCGCTGCGCGAGGGCGTGCACGCAGCCCAGCGTGAACCATGCCTCGGCGTCGCCGGGCTCCGCCGCGACGCGGGCTTGCAGCGCCGCGAGATCGGCCCCTTGGGTGAACTCGTGCAGCGCGGCGATGCGCTGCAACCGTTCGCCGCGCTCGGCCTCGGGACGACTGAAGTGGATCGCGCCGGTGTGTCGCGTGACTGCTTCGACGTCGCCGGCGTGCATCGCGATCTCGGCCAACGCCAGGTGGGCGCCGGCGTGCTGCGGGTCGAGCCGCAGCGCGTCGGCGAGCTCGCGCCGCGCGGTGGGCTCGTCGCCGCGGGCCCACGCCGCGCGACCGCGGCCGCAGGCCTCGTCCGCCGGGCCCGGCAGGTGCGCGTCGAGGAAGCGGCGGATCTCGCCCAGCGGCAGCGCGCCGACGAACTCGCCCACGACCTCACCGCCCACGAACAGCTTCACCGCCGGGATGCTGCGGATGCGGTAGCGCGCCGCGGTCTGCGGTGCGGCCTCGGTGTCGACCTTGACCAGCTCGAAGCGCCCGCCGGCCTCGTTGGCGGCGGTCTCGAGCGTGGGCGCGAGCGCACGGCACGGCCCGCACCACGCCGCCCAGAAGTCGACCAGCACCGGCACGGTGTGGGAGCGCGCGAGCACGCGGGTGTCGAAGTCGGCGTCGACGGCCTCGGTCGGCATGGCGCAGACGCTAGCAGCCCGCGGTGAAACCCGGCAACACGAGAACAACGATGACGTCGTTCTCGCGCCGCCGGGTTTCACCACGGGCTGCTCGCAGGTCGGCGGCGAGGGTGCAGGTCGTCACCGCGCACCGACGACCGGGAGCCGTGCGCGCGACACCAGCGGCCGCAGCGACCGCGCGAACGCGTGCACCTCGGCGTCGAGCGTGGCCAGCGGCAGCTCGCGCAGCGCCGCTGCGTCGAGGCCGTCGCCGGGGTCGAGCGCGGCCCACAGCCGCGCGTGCTCGCGCCGCGCAGCAGCATCCAGCGGCAGACGCTGCGCGGCGTGCAACAGTCGCAGCAGCGCATGGACCTGTCGCAGCCGCGCGAACGCGTCGAGCACCGCGGCGGCGTCGCCGTCGCGCCACGCGTCGGCACCGAACATCGCGACCACGCGCTGGCCCGCGCCGTCGCAGTCGTAGCCGATGCAGCCGCCCATGCCCAAGCTCGCGCGTCGATCGTGCACGGCGCACGCGTGCTCGCGCGTCAACGCCGGGCACGCGACGCCCGCGGGCTTGTCGAAGGCAAAGGCCGCCGAGCGATCGAAGGCAAGGCTCACGCAGCACAGTGCTGCGCAACGCCGGCAGTCGGCGCGCAACATCGCGTCGTTCATGGGGGCTCCGAGGGCGTGACGCGGCCGCGCGGTGCCACGAACCCGTGGCCCACGTGCGCGCGCGGAAAAACGAAGACGGCGCCGACCCCCGCTGGGGATCGGCGCCGTCTGCAACCACCCTACGGCACCGGCGCCGGTGGGCGCAAGCCCCTCACGGAGCGGCCGCGGACTGGGCCTGGGCCTGGGCCAGCGCCTCGGCGATCTCGGGCACCTCGGCGAGCGACGGGTCGGCCGCGATCATCGCCTGCAGCTGCTCGAGCGTCAGCTCGGTGTCGGCTGCGATCGTGCGACCGTCGAGATCGATGGTCACGCCGAACGATCGCGTGAGCGAGGCGTCGAGCGCCGGCAGGTCGAACGCGTAGATCGACTCGGTCACGCACTCCTGCAGCGCGCGTCCGCCGACGGTGTCCTCGGTGCTCTGCACCTGCTCGACGATCGTGCCGACGTCGGGCTCGGCCAGCACCAGCGCGCCCAGACGCAAGGTGCCGCTGGTGCCCGGCGGCACCAGCTCGACGCAGTCGCGCACGCTCTCGACCAGCTGGGGCATCAACGCCGCGAGCACGCTCATCTCGTGGTTGCCCAGCTGTGCGGCCAGCCGTCCCAGCGCGTCGGTCAGCGCATCGGTGTCGCCGGCGTCGCCGTCGGGCGCGATGCGCGGTGCAGCCGCGCGCGCCGACGCGATCGCGGCGCGATCCGATTGCGCCGCGGCGCGTCGCTGCGCGCGGCGGGCCTCGATGTCGTCGCGGCGTCGCTGCCAGATCTCGCGCGCGGGCGCCGATGGCTGCGCTCGCGTGCTCGCGTCGGCGCCCGCGCGGCTGGGCGTGCTCGCCTGCGTGGGCGGCGGTGCGTCCTGGGTTTCGTTCGCCGGGCGCCGCGGTCGCAGCAGCCACGCGGCCGACAGCGCACCCACCACCGCCACGGTCGCCATCGTCTTGGTCATCCATCCCATCGTCATCACCAGTGCCGTGCCGCCGATGGCGGGCGCGGGGGGCATCAAGGGCAACACCGCCCACGCCCACGCGTCGCGTCCACCGCTGCGTCGGTCCATCGCGTTGCGGATCTGATCGAGGCTCCTGCGGATGCGGCTGCGGACCGCACCGTCGGTGGTGCCCTCGCGTTGGGCGATCGTCGCCGAGCTGTCGCCTCCGACGAACCGCGCCGCCAACACGCGGCGCTCGTGCTGCGGCAGCGCGTCGACGGCATCCGCGAGCGCGCGCAGCAGTTGGGCCAGCTCCGAGGCCGCGTCGGGCGGGAGCGGGGCCGCGGGCGCGACGGTGTCGGCCTGCTCGCGCACGCGACGTCGCTCGCGCTGTCGCGCGGTCATGCGTGCACGGTTGCGCAGCACCGCGCCCAGCAGGGCGCGCGGCGACGCGATCGCCGTGCTCGGAGCCCGCGCCGCGTCGAGCCACGCGTCGTGGACCAGGTCGTCGGCCTCGTGCTCGCTGGTCAGCCGCCGGGCCAGCGCGCGCAGGAACGGCAGCTCGGCGACGAACGCCTGTTCGAGCGAGGTCGTGGTCATCCCCGTCACCGCAGTCTCGAGGCTCCGATGCCGCGGCCGCGCGACGCGTGCGCGCGCCGAGCTTGCGCATCCTCACGTGTGATCCGGATCGGCTTGCTCCGGTTCGGGCGCGAACCGTTCGGGCGGTCGCGCCTACGTGCCCTTCGCATGCCGACCTCCACGCTCTTGGTCCTGTCCTTGCTCGCTGCCGATCCCACGCCCGCGACGTCACCCGCCAGCGCAACGCCGGCGGACACCGGGTCCGCGCAGCCCAAGTACCGCGGCACGGGCCTGCTCGCGACCGCGGGCGTGCTGGGTGCGACCTCGCTGTCGATGATGATCGGCCGCAACGTCATGCTGCACAAGGGTTGCCCGTTGAAGGACGGCGCCGCGGTGGCGCAGTGCACCTACAACCTGCGCTCCGACATCGCGATGGGCTCGGTGCAGTGGGCCGCGAACCTGACCAACCTCGGCATCGCCCCGGGCGCGGGCGTGATGCTCGCGCGGTACCACGCGTGGCACGACGGCACCACCGGCCGGCAACGGCCCCTGCGCGCGATCATGGGGGCGGGCGGCGGCGTGCTCGGCGTGGGCCTCGCCGGCGTCGCGACCTCGGTCGCGCTGTCGTTCGTGCTGCCGGTCAAGTGCCTCGACAAGGAGCTCGCAAGCGGTGATCCGCTCGCGGGCGATCGCTGCCTGCTCAAGGGCTACGCCGGCTGGACCACGCTGCACTTCGCATCCTTCTCCATGGTCTCGGCCGGCGCGGCGATGTTGGCCTACGGCGGTGCCTACCGCCGCGCCAGCAAGGGTGGAGCCCAGGCCGAGGTGAACGTCGCCCCGTTCGCCGGACGCGGTCAGGCCGGGCTGGCGATCTCCGGCCGTTTCTGAGCCACGTCGATGCGGCGTCGGGGCCGTGATCCGCACGGCTCGCGCGGGTGCGACCAGGGCCGCGCAGCGACGATGCACCGATCGATCGTCGCGCTGGCGTATGCTGGCGAGGTGGCAGACGTGCGCGGCGACGAGGCGCCCGGCGACGCCGACCCTGCGGCACAGGCCGAGGTCGCGCGTCTGCAACACGCGCGGCCCAGCGTGCCGCAGGCCGAGCACGAGCAGGCACTCGCACGGCTGCGGGCGTCGCTGTTCGGCGGCGGCCCGCCGGGGCCTCGGCTCGAGCGCTATCCCATCGAGCGCTGCCTCGGTCGCGGCGGTGGCGGCACGGTCTACCTCGCGCGGGATCGCGAGCTCGATCGCCCGGTCGCGATCAAGGTGCTCGGCGGCATCGCCATGGGCACCGATCCAGCGTCGTCGCGCGCAGCCACGCGGCTGTTGTCGGAGGCCGAGGCGCTCGCCCGCGCGCCGCATCCCAACGTGCTCGCGATCTACGATCTCGGCACCTTCGTCGAGGCGTCGGGCGCCACGGCGATGTTCTTGGTGCTCGAGTACGTCGAGGGCCAGGACCTGCGCCACTGGCTGCAGCAACGCCAGCCGTGGCGGCGCGTGCTCGAGATCTTCATGGCCGCGGGACGCGGGCTCGCGGCGGCCCACCGCGCCGGCGTGGTCCACCGCGACGTCAAGCCCGCCAACCTGATGCTCGGCGACGACGGACGCGTGCGCGTGGTCGACTTCGGCCTCGCGCGCGGGCTCGGCGGTGGCGATGCCCACGAGACCCTGCGCGAGCGCGGCGATACCGACGGCGATGGCATCACCGCCGTCGGCACGATCGTGGGCACGCCGGGCTACATGGCGCCCGAACAGCACGAGGGCCGCGAGGCCGATGCCACCAGCGATCAGTACGGCTTCTGCGTCTCGCTGTGGGAGGCGTTGCTGGGCGCGCGGCCGTTCGGCGGCGCGAGCCTCGAGGCGCTCGCGGCCGCGAAGCGCGCCGGGCCGCGCGCGCCACCGCCGCGCCACCGCGTCGCGCAGTCGCTGATCGCGGCGCTGCGGCGCGGCCTGTCGCCGCGCGCG
>JAIBBS010000227.1 GCA_019694555.1 Nannocystaceae bacterium
GCAGCAGTGCCGCCGCGGTGACGCTCACTGATACGGCCCCACGCTCCACCCGTCGTCGCTGCGCGGCATGCCGTCGAAGTCGAGCGCGCCGACCGGTTGCGGTGTGCCGGCGTTGCGCGCGGGGCTGCGGTCTTGCAGATGGAAGTCGTTCGCCGCGGGATCGACCACGCCGGGGTCCGCGGCGATGGCTTCGGTCTGGTCCGGTGGTGGTGCGCCCGCGCCGAACCACAGGTTGTGGGTGCCCGGCAGCGGGCTCGATTCGTAGCCGACGTAGTCGATGCCGGCTTGCGTCGCGACGAAGATGTTGTCGTGCAGCTCGAGCGTGACCTGATCGCCTTGCGCGTAGAACACCAGCCCGCGCGCCCAGTCGGGGCCGTCGGGGAAGCTCGCGCCCCAGACGAGGTTGTTGACGACCCACAGCGTCGTGGGCGAAGGCGCGTAGGTGCTGCCGGGTTGCAGCTGGAACGGGAAGAAGCCGCCGCCGTCGGTGAACTCGGGGCCCAGGCCGGTGTTCACGAACACGTTGTTGTAGACCCAGTTGTCGCCGGTGATGTCCTGGCCCATCAGCAGCCCGATGCCGCGCTGGTTCTCGACCCAGTTGTCGTGGATCGCGTGGCCCTCGATGCGCGCGCGGGGCTGGCCCTCGCCGTTGTAGCTCTCGTTGTAGATGTTGATGGCGCGGTTGTTCGCGCAGTCGTGAATCCAATTCCACGCGATCTCGCGGCCGCTCTCGACGCCGTCCTCGACGCGGTTGCCGGAGATGTAGAAGCCGTGGCACTGCTTGCTGCCGGTGTCGGCGTTGGCCGTCTGCGCCGCGTCGAGCTCGTTGCCGAGCACGAAGATGCCGTCGCCGCACGAGCCCAGGCCGCCGCATTGCACCGCGCCGCTCTGGCAGCCGTCGCCGGTCCGCGGCGTCGACAGGTAGCTGCCGACCAGACGATAGCCGTCGCCGAGCGAGACCGCGGTGTCCTGCGCGCAGTCGGCGGGGCTGAGCACGCGCAGCTGCGAGATGACCCAGTGCGCGCTGGCGCCGTCGAGCTCGGGCGAGTAGCTCGCGATCAGTGCGTGGCCGGTGGGCTCGCAGGCGTCGCCGCCGACCGTCACGGTCGCGCCGGGATACGCGACGATGGCCTTGGGTCGGTCGGCGGTGCCGCTGGTGTCGAGGCCGAAGAAGCCGGTCGAGCCCTGGCCGCTCACATCGACGAAGCCGTCGAGGAAGTAGACCACGTCGCCGGGTTCGATGCTCGCAGCGACCTGATCGAAGCTGGCCCAGGGCGCGTCCCACGAGCCGTCGCTGCCGTCGTCGCCATCGGGCGCGACGAAGCGGATCGCGCCGTCGTCGTGGGTGCGCAGCGGCAGCGCGTTCGAGGGCGTGTCGGCGACGGTGACCTCGATGGTGGTGTCGCCCAGCGGCGCGTCGCCGGGGATCTGCAGCGCGATCGATTGCAGCCCCAGCCGCGTGTACAGATCCGCGCCGTGTTGCGCCGGACCCCACGCGAGCACGCGCGCCGCCACACCGCCGACGCTCACGATCGAGTCGCCCTGGCTGTCGCCGAGGTTCTTGCCCCACACCGTGACGATGGCCCCGTCGACGCCTGCGCGCTGGCCCGCGGACGTGTCGGAGTTGCCGCGTCGCGGCGCGATCACGAGGTCGGAGAAGAACAGCGCAGGTCCACCGGGCGTGACGTTGGGGCCGGTGTCGCCACCGCTGCTGTCACCGTCGCTGCCGTCGCTGCCGGCGTCGGCGGTGGCACCGCTCGCGCTGCCGTCGGTGCCCGCGGTGTCGGCCGTGCCCGCCGTGCCCGCGGTGCCCGAGGCCGTGCCCGACGCGGTGCCGGTCTGCGCCGCGGTGTCGGCGTCGTCGCCCGCACCGCCGCCGTGGCACGCGAGCACGAGCGCGAGGCTCGCAGGGATCGGACGGGGCAGGCTCGGCATGGTCGGGGTCTCCTGCCGGGGTCTTGTCGGACGAGCAGCCCGAGCGGTTCACGGCACACGGCGAAATCGCATCGCGCCGCAGGGCGTCACCGCGTGCCCAGCACCGCGCCGATCCCCCGCGTGAGCGCGACCACGGGCGCGTCCGACTCCGCCAGCTCGGGCCGCGCGGTCGCGAGCTCGGCCCGCAGCGCGGCGCGGGCCCGCATCAGCCGCGTCTTGACCGTGCCGCGCGGGATGCCGAGCACCTCGGCGATCGCGGCGGTCTCGAGGTCCTCCCAGTAGTGCAGCTCGAGCACCAGCTGCAGCTCGAGCGGCAGCCGCTGCATCGCCGCGAGCACCACGCCCTGATCCTCGTGCGCGGCCACCAGCGCGCTGGGCGAGGGTGCACCGAGCTGAGCCACCGACGAGGCCAGCGGGTCGAAGCGCCCGGCCGGGCCGTGCATGCGCTCGAGATGATCGTAGAGCTTGTGTCGCGCGATCGTGAGCAGAAACGTGCGGAAGCTGGCGCCCTCGCGCACGCGATCGCGCGACTCGAGGCACGCGACGAAGGTGCGCTGGATCAGATCCTCGCGCTCGGGGCCCAACTTCGAGCGGAAGAAGCGTTGCACCGCGGCGGCGTGGCGTCCGAACAATTCGCGACCCGCGTCGGCATCACCGCCGCGCCAGGCATCGAGCAGCGCGCCGTCGCTCGCGGTCGACACAGCGAGCATGGTAGCATCGCGTCACGGTGGCGGCGACGGACGAGCGGCTCGAACCGCTGGTGCGTGCGGCTGCCGCGGCGACGCACGACGAGCACGTCGAGCTCTCGCGCGTGGCAGCGGCGCTGTTCGAGGCCACGCCGGTGGCGGCTCGCTTCGGTCGCTACCGTCCGGTGCGGGTCATCGGCGCCGGTGGTCTGGGCGAGGTCCTGCTCGCGCACGATCCCGAGCTCGATCGTCCCGTCGCGATCAAATCGATCGCACGCCGGCTCGATCCCGAGGCACGCGCGCGGCTGCAGGCGCGCATGCGCCGGGAGGCCCAGGCGCTCGCGCGTCTGCGACATCCCAACGTGGTGGCGGTCTACGACGTCGGCGTCGCCGACGACGGCGTGTTCCTGGCGATGGAGTACGTCGATGGCCTCACGCTGTCGCAGTGGCTCGCGGCCGCACCGCACAGCGTCGACGAGATCGTCGGCGTGATCATCGAGGCCGGCCGTGGGCTCGCAGCGGCGCACGCCGCGGGCGTGATCCACCGCGACGTCAAGCCGTCGAACATCCTGGTCGACCGCGAGGGCCGCGCGCGCGTGGTCGACTTCGGGCTCGCGTTCGCCGACGCCGATCCGCGCATCGAGGCCGGTGCGCCGCCGTCGTCGGGCGAGCTGACGCAGACCGGCGCGTTGCTGGGCACGCCGCCGTACATGGCACCGGAACAGTTCCTCGGTGCCGATGTCGACGCGCGCGCAGATCAGTGGGGCCTCGCGGTGACGCTGCACGAGGCGCTGGCAGGACGACGACCGTTCGTCGGCAGCGACCTCGCCGCCACGCGCACGGCGGTGCTCGAGCAGCGCTACGAACCACCCGAGGCGCCGGCGCCGATCCGCGCCGCGCTGCAGCGCGCGCTGCAGCGCGATCCCGACGCGCGCTTCGGCGACACGCTCGCGTTCGTCGCTGCGTTGGCGCCGACGCGTCGACGCTGGCGACTGCCGCTGCTGCTCGCGGGCGGCCTCGCCGTGGGCGGCGGCGCGCTGTGGTGGCAGCGACCCGTCGCCGGCGAGGCCTCGGATCCCGCGGCGGCGGTGCAGGTCGGTGAACTGTGGGCACAGTGGTCCACGCCCAACGCGATCCGCTGGGCCTGGAGCGCCGAGGGCGAAGCCGACGCGTTGCGGGACTACGAGCTCGTCGTCGGCCCCAGCGAAGACGACGTGCGCGTGCGCAGCGATCGCTGCCGCGTGTTCACGCGCGCCGACAACCCCGAGCTGGGCCACTTCCTGCTGCCGCGCACCGGCGGCGCCGACCCGGTGCGCGCGACCATCACCGATGGCCACGTGCCCGAGCAGGTCGTGTTCGCGCAGCTGTGGGCCATCGACACCGCGGGGCGTCGACACGGCAGCAACGTCGCGTCGATCCACACCGCCGCGCCCGCGGTCGCACAGGTCGTGATCTTCGCCGACCAACGGCCGCACGGCTTTTCCATCCCGGCGCTCGAGGTGGTCGACACGCGACCGTTCGCGGGCACGCACCACCTGCAGTTCGTCTCGCGCTGCGAACCGCCGGCGTGCTTCGCCAACCTGCGCTGGCAGGACCTCGACGTCGACCTGTCGCGCGTGACCCCCGGTGACTTCGCGACCACCGCGTTCCTCGAGCTCGCGGTCGCGGTCGACGGGGATGCCACCAGTTGGTGGAGTCAGCTGCGGCTGTGGTACGACGCCGAGCACATCGATCGCGTGGGGCACTTCGCCAGCTTCGCGCTGCGTCACGACGGCGAGTACCGGTTGCTGCAGGTGCCGCTGCGCGCGTTCGAGTTCCGCGACGGCGTCGAGCCGGCGGCGCAGCTGCGCCACGGCCTGTTCGAGCTGGGCCTGGGCGGTTGGTGGCCGCCGGGCGCGACGGTGCGGATCGACGAGATCCGCGTGCGCTGGTAGCTGCGCGCGGGCGGCTGCGGCTGCGGTACCCTGCAGCGACCATGCGCCGTTCGCCGCTGCTCGCCCTGTTCGCGCTGTCCGCCTGCTTCGACCCGACCAAGGCCGACGGCGCCGAGGGCAGCGGCAGCAGCGACGGCACCGCGACGTCCACCGCCGGCACGATGTCGGAGGCGACCAGCGCGAGCGCCAGCACCACCGCGACGGCCGACTCGGGCACGAGCGCCGCCGACGTCTCCGGCACCGACGCCAGCAGCGGCGACGCGACCACCGGCGACGCGACCACCGGCGGCGGCGTGCCGCCGATCTGTGATCACAGCCCGACCGCGCTGGCGGCCTGTGCGGCGGCGATGGACGGCACGCCCGACTACGGCACGCTGTCGTGCGACGCGACCGTGACCGACTTCTCGATCTTCTACGAGGACGTCTACACCGTCGAGCTCGTCGCGGGTCAGTGCCTCTACGCGCGTGCCGACAACATCGGCGAGGCCGGGGTCATGGGCGGTGTGTGGGCCGACGTCGCGTTGCAGGTGCGCTCGCCCAGCGGCGCGACGTCGTGGCACGACGACGAGCTCGCGTGCAGCGAGACCACGTGGACCGGCGGGGCGTGTCCGCAGGCGCTGCTGACCGCGGATGTCGACGGCACCTACGAGCTGTCGATCGTGCAGGCCTCCGGTGGGGGTTGCACCGCGAGCGCGCCGTACTCGCTGTACGTCGCGATCGATGGTGTCGCGACCGTACCGGCGCTCACGCAAGACGATCAGTTGGCCGATTGCACGCCCTGAGCGCCGCGGCGCCGCGCATCGCCGCGGGGCGATTCGCCACGTGGGGCGTGCGCCACGACGTCGCACGCCGCTGCTTTTCTCGCGGCGCGGGGTTGCGGCGCCGGCCGGGCTGCGGTGCACTCGCGGCGCTCGAAAGGAATCCCATGACCACGCATCGACTGCTCGCGCTGGGCTTGTTGCTCGCGCTTCCAGCTGCGATCGCCGCGCGGACCGCCGCGGCCGGCGACGATCCCCCGGCCAAGACCGCCAAGGCGGCCGACGACGCCACCGCCGCCAACCCACCCGAGGTCACCGACGCCGCCGCGTTGCAAGACGACATCCTCGGTGTGATCGCGCTGCCGCTCGCCGCCGACGATGCGCGCGACGCGGGTGTCGATCCGGTCGAGGTCGAGGCTGCGATCACGGCGGTCGACGCCGGCGGTGGCTCGCCCGCGGACGCCAGCGACGTGCTGAGCGCGGAGGCCGAGGCCACGCGCACGCGCGGCGCGAAGAAGGGCTTCGGCGTGTGGGTCGCGTCGCAGGTCGCCGCGGGCAAGCGCGGCAAGGAGCTCGCGGCGCTCATCCACCAGAAGAAGGCCGAGTACAAGGCCATGACCGACGAGGAGCGCGCCGAGGTCGACGCCAAGCTCGCGGCGCTGCACGACGAGTGGGTCGATCACCGCAAGCAGCTGCACGAGCGGCGCAAGGCGCTGGTCGCCAAGGGCAAGGCGATCGTGCGCGAGGGCAGCAAGGAGCTGGCCCAGCTGGAGAAGAAGCTGGCCAAGAACGACAAGCGGCAGAAGCGGATCGAGGACGCGATCGCGGCCGATCCCTCGCGCAAGGACGAGCTGGAGAAGCTGCTGCGCAAGTCGGAGCGACGCGAAGAGCGGCTCGAGGACCGCGCCGACAAGGTCGAGGACCGCGTCGACGAGGCCGAGGACAAGCTCGATCGCGCCGAGGACCGCAAAGAGGATCGGCACGATCGCAAGGAAGACGCGCTCGAGCGGCGAGACGATCGCAAGGAAGACCGCAAGGAGCACCGCGAGGATCACGACGAGAAGAAGGCCGATCACGGCAAGGGCCACGGCAAGCACGGCGAAGGAAAGGGCGGCTGAGGGAGGACACCATGCGTACGGTCATCATCAGCATCACCATCGCGCTCGGGCTCGTCGCGTGCGGCAACCAAGCCGGCGACGCCAAGGGCAAGGCCGAGGTCGCCAAGAAGGACGGCAAGCTCGACGCCAAGAAGGACAGCGGGAAGGACGGCAAGAAGGACGGCAAGTCGGACGCGAAGGCGGACACCAAGTCCGACGCGAAGGCGGACGCGAAGGCGGACGCCAAGGCCGACGACGGCGACGCCGAGCCCGACGCGCCGCCGGCCGCGGACGGCGAGCTCGACGCCGCGAAGATCGGCGAGCTCGCGCGCCTGGCCCGCGCGATCACGGCCAAGCCCGACGACGCCGAGACCCTGCTCGAGCAGGCCGGCATGGATCGTCCGGCCTTCGAGGCTGCGATGGTCGCGGTCGCGAAGGACCCGTGGAAGACCGACCTCTACGTCACCGCGCTGACCCAGCCCGACGGCGCCGGCTGACGCTGCAACCGCTCCGCCGCGACTGCGATCGCGGCGGGGCGGCCCCGTGCGACCCTCGATCCCGGGCCTGTCACACTCGGCAGCCCGCGCGCGTGGTGGGGACATGGAACGCGGACTCGCGCGGCTGCAGGCCGTCACCGGGCTCACCTTCGCGGTGTTCCTGACCGTCCACCTGTTCGCGCTGTGTGCGAGCGCGCTGGGGCCGGGCTGGTACGACGGCGTCCAGCGCAGCACGCAGGTGGTGTATCGCGCGGCGCCCTACGAGTGGTTGCTGCTGCTGTTGCCGCTGCTGGTGCACATCGTCGTCGGCGTGATGCGGATGCGCCGACGGCCGCGTCGCACCGCGCCGCTGCCGTGGGCAGTGCGCCTGCATCGGCTCTCGGCGTGGTTCCTGCTCGCGGTGATCTTCGGCCACGCCGGTGCGACCCGCGGGCTGCAGGCGGTCTACGACGTGGACTGCGGCTTCGCGGGGGTGTCGTTCGCGATGGCGTGGATGCCGGGCTTCTTCACGGTCTACTACGCGTTGCTCGCGATCGCGGGGCTCGTGCACGGCGTGTATGGCGTGAGCTCGGCGCTGGCGACCCTGGGCGTGCGCGTGGGCGCGCCGACGCAGGTGCTGCGCCGCGCCGCGGTGCCGCTGGTGGTGATCGGGCTGCTCGCGATCGCCGGCGTCGCGAGCTTCGGCGGCTGGCTGTATGCGATCCCGCAGCCGTTCGACAACGACTACGCGCGGGTCTATCGCGACGTGTTCGGCGTGGGCGGGAAGGGCACGCCGTGAAGCTTGCGCGTGGCGAGCACGGTCCAGATCGCGGCCACGCGACCGTCGCGATCGAGCGCGATCGAGGTCGCGCTGCGTCGCGCGGCGCGGGCGAGCGTGGTGTCGACCACCGCGAGCAACCATGGGCGCTCGTTGAGCGAGGCCAGGCTCGCGGCCACCACCGTGCCCTTGCGCGCGACGCCGATCACGAAGCGCGCGACGTCCTCGCGGCCCTGCAGCGGTCGTAGCGCGGCGAGATACTCGCCGCCGCCATCGCTGTGCAGCGTGACGTCGTCGCGCAGCGCGGCCTGCAGCGCGTCGAGATCGCCGGCCGCAGCGGCGGCCATCAGCTGCATCAGCGCGGCGCCGCCGCTCGCCGCGTGCGCCGGCGCGGCGTCGAGGTCGACGTCGGCCATGCGTGTGCGCGCGCGGTGCAGCAACGCGCGCACGTTCGCGGCGGAGAGCCCGAGCATCGCGGCGATCTCCGGGCCCTTGAAGCCGAAGCCATCGGCCAGCAGCAACGTCGCGCGCATGGTCGGGCTCAGCCGCTCGAGCGCGAGCATCCAGCCGTACGACACGCGTCGCGCCGCGGTCAGCCGCGCTTCCGGATCGCCGTCCGCGGCGACCGGCTCCGCGCACGCGGGCAGCTCGACCAACCCCGGCAACCACGGCCCGACATACGCCTGCCGCTGGCGCCGGCGCAGCGCATCGATCGCGAGCCGCGTCGCGACCGTCACGAGCCACGGCGCCCACGGCCGCGATCGATCCGCCGGCGGCCGCGACAGCGCGCGCACGAACGTCTCCTGCACGAGGTCGTCTGCGGTCGCCGCGTCTCCGGTCATGCGATAGCAAAGGCCATGGACCAGGCCGCGGTGCTCCGCGAACACCTGCTCGAGCGCATCGGTGGGCACGGACGTGGGCATGCTGGGCGCGGACCTCGACGAGGATCCCACGCGCGAGGCGGGCGGAGTGTGACAGGGCGCGCGCGGTTTGCCGCGCGCCCCGGCGCCCGGTTGCGGACAGGCTCGTGCGTTCGCGGCGAACCGGGCATCCTCGCCCCACCGTGGCACGCGCGCGCACCATCGCGGGGCTCGACCCCGAGCTCGTGCCGTTGCCCAACGGCACCGAGGTGACGACGCGCGTCGATCGCCACGCGGGCGAGCGCCGGGTGCCCCAGGGCGCGGTGGGGCGCGTGACCGCGAGCGTCGGCGAGGAGGTCGTGGTCCACGTCGCAGGGGTCGGGCCGGTGAGGTACCGCCGCAACGAGCTCACCGTGCGCAGCGATGCCCAGCTGCGTTTCGCGCTCGGACGCGCGGCGTCCTGGACGGCGCTGCGACCCTGCGTCGTGCTGGAGACCGTGGTGGGTTCGCGCGCGTGGGGGCTGGCCGACGAGGACTCGGACACCGATCGGCGAGGCGCGTTCGTGCCGCCGCTGTCGTGGTCCGCGGGCCTGCAGCCGCCGCCGGAACAACTCACCGCGCTCGATGGATCGTCGACGTACTGGGAGATCGGCAAGCTCGTCGCGCAGGCCGTGCGCGCCGATCCCAACACGCTCGAGACGCTGTTCGTGGCCAGCGCGAGCGCGACGGACGAGATGGGGCAGCTGGTGCTCGACGAGCGCGAGGCGTTCGTGTCGCAGGCGATCTACGGCAGCTTCGCTCGCTATGCGCTCTCCCAGCTCGACAAGCTGCGCAAGTCGCTGCGACTGGCCGAGCACCACGACGTCGTGCTCACCTGGCTGCGCGCCGACCCGCGTGCGAGCCTGGACGCGATCGCCGAGCGCCTGCGCGTCGCCGCCGACGTGCGCGCACCGACGCCGCAAGACGGTGTGCTGCTGGCCAAGGAGCACATCAAGCAGCTGTACCACTCGCTGCACGACCGCGGACTGCTGCCGCGGGCCGATTTCGCGGCCTTCGTCTCGTACGCAAGCGACGGCGGCGTCGCGCCCGAGAGCGCGCGCGAGCTACGGCCCAAGAATGCCTACAACCTGCTGCGTCTGCTCGACACGGCGATCACGTGGCTGCGGGACGGACGCCCGACGTTCCGCTTCGAGGGCGAACGCCGTGCGCGCCTGCTGGCGATCAAGCGTGGCGAGGTGCCGCTGGCCGAGGTGCTCGACGAGGCCGAGGCCCGCACGCCGGCGCTGGAACAGGCGCGGCGCGACACCGCGCTGCCGCGTCGTCCCGATCTCGCCCGGGTCGATGCCCTCGTGCGTCGCGTCCGCATCGAGGCCGCGCGGCGTCACACCGCGCAACTGCCGGGGCCATGGGGCCGCGACGCGCCCCCGACGGAGCCACCGCAATGGGAGGATACGCCATGAGTTCGTCGCTGCCGCTCACCGAACACCAGCTTCGCATCGCCCACGGCGCGCTCGAGCAACAGCATGCGCAGCGCAAACACCTCGTGCTCGCGCTGACCGGCGCGCACGCCTACGGCTTCCCCTCGCCGGACAGCGATCTCGATCTCAAGGGCGTGCACGTGCTGCCCACCGCCGCCCTGGTCGGCCTGCGCATGCCCGACGACCACGCGAGCTTCGCGGCGGTGATCGAGGGCGTGGAGATCGACTACGCGTCGAACGAGATCGGCCAGGTGCTCGCGGGGCTGCTGCGCGGCATCGGCAGCTACGTCGAACGCATCCTCGGCCCGTGGATCGTGTCCACGAGCCCCGAGCACACGGAGCTCGCTGCGCTGTGCCGCGGCGCACTGTCGCGGCGGGTCCACGCCCACTACCGCGGCTTCGCGAGCGGCCAGCTGCGCGAGGCGATGCAGTCGACCACGCCGACGGCCAAGCGCGTGCTGTACGTGTTGCGCACCGCGCTGACCGGCACTCACCTCCTGCGCACCGGTGAGCTCGTCACCGATCTGTTCGCGCTCGCCGAGGATCACGGCTTCGGTCATGCGCGCGAGCTGCTCGAGCACAAGCGCGTGGCCGAGCGTGCACCGCTGCCCGAGGCCACGGCCCAGCGATGGCTTTCGGAGACGGCGCGCGTGTTCGACCTGCTCGACGACGCGCTCGCGCACTCGGTGCTGCCCGAGCAGCCGAGCAACGCCGCGGCGCTCGAGGCGTGGTTGATCGCGCTGCGGCGGCGCCACTTCGACTGACGCGGCTCGCCGCGGCCGCCCGCTTCAGCGTTCGACGCGGCGCCCCGGCGCCCACTCGCGCAGCCGATCCACCCGCGTCTCGAGGAAACGCGCCAGCCGGTGGAAGTCGCTGCCGGGCACGATGAAGCGCACCTCGGTGCGGAGGTTGTGCGGGTTGACCAGCTCGGCGAAGGGCACGTAGTGCAGGTCGAGCTGGCCCGAGACGCTGACCATGTGACCGTCGAGGTTCTCCTCGACCAGGGCTCGGTAGGCGCCGATGCCCAGCTGCGAGCCGAGCATCACGTCGAAGGCATGCGGCGGGGCGCAGCGCGACTCGTAGCCCAGCTGCACGCTGGCGATCTTCTTCTTGCCGCCGGTGCGCTGCTCGTAGCGTGCCGCGACGCGCTCCGACACCAGCTTGCCCAGGTCGATGCCGCCCAGCGGGATGTGGCCGTGATCGTCGCGCGGGAGCGTCGCGATGACCTCGTCGGGGAGCAGCTCGGCCAGGCCCTCGGCCAGCACGATGGTGCCGTAGTGCTTGCCCCGGCGCTCGCGCGTGAGGATCAGATCGACGATGCGATCGACCAGCGCATCGATCGCCAGCAGCCGCCGCTCGGGGTGCGGCAGCGCCAGCTCGTCGATCACGTCTTCGACCGCGATCACCAGGTTGGCCTCGCCCGCGATCGCCACGCCGTACGACAGCCACCCGGCCTTGCGGCCCATGGTCTCGACGATGAAGTAGCTGCTGGTCGCCAGCGCGTCGGCGCGGAGGTTCTGCAGCTCCTTGGCCATGAAGTCGACCGCGGTGAAGAAGCCGAAGGTGAAGTCGATGCCGCGGTAGTCGTTGTCGATGGTCTTGGGCAGATGCACCACGCGCACGCGCTTGGCGGCCGCCGGCAGCCGTCGCTGGTACTCGAACAACAGGTTCGCGGTCTTGAGCGTGTCGTCACCACCGATCGAGATCAGCGCGTCGATCTCGAGGTCGACCAGCGCGCGGTACACGTTGGCCAGCCGCTCGCACTTGCGCTCGTCGTCGAGGTCCGCCGGCGTCTCGATGCCCTTGCCCGGGTTCGCGCGCGCGGTGCCGATGTTGATGCCGCGGGCGTTGCGGATCCCTCGCAGGTCGCGCTCCTCGAAGATGCGGTAGTGCTGATCGGGCAGCAGTCGGTGCGTGACCGGGTGGTAGTCCTGCAGGTTCGAGTAGCCGTGGAAGAACCCGATGACCTCGCGGCCGTCCTCGAGGAACGACGTCGCCGCCGCGGAGATGACCGCGTTGGCGGCCGGCGCGGGGCCGCCAGCGAACACGATGCCGACGCGGCGGATCGCGTCGGCGGGCGAGGACGAGGCGGGGCGGGCGGGGACGGCGGCGTCGGTCATCGGTCGCCGCGCACTGTGGCGCGGCCGACCGTCGCGCGTCAATTCGCGCGGCCGGGCTTTGGCGTACGCTCGGCGTCGCGATGGAACAGCGCATCGTCGAGCTCGAGATCCGCATCGCCTACCAAGAGAAGACCATCCGCGACCTCGACGAGATGGTGACCAAATACGCTACGCGCCTCGATGGCCTCGCCCGCGAGCTCGCCGAGCTGCGCGCGCGCATGGAGGCCAGCGGCGCCGCGTCCGAGGCACCGGAGATCGTCGACGAGCCGCCGCCGCACTACTGAGCTGGGGACGAGACGCCTCG
>JAIBBS010000228.1 GCA_019694555.1 Nannocystaceae bacterium
CGCGCCTCGCTGCCGGCGTGCCCGCGCACGGGCTGCGAGCCGGGCTGGGCGCGCGGCGGTGGCCCCGGTGCGCGCGCTGCCGTACCATCGCAGCCTGCCCGCGCACGCCGCCCGGCTCGCACGCCATGAAAGCCCACATCGACACCATCACCGATCTGCTGCTCGGAGCCGCCTACGCCGACAAGCGCCTCGAGGGCGACGAGATCGCCGCGCTCTCGTCGATGCTGTGCAAGCTGCTGGGCACCGAGACGCTGCCGCAGGCGCAGACCGATCGCATCGGCAGCTTCAACCCCGCGAAGTTCGATGTGAAGGCCGCCGCCGGCCGGCTGCGCTTCGAGGCGCCCGAGAACAAGCGCAAGGTGCTCGAGCTCATCGCGTCGGTCACCGAGTCCGACGACGAGATCGACCTCGCCGAGGACGCCTACCTGCGCAAGGTCGCGGCCGGCATGGGCATGTCCGACGCGGACATCAAGGACCTCGCGATCGAGGTGCTCGAGGACGACGAGCTGGGCGAGCTGCTCAAGCCGTGATCCAGCCGCCGCCGCGCACCCGCGCGCCGTCGTAGAACACCGCCGCCTGGCCCGGCGCCACGCCGTGCACGGGCGTGTCGAGCTCGACCGTGGCGAGCGCGCCGTCGACCTCGACCCACGCCGGGGTCGCGGCGGCGCGGTGCCGCAGCTGCACGTCGAAGCGGTGGCGGCCGTCGGGCAGCGCCAGGCGCTGCAGCTCGGCCACGCGCACGCGCGACACCGACGCCTCGCTGGCGCTGCCGACCACGATCGTGCGCGACGACGGGATCACGCGCAGCACGTAGCGACGATCGCCGCCGCCCAGGTGCAGGCCGCGGCGCTGCCCCACGGTCACGCGGTGGATGCCGTCGTGGCGGCCGACCACGGTGCCCGCGACGTCGACGACGTCGCCCGGGCCCAGCGCAGCGAGATCCTGCGCGCGCGCCTGCAGCCGCGCGGCCACGACCTCGCCGTGATCGTCGCCGGGCACGAAGCACAGCTCCTGGCTGTCGGGCGCGTCGGCGTTGGGCAGGCCCAGCGTGGCTGCGTGCGCGCGGACCTCGGCCTTGGTCCACGTGCCCAGCGGAAACTGCGTGTGCGCGAGCGCGTCGGGGCCCATCGCGAACAGGAAGTAGCTCTGGTCCTTGCTGGCATCGACCGCGCGCAGCAGCGCGCCGCCTTGGTTGCGGGCGTAGTGACCGGTCGCGAGCGCGTCGAAGCCCAGCGCGCGCACGCGTGCGAGCAGCGGCGCGAACTTGACGTGTTGGTTGCAGCGCGTGCACGGGTTGGGCGTGCGACCGGCGGCGTAGTCGTCCGCGAAGGGCTCGATCACCGCCTGGGCGAAGCGCTCGCGCTCGTCGACCACGTAGTGCGGCAGGCCCAGCTGCGCACAGACGTCGCGCGCGAGGTCGACCTCGGCGGGCGAGCAGCAGCTGCCGCCGCGGCGCTGACCGTGGCCGACGCCGGCGTCGTACAGCCGCATCGTCAGGCCCACGACCTCGTGGCCCTGGGCCTGCAGCAGCGCCGCCGCGACCGAGGAATCGACGCCACCGGACATCGCGCAGACGATCCTCACGACGCCACCTGCCCCGCGGCCGTGGCCGCACGCACGCGCGCGAGGATCGGCGGCAGCGCCTCGAGCAGCGCGTCGACGTGCTCGTCGCGGTGATCGGGGCCCAGCGACAGCCGCACCGCGCCGCGGGCCGCGTCGGCGTCGTAGCCCAGCGCACGCAGCACCCGCGAGGGCTCGACCACGCCGGTCGAGCACGCCGCACCGGTCGAGCAGGCGAAGCCCGCGAGGTCGAGCGCGATCACCAGCGTGTGTCCGTCGACGCCGGGCCAGCGCACCAGCGCGGTGTTGCCGACGTGCTGCTCGGCGTCGCCGACCAGCTCGGCGCCCAGCGCCTGCAGGCCGGCGCGCAGGCGCTGACCGGACGCGCGCATCGCCGCGTGCTCCCGTGGCGCGGCGACGATCGCAGCCTGCACCGCGGCGTCGAAGCCGATCGCGAGCACCAGCGGCTCGGTGCCCGGTCGCCGTCCGCGCTGCTGCGCACCGCCGCCGTGCAGCGGCAAAAGCGGCACGTGCTGCGCCAGTGCGAGCGCACCGATGCCGACCGGACCGCCGAGCTTGTGCGACGAGATCGACAGCGCGTCGACGTCCCAGCGCAGCCGCGACAGCGGCAGCTTGCCCGCGGCCTGCACCGCGTCGACGTGGATGAGCACGGTGGGCGCGGCGGCACGGATCGCCGCGGTCATGGCCGCGACGTCGACGGTGTTGCCCAGCTCGTGGTGCGCCGCGGTGAACGAGACCACGCCCAGCGCGGGCGTGGCCGCGACCGCCGCCGCCACGGCGTCCGGCTGCAAGCGGCCCGCGCGATCGATCGGCAGCGCCACGCAGGTGAAGCCCTCGCGCCGCAGCATCGCGACCGACTCCGTCACCGCCGGGTGCTCGATGGCGCTGCATGCGACGCCGCAGCTGCGCCCCGCGGCCCGCAGTCCGCGCGCCATGCCGAGGATCGCGAGCGCGTCGGACTCGGTGCCACCGGAGGTGAACACCAGCGCACCGTCGCCGTTGTCGAGCGCGGCTGCGATGCCGCGACGGGCCTGCTCGAGCCGTGCGCGCGCGCGCTGCCCGGCCCGATGCACGCTCGCGGGATTCGCCCACGGCTGCGCCAGCGCGTCGCTCATGGCGGCGAGCGCTTCGGGGCGCAAGGGCGCGGTCGCGTTGCGATCGAAGTCGATCACGGCCGTGGCAAGGCGGCCGTCGCACCGGCGGCGCGCCCTGGTGGGCGCGAGCCGGCGCGCGCAGAGCCGACGCCCGCTGGCATAGCAGAGTCCGGATCCGTTGACGACCGCGCCCGGCTGCCGCGATGATGGTGCGTCCTTGGGCACCCTGTTGCAGACGCTGCAGCGCGCCGGGCTCTTGCGCGACGACGCGGTCGCGCGCGCCGCCGGGCACGCGGAGCAGACGCGCACCTGTGCGCTCGAGGCGGTGGTGCAGCTGGGCCTGGCCGACGAGGACCGCATCGCGGCGCTGCTGCACTCGCAGATGATGATCCCGCACGTGGGCGGCGAGCTGCTGTCGCGGCTCGACCTCGACACCGTCGCGCAGCTGCCCGCGGAGCTGGCGTGGGAGCACACGATGTTGCCGGTGTCGCTCGACGACGCGAACAACCTCACCGTCGCGATGGCCGACCCGACCGATCTGCGCGCGGTCACGGCCGCGGCCGCGCACACCGGCGCGTATCTCATCCGCGCGGTCGCACCGCTGTCGCCGCTGCGCGAGGCCATCTACCGCTACTACGGCCCGCGGCCGGCGCCCCGTCGTGCACCCACGCCCAGCGCCTTGCCGCGCATGCCCACGCCGGCGCCGCACGTGCCCACCGCCGCGAGTGCGGCGAGCGTCGAGGCCGCGCCGGCGCTGTCGCGGCAGGCCTACGAGCTCACGCTCGCGCGCCTGTCGGCCGCCGGCGACCGCGACACCATCCTCGACGAGCTGGTGGCGTTCCTCGCCGGGGGCTTCCAGCACGTGATCGTGTTCGTGCACCTGCAGCACCAGCTGCGTGGACGCGACGCGCGGGGCCCCGAGCTGCTGCGCGAGGCCGTGACGCAGGTGCGGATCCCGACCGAGCCCGAGTCGGTGTTCGGCGACGCGGTCCGCGGCGCGTCGCCGTTCTTCGCGGCGTGGCCGTCCGAGCGCGCCATCGATCGCGCGTTCGCCGAGGCCATGGGTGGCATCGACGGTCCCGCGCTGGTGCTGCCGGTGCGACTGCGCGACAAGATCCCGGTCGTGCTCTTCGCCACCGATCCGCAGGTG
Source organism: Nannocystaceae bacterium (assembly GCA_019694555.1). Lineage (GTDB taxonomy): Bacteria > Myxococcota_A > Polyangia > Nannocystales > Nannocystaceae > Xiheibacterium. The sequence goes on from JAIBBS010000228.1 coordinate 3,826, forward strand.
CCGGTGGATCTGGGCTCGATCGCGTTCCTGGCCGAGGCCGCCAGCGTCGCGCTCGAGCGGCTGATCTACCGCCGCAAGTCTCGCGAGACGCCGCGCGTGGGCTAGCAGCCCGTGGTGAGGCCCGGCACGGCGAGAGCAGCGCCCTGCGCCCCCAATGGCCGCGTCGCTCGGCGCTCCTAGACCGGCCGGCCGATGCGCGCGCAGTGGCCCAGGTGCGCCTTGAGGTACTTGCTGGGCAGCTCGCGGCCGAGGTAGCCCGAGAGCTTCGCCGAGACCGCGACCAGGCGATCGAGATCGACGCCGGTGCGCACGCCCATGCCCTGCAGCATGTACACGACGTCCTCGGTCGCGACGTTGCCCGAGGCGCCCGGCGCGTAGGGACAGCCACCGAGGCCACCGATCGCGCTGTCGACGGTGCGGATGCCCAGCTGCAGCGCGACGGTGATGTTCGCCAGCGCGGTGCCGCGGGTGTCGTGGAAGTGCACCGCGAGGCGATCGAGCGCGATGCCCGAGCGCAGCAGCCCGCGCAGCACGTACTCGATCTGCCGCGGCGTGCCCACGCCGATGGTGTCACCCAGGCTCAGCTCGTAGATGCCGAGCTCGAGCAGGCCATGGGCCACCCGCAGCACCGCGTCGAGCGCGACGGTGCCCTCGTAGGGGCAGCCGTACACGCAGCTGACGTAGCCGCGCACGCGCATGCCGCGGGCCAGCGCCTCGTCGACGACCACGCGGTAGGTCGACAGCGCTTCCTCGGTGGAGCGGTTGATGTTCTTGCGGTTGTGCGTCTCGCTCGCGGCCATGAAGACCGCGACCTCCTGCATGCCCGCGCGCGAGGCCCCGTCGAGCCCGCGCATGTTGGGCACCAGCGCGCTGTAGGCCACGTCGGCCTTGCGGTGCACGCCGCGGGCGACCTCGGTGTGATCGGCCAGCGCCGGGATCCACTTGGGGTCGACGAAGCTGGTGATCTCGATGCGGCGCACGCCGGCATCGACCACGCCCTCGATGAGCTCGAGCTTGCGGTCGGTCGGCAGGATCGCCTTCTCGTTCTGCAGGCCGTCGCGCGGACCGACCTCGTAGATCGAGACCTCGGCCGGCACCGCCTCGAAGAGGTCGGTGGTGGCGCGGGCGCTGCTCGGGTGCTGGTCGTTCACGCGTCCGATCCGTTCGTGCGCTCGTCGGTCCCGGTCGGCCCGGGTGACGCTGCGGCGCCGCCGCGGCCGGTGTCCGCACGCGGGATGCGGATCACGCCGCGGGTGTCAGTGTACGCGATCCCGCCCAGGCGTCCGAGGGCGTCGAGGCGTGCGGGATCGATCGGTGTCGGGCGCGCGCCGGGGGCTGCGGCGCTGCGCAGGCCCGCGGCGAGCCAGAACCACAGCACCTCGGCGACCACCAGCGTGCTCGAGGGTCCGCCGCGCGCGCCCTGGCCCAGCGGCAGCGCGTGCACGAGCCGGCACTCGAGCGCGGCCTTGGCCTCGGCGATCCGCGGCGCCGTGGCGACGCGACACGGCGCGGCCGTGATCGGGCCGGCCCCTGCGCGCGCGACCAGGTCCCACTCGTCGACCTCGGGCCCGACCTCGGCCGCGGTCGCGTTCATGGCTGCGGCGTGGTCGCGATCCACGTGGTTCACCACGAACGTGCCGGTGGCCAAGATGTTACGCAGGGTGTCCTTGGGCTTGCCGTCGCGCCACGCGATCGAGACCACGATCGTCGGCGGGCGCGAGCACACCGCCTGGTAGTACGAGAACGGCGCGAGGTTGCGCGCACCGTGCTCGTCGCAGCTCGACACCCACGCGATCGGTCGCGGCGCGACGAGATCGGTCATCAGCTGGTACGCGTCGCGGGCCGACAGTCCCGCGGCGTCGATCGCTTCGTCGCTGGCGGACAACGCCCGCAGCCTACCAGGGCGGGCCGACCCGACGCGCCGGGCGAATGCTCGCGGGGCCGGGTCGCATCGGCTAGGCTTGGGTGAACATGCGAGCTCGCGCCGCCTCGCTCGCGCACGGCCTGTGGCTGCTGACCGCGTCGGCGTGGGCCTGCGCACGGGGCCCCGAGCCGGCGATCCCGGCGGCCGCGGCCGGGGCCACGCCGCCCACGGCGGCGCCCGCGAGCCCCGCTGCCGCGCCTGCGACGCCCGCCGCGACCGAACCCACAGGCCCCGCCGCGGCCGCGCCGAGCCAGCCGCCGCGCAAGGCGATCGCGCCGCTGCCCGAGGGCTACCTCGCGTTCGACGGCGCGTGCGACGGGGGCACCACCGTCACCATCGCGGCGATCGGCGACGTGCTGCTGCACCACGAGCTGCAGAAGCAGGCCTACGCGTCGAAGCAGCGCTTCGGCGTGCTGTGGCAGTCGGTGGCGGACCTGCTGGGCAAGGCCGACCTCACCTACGCCAACCTCGAGGTGCCGATCGCGGCGGGCCTGACCAAGGACGGTCCCGCGACCGATCCGGGGCTGTCGTTCGACAACGCGGTCTACACCGGCTACCCGTTCTTCAACGCCAACCCCGCGCTCGCGAAGGACCTCGCGGCCGCCGGCGTGGACATCGTGTCGACCGCGAACAACCACGCGCTCGATCGCGGCAGCGACGGGCTCGAGCGCACGCTCGACGCGCTCGACGCGGCGAAGATCGCCCACGCCGGCACACGGCGCACGGCCAAGGATCCGTGGCACGCGATCACCGAGGCCGGCGGCCTGCGCATCGCGTGGCTGGCGTGCACGCTGCACACGAACTTCGGCAAGGACGACAAGGGCCAGGTGCTGCACTGCTTCAAGCAGACCAAGCAGGTGCTGGCCGAGATCGAGGCGCTCGCGGGGCGCGACGACGTCGACGCGGTGATCGTCACCCCGCATTGGGGCAAGGAGTACGACCCGGTGCCGTCGGACAAGCAGCGCGTGCTCGCGCAGCAGATGGTCGACGCCGGCGCGACCGCGGTGCTCGGCGCCCACCCCCACGTGCTGCAGCCGTGGGAGCGGCTGCGCGCCGCCGACGGCCGCGATGCCTTCGTGATCTACTCGCTGGGCAACTTCGTGCACCACCAGCGCTCGCTGCCGCGCCGCGCCTCGATGGTGCTCTACCTCGGCCTGCGCCGCCGCGACGACGGCACCGTGGTGCCCGCGGGTGCGCGCTACGTGCCCATCGACGTGCGCATGGAGGGCGACAAGCAGGCCTTCTTCGTCGAGGCCACCGATCGCAGCCCCGGCCACGACGACGCGCGCCAGCTCGTGGTCGACATGTTCGGCGCGGCGAACCTGCTCGCGCCCGATGCTCCGGTGGTGGTCGCGCCGCAGTGCGACCCGGCGTGGACGCCGGGTCGCTGACGCGCGCGCCGTCCGTCAGCGCCGCAGCAGCGGCGCCAGGAACCGCCCGGTGTGGCTGCTCTTCACCTTCGCGACCTGCTCGGGCGTGCCCTCGGCGACGATCCTGCCGCCGCCCTCGCCGCCCTCGGGCCCCAGATCGATCACCCAGTCCGCACACTTGATGACGTCGAGGTTGTGCTCGATGACGACCACGGTGTTGCCGGCGTCGACCAGGCGCTGCAGCACGCCCAGCAGGCGGTGGATGTCCTCGAAGTGCAGGCCGGTGGTGGGCTCGTCGAGGATGTACAGCGTGCGACCGGTGTGGCGCTTGCCCAGCTCGCGGCTGAGCTTGACGCGCTGGGCCTCGCCGCCCGACATCGTCGGCGCGCTCTGGCCGATCTTCATGTAGCCCAGGCCGACGTCGCGCAGCGTGTCGAGCACGCGCACGATCGCCGTGTGGTGCTCGAACAGCTCGCGGCAGTCGTCGACCGAGAGCTCCAGCACCTCGTGGATGTGCAGGCCCTTGTAGCGGATGCCCAGCGTCTGCGCGTTGTAGCGCTTGCCCTGGCACACCTCGCACGGCACGTACACGTCCGCGAGAAAGTGCATCTCGACCTTGACCACGCCGTCGCCCTCGCACGAGTCGCAGCGGCCGCCCTTGACGTTGAACGAGAAGCGTCCGGCCTTGAAGCCGCGCGTGCGCGACTCCGGCAGCTGCGCGAAGACCTCGCGGATCTCGTCGAAGACCTTGGTGTAGGTGCCGGGGTTGCTCCGCGGCGTGCGGCCGATGGGGCGCTGGTCGATCGCGATGACCTTGTCGAGCGCCTCGAGCCCGGCGATGCTGCGGTGCACGCCCACGCGCTCGCTCGAGAAGTGCAGCAGCCGTGACAGCGCCGGCAGCAGGATGCCGTTGACCAGCGAGCTCTTGCCCGCGCCCGACACGCCCGTGACCGCGCACAGCACCCCCAGCGGGAACCCCACGTCGACGTGCTTGAGGTTGTGCTCGGCCGCGCCGACCACCGTGATCGCGCCGTGGGGCTTGCGCCGCGTCGCGGGCACCTCGATCGCGCGCCGGCCCCCGAGGTAGTCGCCGGTGATGCTGCCGGCCGCCGACGCCAGCTGATCGGGCGTGCCCGCGAACACGACCTCGCCACCGAGGTGGCCGGCGCCGGGACCGAAGTCGATGACGTAGTCGGCCGCGCGGATGGTGTCCTCGTCGTGCTCGACCACCAGCACCGTGTTGCCCAGGTCGCGCAGCCGCTGCAGCGTCGCGACCAGGCGCTGGTTGTCGCGCTGGTGCAGCCCGATGCTGGGCTCGTCGAGCACGTACATCACGCCCGACAGCTCGCTGCCCAGCTGGCTGGCCAGGCGGATGCGCTGGGCCTCGCCGCCCGACAGCGACGGGCCCGCGCGATCGAGCGTGAGGTAGTCGAGCCCGACGTTGAGCAGAAAGCCCAGCCGCGCGTTGATCTCGCGCAGCACGCCCTCGGCGATGGTCTTGTGGTTGCCGACCAGCGGCAGCGCGCCGAAGTGCTCCGCGGCCGCGCGCACGGTGAAGCTGGTGACCTCGGCGACGTTGCGCGCCGCGACGCGCACCGCCAGACTCTCGGGCCGCAGGCGCTTGCCGGCACAGCTGTCGCACGGCAGCTCGGCGAAGAAGCGCCGGTACAGCTCGCGCGCGCCGTCGGACGCGGCTTGATGGAAGCGCCGCTCGAGGTTGGGGATCACGCCCTCGAAGCGCATGCCCCAGGTGCCGTGACTCTCGCTGCCCTCCTGCCCCCAGCTGACCTTGATGCGCTTGCCGCCGAGGCCGAACAGCACCTGCTGCTGCTTCTTCTTGCCGAGGCTCTTCCACGGCGTGTCGAGGTCGACGTCGCACGCCTTCGACAGCGCCTCGATGATGCGATACGTCCAGCCCTCGCCGCGATCCATCGCCGAGGCCCACGGCGCGATCGCACCGTCACGGATGCTCTTGCGCACGTCGGGGATGACCAGCTCGGGGTCGACCTCCATGCGCGTGCCCAGGCCGTTGCAATCGGGGCACATGCCCAGCGGGCTGTTGAACGAGAACGATTGCGGCGACAGCTCCGGGAACGAGTGGCCGCAGCAGGTGCGCGACTCGGAGTACACCAGCGGCAGGCGACCGCCGCCTTCGATCTCCGCGACCAGCTCGCCTTTGCCCTCGCGCAGGCCCAGCTCGACGCTCTCGGTCAGACGTCGCCGCTCCGACGCGCGCACGGTCACGCGATCGACCACCAGCGCGATGTCGTGCTTGAGCTTCTTGTCGAGCTTGGGCGGACCCTCGGGGCGATCGAGCCGGATGACCTCGCCGTCGACGCGCACGCGCAGGAAGCCGCGGCCGGCCAGCTCCTCGAACAGATCGCGGTACTCGCCCTTGCGATGGACCACCAGCGGCGCGAACAAGGTCAGCTTGGTGCCCTCGGGCAGCGCGAGCACGTCGCCGACGATCTGCTCGGCGCTCTGGCCCCGCACCGGCTTGCCGCAGCTGTGGCAGTGCTGCACGCCGACGCGGGCGTAGAGCACCCGCAGGTAGTCGTAGATCTCGGTGATGGTGCCGACGGTGGAGCGCGGGTTGTTGCTCGCGCTCTTCTGCTCGATCGCGATGGTCGGCGACAGCCCGCGCAGGTGCTCGACCTCGGGGCGATCGAGCTGGCCGAGGAACTGCCGCGCGTACGCCGACAGGCTCTCGATGTAGCGGCGCTGGCCCTCGGCGTAGAGCGTGTCGAACGCGAGGCTCGACTTGCCCGAGCCCGACACCCCGGTGAACACCACCAGCTGTCGCTTGGGGATCCACAGCTCGTCGATGCGGAGGTTGTGCGTGCGCGCGCCGACGACCTGGATCGCGTCGGGCTCGGCCGCGGCGGTGCGCTCGAAGCGGGGACGGGCGGCGGCGACGGGGCGGAGCTTGGCGGCGGGCATCGTCGGCAGGCCGCTTTCCTAGCACGAGTGCGCGGAGTCTGCACGCATGTTCAGCGCCGCGCCGGTGGTCGCGGCGCCGCAAGCACCGTCCCATCGGCACCGGCGCGCGCGTATCCTCGCGGCCGATGCGAGATCGACACGTCCTGTGTACCGGCGGCACCGGTGGGCTCGGCAGCAAGGTCACCACCGCGCTCGTGCGTCGCGGCGCGCGCGTGACCGTGCCGGTGTACGCGCGCAAGGAGGCCGACCGCCTGCTCGCCGACCTCGGCCCCTCGGCCACGCACGTGATGCTCGTGGAGGCCGACCTTCGCGACGAGGCCAAGGTCGCCGAGCTCGTCGCCGGCATGCCGCGGCTCGACGCGCTGGTGCACCTGGTCGGCGGCTTCGCCACGGGCCCGACCGCGTCGTTCTCGCTCACGCAGTACCGCGAGCAGGTCGATCTGAACCTGACGATCACGTTCTTGGCGATCAAGCACGCGCTGGGCCGCATGCAGGCCGCCGGCTACGGCCGCATCGTCACGGTCGCGTCGCGTGCGGCGCTCGAGCCCAGCGGTCAGAGCTCGGTGTACTCGGCGTGCAAGGCCGCGGTGCTGGCGTTCACGCGCGCCGTCGCCGACGAGACCCGCGGCACCGGCATCACCGCCAACTGCGTGCTGCCCAGCATCATCGACACGCCGGCCAACCGCGCGGCGATGGGCGACGCCGAGGCCAGCAAGTGGGTCAAGCCCGAGCGTCTGGCCGAGACCATCGCATTTCTGGCCTCGGACGAGGCCGGCGATCTGCGCGGCAGCGCCGTGCAGGTCTACGGCAGCGCGTGATCCCGCGCCGCGCGGGCGCGGTGAGCAGCAACGCCCGGCTCGACGCACCTGCAGCGTCGTGGGGGTCGAGGCCGTGGGCAAGCGGGCATTGGGGTTGGCCGCAGGGTTGGCCGTCGGGTCGGGCGCGTGCGCGCTGGGCGAGCCGGTGCGCGACCGCGACAGCGGCAGCGCGGAGTTCGGCGGGGTCGACGACGACGACGACGGCCGCTCGTTCATCGACGGCAGCTCGAGCAGCGACGGCACCGGCGGCGCGCCCGCGTGCGAGGGCGAGCTGGGCTGCGCCTGCTCGCCGCTGGGCAAGTGCTACGACGCGCTGCGCTGCGAGGACGGCGTGTGCGTCGATCCGGGCGCGGGCCCCGGCGGCGATCCCCTACCGTCGTGTGGCAACGGCGTGGTCGATCCCGGCGAGGGCTGCGACGAGGGCGCGGGCCACAACGCCGACGACCGCGCGTGCACCAGCAGCTGCACGCCGGCGTACTGCGGCGACGGCAAGGTCTTTGCGGGCGTCGAGGCCTGCGACGACGGCAACGACGACGACACCGACGCGTGCAGCAACGTGTGTGCGGCGCCGGGTTGCGGCGACGGCATCGTCGACCCCGGCGAGGCCTGCGACGACGGCAACGACGACGACACCGACGCGTGCCTGCCCAGCTGCATCGCCGCGCGCTGCGGCGACACCTTCGTGCAGGCCGGGGTCGAGAGCTGCGACGACGGCAACGACGACGACACCGACGCGTGCGTCGCGTGCATGGCCGCGCGCTGCGGCGACGGCCACGTGCAGACCGGCGTCGAGGACTGCGACGACGGCAACATGAGCGGCGGCGACGGCTGCCCGGCGGTGTGCGCGTGCGCGGCCGGGACCGTCGGCTTCGACGACGACGGTGATCTCGACGGCTGGACGCTCGAGGGCAGCTGGCACCTGTACGACGCGACCCCGGTCGCGCCCGATCAGGCCGCGGTGACGCTGTCGAGCCGCACGCTGGGCAACGACGGCAACCGCGTCGAGCCCTACGACGCGCTGGGCAAGCAGACCGAGTCCTCCGCCGCGACCTCGCCCACGGTCAGCCTGCCGGCGGTGCTGCAGTTTCGCTCGTGGAACTTCGACGAGGCCACGTATCTGTACGATCCCGGCGGCGGCGCCCCACCCTACGCGCTCGATGCCAAGCGCGTGCTCGTGCGAGCGGTCGGCGGCGACTGGGTCGCGGTGGTCGACTGCCTCGACGGCCCCAACCAGAGCATGCCGTTTTGCCAGGGCTACTACGGCACCGAGCGAGCCGGCGACGCCTTCGACGACATCGCGATCGACCTCGGCGCGCTCGGAGGCCAGCAGGGCCAGGTCCGCTTCGAGTACAGCACCGGCGACGCCGAGGTCGGCTTCGAGCTGGGCTGGTACGTCGACGAGCTCAACCTGCTGCCGTGCGAGTGACGGCGCTCTGCTATCGTGGGCCCGCGCGCCCGGGTGGTGGAACGGTAGACACGGGGGACTTAAAATCCCCTGCGCGAGCGTGCGGGTTCGAGTCCCGCCCCGGGCAC
>JAIBBS010000229.1 GCA_019694555.1 Nannocystaceae bacterium
CCCACGACCACCCGCCGGTTCTCGCCCCGCCGCACCGAACCAACCCCCCGCCCCGCGCAACCACTGCAACATGGCTTGGATCCGCGTAGCACTCTGGTTGTCCGTCGCCCCCGCGATCACCCCCGCGATCGCCCTCGCCGCGACGGGTTCATCGAGCGGTTCGTCCTCGGACTCCGGTAACGACACCGGCTCGGGCACCAGCACCGACACCACCACGTCGAGCACCGACGCGACTGCGACCGACGGATCGACGGACTCGGGCTCCGCGGACTCGGGCTCCGCGGACTCGGGCGGATCCAACGACAACTGCAGTCACGTGCCGCCGAGCGCGACGATCGTCTCGCCGGTCGACGGCGCGACGGTGCCGGCGCAGGTGACGGTGACGGCCACGTACACGCCGCGGTGCTATTGCGACGAGCTCGCGGGCACGGGCTGTTGGGACGAGCAGCCGCAAGGCGGTGCGGTGTTGGTCGACGAGGCGCCGGATCCGGACCACGAGTACTTCGGGCCGCTGGAGTCGGAGTTCGCGCTCGCACTCGAGCCGGGTGAGCACGACCTGACGTTGGTCGCGTATTGGGGCGGGGACGACGGCGCGCTGCCGCACACGGAGACGGACATGATCCATGTGACCGTCGACGGTGAGCCGGGCGATGGCGGCACCAGCGGAGGCACGACCGCGGGCGAGACCCACGAATCGAGCGGTGGCGGCTGCGGCTGCACGGCGTCGCCGCGCACGTCGTGGTCGTGGTGCGCGCTGTGGCTGCTCTGCGCCGGCCGCGGCCTCGCCCGCTCGAAGCGCGCGCGCGTCAGCCAGGCACGCCGATCGCGATGTCCGTGAGACCGGAGCCGCCGGGCGCGAAGACGTTCTGCCAGCTCGCGAGATCGTCGGAGACGTCGATCGTCGCGGGCCAGCCCAGCGAAAACCAGTGGCCGTCGAGCCAGCCGACCAGCCCGCGGACGTCGCCGGCCTGCGCCTGCCAGCGGGTTCCGTCCGTCGAGGTCCAGTAGCTGCCGTCACCGGCGGTGATGAACTGGCCGTCGGCGAAGAGCATCCAGCCGTCGCCGGCGTCGAAGTCGTGCACCTCGGTCCAGTCGGCGCCGTCGCTGCTGCTGCGCAGCACGCCGTCGGCGTCGTGCGTGACGAACACACCGTGGCCGTAGGCGATGCCGCGACCGGAGTACTGCGCGCCGACGAGTTGCTCGCTGGACCACGGGCCGCTGCCGTCGGTGGTCGCGACCAGGCCGACGGTGGAATCGCCGTAGGTGTGGCCGACCGCGACCGCCAGCGCGTCGCTGGCCGCGATCGCACGATAGTGGCCGGCGTAGTAGGGGCTCTCGTCCTCCCAGCTGACGCCGTCGTCGATCGAGCGTGCACGCAGACCGTTGCCGCCGGCGGCGACGAAGACGTCGCCCAGGCGCACGCAGTCGGACACGAAGGCGTCGAGCGTGTGCAGCTCGTCGACCCACGCGATGCCGTCGCTGCTGCGCATGGAGAAGCCGCTGCCGCCACCGCCGACCGCGAGGAAGATGCCGTCGCCGTAGCAGACGCCGCGCAGCAACGCGTCGTCGTCACCGCCGTTGGGATCGACCTCGACGAAGTCGGTCCACGTGATGCCGTCGTCCGAGCGCACGCGACGGGTGCCGTAGCCGACCGCGACCGCGATCGCCTCGGGCGGCGGCGGATCGTCGCCGGTGGTCGAGCCGCCCTCGCCGCCGCTGCTGCCTCCGTCGCTGCCGCTGTCGTCGAGCGTGGTCGCGCTGGTGCTCGCGCTGGTGCTCGCGGTCGCGCTGCTGCTCGCGGTCGCGCTGGTGCCTGCGGTGCCGCTGCTGCCACCCTCGCTGCTGCTGCCACCGCCGCCGCTGCTGCCCTCGCCCTCGGAGCCGGCGCCGCCGTCGGCGGCGGGGCAGGCGAGCAGCGGCGCGATCACGGCGAACAGGGCGGCGCGGGACATCGCTGGCCTCGATACCGCACCGCCGGTGCCCGGGTGAAGGAATCTGGCGGCGCGGCCGTGGGCGGAGATCGAACCCGCGCGGGCGGTCACTTCGGGGTCGGAACCCAGCCATGACGACCCCGACCCGCCGCCTCGCCGCCCTCTTGTCGCTGCTGCTCGCCGCCGTGCCCGCGTGCTACGACCCCGAGCGCAACAGCGCGCCGCCGTCGCAGGCGCAGGGCAAGGCCGACGCGCCCGGCGCGAACGCGGACGGCAGCGACGACGCGCCGGAGTGCGTCGGCGACTGCGAGATCTGCGTCCACTACTGCGCGACGATGCTCGCGTGCAGTGCCGACCCGCCCGAGGGCAGCGCATGTCTCGACGACTGCGCCGGCGCGCTGGCGTACTCGAGCGAGGCCTGCAGCGAGGCGCGGCGCGAGGCCATGCGCTGCGTCGGTGCGCTCGACTGCGGCGGCTACTCGTCGCCCGACGCCTGCGTCGCGGAGCTGGCGGAATTCCAGAGCGCGTGCGAGGGCGAGTACGACGAGCAGACGCGGCAGCCCGGCCTCGCGGTCGCCAGCTGAATGAGCCGCCGCGTCCCGTGCTACCGTGCGCGCACGCGCGGCGGCCATGGCGGGCGACCTGCAGCTCGACTCCACCCTCGGGCCCGAGACCGACCCGCACGCGCACGGACGCGAGCGCACCGCGGGCTCGCAGCCCGGCTTGCGCGAGGGCATCGACACCCGCCGCATCGCCGCACAGCTGCGCGAGCGGATGTTCGGCATCGACAGCGCTCCGATCCGCATCGGTCGCCTCATCGTGCTCGATCGCCTCGGCGCCGGTGCCATGGGCGTGGTCTACTCCGCGTTCGACCCCGAGCTCGATCGCAAGGTCGCGATCAAGCTGGTCCAGGGCGATGCGTCGCCCGACGCGCGCCGACGGCTGATCCGCGAGGCCCAGAGCATCGCGCGGATCAGCCACCCCAACGTCGTGGTGGTCTTCGACGTCGGCGAACACGAGCAGCAGGTCTACGTCGCGATGGAGCTGGTGCCGGGCGAGACCCTGCGCGCATGGCTGACGCGACCGCGATCGTGGCGCGAGGTCGTCGCGAAGTTCGTGCTCGCCGCCCGCGGCCTCGCGGCGGCGCACGACGGCGGCGTGATCCACCGCGACTTCAAGCCCGACAACGTGCTGCTGGGCCCGCGCGGCGAGGTCAAGGTCGTCGACTTCGGGCTCGCGATCTCGGCGCCCGTGACCGACCCCGCCGAGGCCAGCACCGATCCGGCCGAGGCTGCGAGCGCGCGCATCCAGCCGACCACGCCCTCGGGCACGCCGGCGTACATGTCTCCCGAGCAGTACGCCGGCGCGGTGCTCGACGCGCGCAGCGATCAGTTCGGCTTCTGCGTCGCGCTGTTCGAGGCGCTGTGGGGCGAGCGACCCTTCCAGGGCGAGACGCTGCCGGAGCTGCGCGCGGCGATCATCTCCGGGCGGCTCGCGCAGCTGCCGTACCCGCCCGACGTGCCGCGCTGGCTCGACGCGATCGTGCGACGTGGCCTCGCCGTCGATCCCGAGGCGCGCTGGCCGTCGATGCACGCGCTCACCGAGGCGCTCGGCCGCGATCCCGCGCGCACGCGTCGTCGCGCAGCGGTGGCTGCGACCGCGCTGCTCGTCGCCGGCGGTGCCGGTGCGGTGCTGCGCGGCACCGCACCGTCGGTCGCCGAGCCGTGCGCCGAGGCCGACGCCCACCTGCGCGCGCTGTGGACTGGCGAGCGCGAGGCAGCGCTGCAGCAGCAGTGGCGCGCCGACCCGCGACCGTTCGGCGTCAGCGTCGCGGACGTCGCGGGGCCGCAGCTGCAACGCTGGGTCGACGCGTGGTCGGCGATGGCGCGCGACAACTGCGAGGCCACCAGCGTGCGGCACGAACAGTCGGCCGCGCTGCTCGACATGCGCACCGCGTGTCTGCACGATCGCGCGGCGCAGTTCGACGCGCTGGTGTCGTTGTTCGAGCGCGACCGCGAGACGCTGCCGCGGGTGCCGCTGGCGATCCTCGAGCTGCCCGGCGTCGCGGCGTGCGGCGATCCCGAGGCAGTGCAGCAGCGCTTCGGACCCGCGCGCGACCCCGAGGCGGTCGCGGCGTTGCGCCGTGATCTCGCGGCGCTGCGCAGCCGCTTGGTCGCGCGCCCCGACGACGACGCGCGCGCGCAGCTGCCGAGCTTGGTCGATCGCGCGGGCACGCTGGCGCACCCACCGGTGCTGCTCGAAGCGCTGCTGCTGCAGGGGCAGTACGCCACCGCGCTCGACGTCCGCGCACAGAGCTACGACCGCGCCTACTGGATCGCCGCCTCGCTGCACGACGACACCGGCGAGCTCGACGCGGCGCTGGGGCTCGCACACGTCGAGGGCGCGCTGCGCGAGCACTTCGACGACGGGCGACGGTGGCTACGGCACGCGCGGGCCGCCGCGGTGCGCAGCCACGCGCCGCTGCGCCGACTCGCACGCATCGACGGTACCGCTGGCACCATCGCGATGCGATCGGGAGCGATGGCGGAGGGCATCGTCGAGCACGGCACGGCGCTGGCGCTGGTCGAGGCCGATCCGCAGGTCGATCCGCTGCTCGTCTCCGCGGCGCTGGTCAACCTCGCGGCGTCGTACAACGACGCCAGCGCGCCGGCCCAGGCCGAGCCGTTGCTCGAGCGCGCGCTCGCGATCGAGACCGCGGCCTACGGCCCGACCCACCCCGAGCTCGCGGCGATCCTCATCGATCTCGGCAACGTCGCGTACGCGCGCGGCGACACGGCGGCCTGCCGCGCGCGCTTCGAGCAGGCGGTCGCGGTGCTGCAGGCGGTGCAACCCGACGCGATCGAGCTGGGCATGGCGCTGGCGAACCTCGCGGTGATCCTCTCCGAGCAGGGCGACGACGAGGACGCGGTCGTGCGACTGCGCGAGGCGCTGGCGCTGTTCGAGCGCACGGTCGGGCCCGATCATCTCTACGTCGCATCGACGCTGGGCAACCTCGCGCGTCACCTGCCGCCCGACGAGGCGCTGCCGATGCTGCAGCGCGCGATCGCGATCTACGAAGGTCACGACGCCGACAACCCCCGCATCGGCTACGCGCTCAACCAGCTCGCGAACCTGTACAACGAGCAGGGCCGCTCGGATCTCGCGCTGGCACCCGCCCGCCGTGCGCTCGCGGTGCGTGAGGCCGGCCTGGGCCCGCAGCACCGCGACGTGGCGTGGTCGGCCCACGTGCTCGGCGACACCCTGCTGGCGCTGGGTCAGCTCGACGAGGCCATCGCGCTGCTCGAGCGCGCCGAGGGCATCCGCGCCGGGCTCGAGGGCACCGAGACGGTGCTCGCGCGCACGCGCTTCGTGCTCGCGACCGCGCTGTGGCAGCGCGGCGATCGACCGCGTGCGCGCGCGTTGCTGCAGCAGGCGATGCCGGGGTTGCAAGATGCCAGCAGCCGCGATGACCGGTACTTCGTCGAGCGTCTGCAGCGCTGGCTCGCGGACCATCCCGACGCGGACGTGGGCCGACGCGAGCCACCGTGAATGCGATCACCACCCGGTCGGACGCCAGGTGCCGTCGCCGTGCAGCTGCAGCACCTGACCGTCGTCCATCAGCGCGATGTCGCCGATCTGTGGCCGCCGCGAGCGCGCGGCCTGCTCGGCCTCCGCGATGTTCTCGGCGGTCATGGTCGCATCGAAGCCCAGCGATCCCGCATAGCGGTACCACTGGATCGCGTAGTCGAACTGGTGCAGGAAGAAGTACGCGGCGCCGACCTGGCTCGCGGCCATCGCCGCGTGCTGCGGCTCGGTCTCGCAGATCCGTCGGTAGGCGACGATCGCATCGACATGGCGCTGCTCCGCCATCAGGGTCGCCGCCGCCTTGAGGCTCTCGGTCATCGGGTACGCCATGCGCGCGCGAGTCTACCGCCGCGCGCGCTGGCGTCGATCCCGGGCTGCGCGCGGCCGTGCTAGAACCGGTGCGATGAGCACCGCGCGCGTTCGAGAGGCGATCGCACTGCTGTGGCTGGCCTCGGCCTGCGATGCGCCGGCGGGCACACCCGCGCCGGCGGGTACCCCTGCGGCCGCGGCCACGCCCACCGCACCCATGCCGACGCCGGTCGCGGGCACCGACCTGTGCAGCGGTGCGACGCGCGAGGGCGGCAGGCTGCGGTGGTTCCACGACGACTACGCCGGCGCGCTCGCGTGCGCGAAGAGCAAGCAGCTGCCGCTCGCGATCGACATGTGGGCGCCGTGGTGTCACACGTGCCTGTCGATGCAGACCTACGTGCTGACCGACGATCGGCTGGCCGAATACGACGCACGCTTCGTCTTCCTCGCGCTCGACACCGACCGCGAGGGCAACGCCGAGGTCGTGGCCAAGTTTCCACCGGCGGCGTGGCCGACGTTCTTCGTCGTCAGCTCGGTCGACGAGAGCATCCAGTCGCGCTTCGTGGGCGCGGCGACGGTGGAACAGTTCGCAGGCTTCCTCGACGACGGCGAGCGCGGGCACCATGCGCTGGGCTCCGGCGAGCTCGCGGCGCACGAGGCCGCCGCGCGCGAGGGCGATCGCCGCAGCGCCGCGAAGCAGTGGCCTGCGGCAGCCGCGGCGTACGACGAGGCGCTGGCCAAGGCCCCGCCGACGTGGACGCGCACACCCGACGTCGCGGTCTCGCTGCTCGCCGCGCGGGTCAAGGCCGAGCAGCGCAGCGAGCGCGCCGCGGTCGCGACCACAGCGATGGATCGCACCGGCGCCGCGGCGAGCGCGACCGACTTCTGCGTGCACGCGCTCAGCTGCGCCGCGCTGCAAGGCGACGCCGCCCAGGCCGCGAGCCTGCGCGAGGCGGTGGTGAAGCGGCTGTCGGCGCTGGTCGACGACGCTGCGGCACCGCTGTCGGTCGACGATCGCTCCGATGCGTTCGCGGTGCTGCGACAGGCCCAGGAGGCGCTCGGTCGCAAGGACGACGCGCGTGCCAGCGCCACGCGACAGCGCGCGCTGCTCGACGAGGCCAGCGCCGCCGCGAGCTCGCCACGCGTGGCGATGACCTACAACTGGCCGCGCGCCGAGGTCTACGCGTACCTCGGCGTGCCGCTCGAGCTGGTGCCGGCGCTCGAACGCTCCATCGCCGATCTCCCCAAGGAGTACGATCCGCCGTACCGACTCGCGTGGCTGCTGCTGCAGGCCGGTCAGCCCGATCGCGCACGCGCGCACGCGGAGCAGGCGGTCGCGCTGGCGTACGGCCCGCGCAAGGCCAAGGCCCAGGGCCTGCTCGCCGACATCCATGCCGCGCGCAAGGACCTCGCGGCCGAGCGTCAGGCGCGGACCGACGTGCTCGCGACGCTGCAGGGTCTGCCGCCGGCGGCACAGAACCCCGACGCGATCGCGAAGGCGCGCGCGCAGCTCGAGGCGGTCGCCGGCGCCGCGGGGGTCCGCTGATGCTGCCGACACCGCTGCCCGACGTCACCGCCAGCTACGACGACGGCTACTTCGACAAGGACGAACAGGGCTGGTGCAGCAACAATGTCGTGGTCACGCAGCAGGGCGCGCACGTGTTCGTGCACCGCTGGGGCGACGACAACGGCCTGCGTCCCCACGAGGATCACCTCGAAGGCGACATCGTCGCGGTCGAAGGTGAGCTGGTGCGATTCGACGGCACGCTCGCGCCGTTCGTGTTCGATCTCGCGACCCGACGCCTGCGCGTGGGTTGATCCGCACGACGCCCGCGAGCCATGCCGGTGATACGCTGGCGCCTGCGGTGCAGAGTCTCGGCGACGACGTCACGCTCGGCGCGACCGGTGCCGACACGGGCGTGGCCACGCGCCACCCGGTCGAGCTCGCGCCGGGACAGGCGGTCGGGCGATACGTCGTGCTGGATCGCCTGGGCCACGGCGGCATGGGTGTGGTCTACGCGGCCTATGACCCGGCGCTCGATCGCAAGGTCGCGATCAAGTTCCTGCGCGCGCCCGGCACCACCGCGCAGGCGCGCGCGCGGCTGCTGCAAGAAGCCCGCGCGCTTGCGACCCTGACCCACCCCAACGTCGTCGCCGTGTTCGATGCCGGGACGTTGGGTGAGCGGGTGTGGATCGCGATGGAGTTCGTCCACGGCGTGCCGTTGTCGACGTGGCTACGCGCGCAGCAACCGACGTGGCCGGTGGTGCTCGAGGCGCTGTTGATGGCCGCGCGTGGGCTGCGTGCCGCGCACCACAGCGGTCTGGTGCACCGCGACGTCAAGCCCGACAACGTGATGATCGACACCACCGCCGAGGGTCGGCTGGCGCGCGTACGGCTGGCCGACTTCGGGCTCGCGCAGTGGATCACGCCAGCGTCCGACGACGACACGCGCACCGCCGACGGCAGCGACAGCGCACCGGGGCCCACGGGACACGGCGGCGGCACGCCGGGCTACATGGCGCCCGAGCAGGCGATGCGACAGCCGCTCGATGCACGTGCGGACCAGTTCGGCTGGTGCGTGATGGCCTGGGAAGCACTCGCGGGTGAGCGACCGTTCGCGGGCGATCACGCGACCGCCATCCTCGCGCGCGTGTACGCCGGTGAGATTCGCCCGGTGCCGCGCACGGCCACGGCGCCGCGATGGCTGTTCCAGCAGCTGCGACGCGGGCTCGCGGCGGATCCCGGCGGTCGCGCGCCCGATCTCGACACCCTGATCGACGCGATCGCGCACCGCCGCGCGGGCGCGCGCTGGCGCAGCATCGTCGCGAGCGCGCTCACACTCGCGGCCATCGTGGGCGCGGGCCACGGTGCGACGTGGCTGGCCGCGCGACACCGCGTGCAACGCTGCCACGCGCAGAGCCAGGCCGCCGCGGAGATCTGGAACGCCGCGACCGCGACGCGCATCGAGCAGGCCTTCGCGCGCACCGGCTCACCGCAGGCGACCGACGCGATCGCGCGCACGGGTCCGCGGCTCGACGCACACGTGCTGGCCTGGCGCGAGGTCCACGACGAGGTCTGCCGCCGCGCCGAGGCCCTGGACTGGGAGCCGCGCTACGACGAGGCCGCGCGGACGTGCCTCGACGAGCAACGTTGGGCGCTCGAGGCCCTGCTCGCGACGCTCGAGCAGCCCACCCGCGGGTTCGTCGAGCGCGCGGCGCTGGTGGCGTCGAACCTCGAATCGCCGCGGTCGTGCATCGAACCGCAGGCGCTCGATCGGCGGCCACCGATGCCGGCGGACGCGGACGAACGCGCCGAGATCGAAGCCATCCAGCGTGAACACGCACGCGCGCACGCGCTCGAGGACGCCGGACAGCCCGCTGCTGCGCTCGACGTCGCCGAGCCTGCGCTCGCGCGCGCCCGCGCGTTGGGCTGGGAGCCACTGGTCGCGGTCGCGTGGATGCGGGTCGGCAGCGCCCGCGCACGCGCGGGGCGCTACGCCGAGGCGGTGCCGGCCCTGGTCGAGGCGTACTTCTGCGCGCTCGATGCCGACGTCGAGGGCACCGCCGTGGACGCCGCGACGCGGCTGGCGATCGTGATCGGCTACCGCATGGCCGAGCACGACGTCGGCGAGCTGTGGGCACGCCACGCCGCAGCGATCCTCGAACGCACGCCGGGCCTGCGCACCCGCGAGGCCGCGCTGCAATCGGCGCGCGCGCTGGTGGACTACGCGCGCGGCGATTTCGCGTCGGCGCAGCGGCTCGCGAGCACCGCCCTCGCGCTGCAGGAGGCCGAGCTCGGTCCGGATCATCCCGATGTCGCGACCGCGGCGAGCTACGTCGGCATGGCCGCGTACGCGGCTGGAGACCTCGCGACGTCCCAGGCGATGTACGACCGCATGATCGCGATCGACGAGGTCCAGCTCGGCCCGACGCACCCGATCCTGGCGGTGCCGCTGGTGAACCTCGCCAACATCCACTTCAGCCGCGGTGAGCTCGACGCCGCGATCGACAAGGGCCGCCGCGCGCTCGCGATCCAAGAGCGCGCCGTCGGGCGCGATCATCCCGACGTCGCCACCACCTTGAGCAACCTCTCGGCCGTGCTGCAGCGCCGTGGCGACGCCGTCTTGGCCGAGGAGCTCGCGCGCGAGGCCCTGGCGATCCGCGAGCGCCGACTCGGTCCCGACCACCCCGACGTCGCCACCGCGCTGCAGAACCTCGCCGCGACACAGCGCGACCTCGGGCACCGCACCGAGGCCCGCGCGTTGCTGGCGCGCGCGCTCGAGATCCGTGAGCGCGCGTTTCCAGACGGCAGCGGCGCGACCGCGTCTTCGCTGATGGACGTGGCGCAACTCGACGAGGACGACGGCGACCTCGCTGCGGCCGACGCCACCTACGCGCGCGCGCTGACGATGTGCGACGCGACGCTCGGCCCCGGCCACGACGACTGCATCGGCGCACGCGCCAGCCTCGACCGCGTCCGCCGCACCCGCGGGCGCACGAACGCGACCGGGGCCCCCGACCCCTGATGCGCTCAGCCGTCGAAGTCCGCGAGGTACTTCGCCGGATCCTGCTGCACCGCGTCGAGCGCCTTCTGGGCGCAGAAGACGTAGGTCTTGCCCTCGTACTCCCAGCGCGGCGAGTCGTCCTTCACCACGAACTTGCGGCCGCTGTACGGACACACGGTGACGTCGCCGGTCTTGGCCTCGACGTTGCGCACCACGGGCTTGCCCGCGAGCGGATCGGCGGCATCGGCGGCCGGCGGCGTGGACGACTCCGTGGCGGGCGTCGACTTCTCGCACGCCGCGAACAAAGCGAGACAACAGACGAGGCGTCGCATGGCCCCGGAGCATGCCATGGGCTGGCCCCAGCGGGCGCGCACGCGCTGCGTGCCGATCACGATCCGGCGCGCGGCGTGATCGAAACCGACCTACGCCGGTCTATCTGCTCGAAGTTGTGCCCGCCGCACGACCCTCGATCATGACGCGCCGACGCCTTGCCTTGTCCGTACCCGTGTTGGTCCACCTCGCCTGCTTCGCACCGGAGAAGTCGCTGCCCGAGGCGCAGGGACCCGCGACCGAGTCGAGCGAGGACGGCAGCGCCAGCGGTGGCCAGTCCGACAGCGGCAGCGAGAACAGCACCGGACTGGGCACGAGCGCGCACGGCTCCGACACCGGCGCCGCACCGTGCGACGACGAGGCCAGCTGCGACGATCACAACCCCTGCACCGTCGACGGCTGCGGCGCCGATGGTTGCAGCCACGCACCGGTCACCGACGATCCCGCGTGCAGCTGCACCGGACCCGGCGACTGCACGCAGCTGCCGCCCGACGACACCTGCCGCAGCCGCAGCTGCGACGACGGCGTGTGTGGCCAGCACTTCGCCGACGCGGGCACGCGGCTGCCCGACGTCGCGCAGCGACCCGAGGACTGTCGCGTGTTGGTCTGCGATGGCCGCGGCGGCAGCGAGTCGGTCGCGGACGACGACGACGTGCCCGACGACGGGCTCGAGTGCACGCTCGAGCGCTGTGAGGACGGCGCGCCCTCCAGCATGCCCGCCGACGCGGGCACGCGCTGTGCCGCCGGCAGCTGCAACGACGCGGGCGCGTGCACCGGCTGCAGCAACGCCGACGACTGCGGCGGCGAGCAGGACTTCTGCCAGACGCCCTCGTGCACCGACGCGGTCTGCGGCGTGGTCGTGACCGACGGCGGCACCGCGCTGCCCGACGGCGAACAGACCACCGGCGACTGCCAACGACGCGAGTGCGACGGCGGCGGCAACATCGTCGCGGTCGCGGCCAACACCGATCTGCCGCCCGACGACGACAACGACTGCACCGAAGAGGCATGCCACGACGGCGTCGCGGCCCACGATCCACTGCCCGCGGACACCGCCTGCGGCCAGGGCGTGTGCGATGGCGACGGCGGCTGCGTCGAGTGCAACGACGACGCGCAGTGTCCCGCCGCCGGCGTGTGCACGGTCGGGGTGTGCATCGATCACGCGTGCAGCGTGGCGTTCGCGGATCCCGGCGCGTCCTGTGACGACGGCCTGTTCTGCACCGCCAGCGACAGCTGCAACGGCGCGGGCGCGTGTCTCGGCGGCGGCAACCCCTGCCCCGGCGCCGACGGTGACGGCGACTGCTCCGAGGGCTGCAACGAGGCCGCCGACGCTTGCACTGCCAACGACGTCGCGGGTTCGGCGTGCAACGACGGCTTGTTCTGCACCGCCAGCGACAGCTGCAACGGCGCCGGTGCGTGTGTCGGCAGCGGCAACCCCTGCCCGGGTGCCGATGGGGACGGCGACTGCTCCGAGAGCTGCAACGAGGCCGCCGATGCCTGCAGCGCCAACGACCCGGGCGGAACCGACTGCGGCGCCTGCCGCATGTGCAGCAACGGAGTCTGCGGCGCGTCGTTCTGCGACGTCGGCGAGAAGTGTTGCGCCGGCGACGACGAGTGCATCCCGACCAACGCGTCGTGCCCGTGAGC
>JAIBBS010000230.1 GCA_019694555.1 Nannocystaceae bacterium
GTCTGCACCGCCATGGGCTGGACGTGCGGTGACGGTGTGCTCGCGGCGGACTGCTGAGTTGCGGATGAACGCGTACCGCGACGAAGGCGAGCAGCGGAGCGATGGAGGGTTGGGAGGCCCTGGCGGGCTTTGCCCGACACAATGAAGGGACGGGCCGTCCCTTCCCATTGGATTGGTCGCGATCACAGCGCGGCGTCGAGCAGACGTCGCAGCGCGCCCTCCGAGATCGAGCCGGTGTGGCGCGCGGCGACCTCACCGCGTCGGAGCACGACGAGCGTCGGCACGCTGCGGACGCCGTAGCGGATCGCGAGCTCGGGCGCGGCGTCGACGTCGAGCTTGACCAGGCCCACGCGATCGCCGAGCGCGGTGGCCACGCGCTCGACGATCGGGCCGAACGTGCGGCACGGGCCGCACCAGGTCGCGGAGAAGTAGAGCGCCGTGGCCTGGTCGTGCGCCGACTCGGCGGTGGTCGTGGCGTGGGCGTCGTCGTTGTGGGGAGCGAGGCTGGACATGCCCGAGGAGGTGGCGAGCACGGGCGATCTTACCCGGCGTAAGATCGCGGGGTCCTCGACACCTCCGCCCGCGATGCCCGCGCCCTTCGATCCCCTCGCGCTCCTGCAGCGGCTGATCCTCGTGGACCGCGCCGCGTTGGCCGCCGTCGCCCGCCACGAGGGGCTCGGCCCCGAGGACGCGGTCGACTGCGTGCAAGAGGGCCTCTGCACGCTGCTGTCGATGCTCGGCGGCCGCGAGCTCCCGCTGCACGACGACGAGGCGCTGCGTCCGTACCTGGCCGGCATCGTCCGCAACGCGGCGCGCAACCGCCGACGCCGCCACCACGTCGCCAAGCCACACGTCCCGATCGACGTCGTCGAGCCCACCGACGACGCCGCGGACTCCGAGCTGTGGATCGCCCGCGCCGAGGAGCACGTCCGCGTCCAGGCCTGCGTCGCGCAGCTGTGCGACACCCAGCGCGCGGTCGTCACGCTGCGCTTGCTGCAAGAGCAGGGCGGGCAGGACGTCGCGGCCGCGCTGGGCCTGTCGCGCGGCCACGTGGACGTGCTGCTGCACCGGGCGAAGCACGCGCTGCGGGCGTGCCTGGTCGAGTACGCGTCGTAGGTCAGCCGCGCCGCTGATACCCGTTGGCGCCCACGACCGCGGTCATGGGCCCGAGCAGCGCCTCGCCGTTGCAGGACCGACCATGCGGGCTGCGCCCGGTGCAGGGCAGGGCGCAGCATATGGCATTGCAGTCATATGAAACCTGGGAACGTGTCGACCGGTCCCGTGGACCCCTCGGTGGTCGTGCTCGCGTCCGTCGTCGTCGGCGACGTGGTGGTGGTCGACGACGACGTGCTCGCGCCACTGCTGCTCGAGGTGCCGCCGGCGTCCTCGACCGGGTTGCTCGCACACGCGACGAGGGCGACTCCGACGAGAAGCGAGATCGGACGCATGCGGCGATCCAACGCGCTCCGGGCGCGCGGCGGCGGGCGATGGGGCCACCGTGCCGTGCAGACGATGCTGCCCGTGCGTTTCCGGAGATCGAATGGTGGACCCGCCGGTCTAACCCGCCCATGAAGCGACCCCGAACCGTCGTCCTCTCCACCATCACCTCGTTGCTCGCGCTCGCCGCGTGCGACGCCGACGAGCCAACGACCGACGACGCCATCGAAGCCGTCGCCGCCGAGCTGGCGGAGGCGCACGGCCTCGAGGACTACACCATCGAGGTCATCGACCCGCCCGCCGACGTCCCGATGCCTTCACCCGCGGCACCCGCGGCCGACGATCTCGCTTCCGAGCAACCCGACCCCGAGGAGATGACCTGCTGGCGCTACTACGACTACTACGCGTTTGGTATCTGCACGACGTGCAGGATCGGGGTGTTCGGCTGCAACTTCTATAGCACGGACTGCACCGGCGAAGGGTGGTCGGACTGTTAGTCACAGCCCGCGGGCGTCAACGTCGCGGGGAATCGGCGGGGCCTGCTCTGGCCGCCGCCAACGTCGACGTAGCCGCGATACGTTCAGAGGAGTGAGTGCAAGCGACGCTCCGCTGCGCGAAGGATCGCCGTATCGCGCGCTCGAGTCGACCGCGAACGTTCGGTCGCTCGCGACTGCGGCGAAGCCGGGCAACGTTCACTCGCGATCGCCGGCCGCGCGACGTACCGACACAGCTGCTCGAGCTGCGCTCGGTCGCGCGCCGTCACGCAGACGTCGGCGTGCAACGAGAACCCATCGACGTCCGCGCAACGCCGCCTGTCCACCTCCACCACCTCGACCTGCCGCCGCCGGCCCGGGCGCCGCAGTGAACGACCCGCACCGTCGCCCAACGCGCCGGTGCGCTGCACCGACGCCCCCATGCACGGCAGTGGGCGCCTTGGTACGCGAGGCCGAACGCGCCGTTGCAGCAGGAGGACATCGCTGGCGGAACGACGGGCGGCCACGACCGACCATGCCGGCTGCGCCCTGCGCCCGGCAGGGCGCAGCATATGGCATTGCAGTCATATGAAACTTGTGATATAAGAAGAACGTGTCCCTACGGGCCGCAATTCTCGGCTTCCTCGAGCTGGAGCCCACCACGGGCTACACCCTGCGCCAGCGCTTCGCCGGGTCGGTCGCGTCGTTCTGGAGCGTCACGCAGAGCCAGATCTACCGCGAGCTCCACGGCCTCGCGTCCGAGGGCCTCGTCGCCGTGTCACGCGAGCCCGGCGACGGCAAGCCCGATCGCAAGGTCTACAGCAACACCGAGGCGGGACGCGCGACGCTGCAGCAGTGGCTGCGTGCGCCGCTCGAGCCCATGCAGCTCCGCCACCCATTGCTGCTCAAGTTCGTGTTCGCGTCCGAGCTCGCGCCGGCCACGCTCGACGGCCTGCTCGCCGACTACGCCGAGGGCCTGCGGGCCACGCTCGCCGACTACCAGGCCCGCCACGACGCCCCGGAGATCTTCACGTTGGCCCGGAGCCCACGCGAGGCCGAGATCTGGCGCCTGTCGATCGAGCACGGGCTCGCGTGGTGTCGACTCGAGCTCGACTGGATCGATCGCGCTCGCGAGCGGCTGGCCGCCAGCGTGCGCCGTACCCCTGCCCGCCCGCGCGCCGCTCGGCGCAAGAAAGGATGACCCATGGAGATCCGCGATCGCGTCGTGTTCGTCACCGGAGCCTCGCGCGGCATCGGTCTGGAGATCGCGCGGGCGCTGGCCCGCGCAGGCGCCCGCGTCGTGCTGGCCGCACGGTCGTTGCCGACGCTGCAGGCCGAGGCCGCTCGCATCGTCGGCGCCGGCGGTGACGCGCTCGCCGTCGAGCTCGACGTCACTTCGGAGTCGTCGGTGGCCGCGGCCGTGGCGACGGCCCACGCCCGCTTCGGTGCCATCGACGTGCTCGTCAACGACGCCGGCAATGCCGGCGAGATGACGCGCTGGGAGACGAGCGATGCCGAGTTCACCCGCGCGATGTTCGACGTGCACGTGCTCGGCGCCGAGCGGGTCATCCGTGCGGTCCTTCCCGGGATGATCGAGCGCGGTCGCGGCACGATCGTCAACTTCGCGTCGACGGTGGCATGGGTCCCCATGCCCGGCGCCGCGGCCTACTCGGCGGCCAAGGCCGCCGTCGTGTCGCTGTCGCAGGCGCTGCGTGCCGAGCTCGCCGAGCACGGCATCGACGTGCGACTGTTCGCGCCGCCGCACACCTCCACCGAGGCGGGCAAGGCCATGCCGCTCGATCTTCCCAAGATCTTCGCGCCGCAGTGGGTGGCCGAGCAGTTTCTCGCATCGCTGCGCAGCGATCGCGCGCGTTCGCTGCCGGGCGGCAACGGCATGCTGCTGCTGGTCCAGCGCGTGTGGCCGTCGCTGGCCACGCGCATCATGAACGGCCTGGGATTCCGCGCGCTGACCAAGGCGCTCGCCCGGCGCGATCAGGCGGCGATCGGACCGTGATCGCGGGTCAGAACCGACCGGACCAGACCAGCAGCGCGGCGCGACCGCGATCGCCGGCACGGCGGCCGCGCGCAACGACGGCGCCCACGATCACCGCGGGCAGCGGGGCACAGGGCGACCCAGGCGAGGGTCGACCGCGGACACGGGGACGGCCCGCCGCGCGGCACGGCACGGGTGTTCCCGCGCGTCGCGAACCTTTTTCGTCGCCCCGTGATCGAGCGGCCCCGCTCGTGGCTCAGAGCGATCATGCAACGCGTCACGGCCACTCCGCGCGCACGCGCGCTCGTCCTGCTCGCCTCGCTCATGGCGTTCGGGTGTGACCCCGAGGAACTGCCCGACGACGTGGACTTCCGCGAGGTCGCCGAGGCCGTCGATCTCGTGTGCGACCCGGGCGACCTCGTGTTCAGCGACGCCGACAAGGCGTGCACCTACGAGCTGAACACGCGATGGGACAACATCGATCGCCCCGTCAGCGTCACGCGATGCACCCACGGGCCCAATGGCGATGGCTGGATGCCAGCCAACACCACCTACACGTTCGACATCATGCGAACCTGTCTGTACGACAACACCGGCGAGACCATCCTCGCTCAGTGTGATGTCGTGGCCAACGACGCGCCGTGCCCCGACCGCCAGGACATCCGCAAGACGGCCTCGTGCTCGATCGAGAACCCGACGGGCCAGTCCTTCCAGCTGACGCAGCAGATGTGTCAGACCGCGGTGGACAACTGCTACAAACGGACGATGCTGGCGTGTGACCCCTCGTACTCGCAGATCCAGCCGGTGCCCGTGGCCTGCGGCGTGTGCGGCGGCTCGAGCGACCCGTCCGATCCGACCTCGGTGAGCCCCGAGGACGGCGCGGTGCCGGTCGACGAGGAGCCCTGATCTCCCCCGGCTGCGGTTGGTCGCGTTTGCCGCCATCGTCGCGGCCGGTGGCGGGAACGCTGCGGTGGCCACCGGCCACCACCCGTGCATGACGCCAGGATTCACGGTCGCCGCGCTCGTCGCTCTGCTCTGTGCCGCCGCTTCGCCGAAGGTGCCCAACGCCGGCGCAGCGGCGCCGACCACCGCCTCACCCGAAGAGGCGCAGGCGGCCGAGGTCATGGCCGCGCTCTCGGCCGCGCCGGTGGCACGGCCGGCGCTGTCGTCGAAGGCCGAGCTCGGCCAGATCGTGGGCTACGCGGCGTCGCATCTGTCGACGCCGATGATCCTGTCGCTGCAGCGGCAGCGCGTCGGCAGCGCGCGCTTCGTCGTGCGCAGGATGCACCGCAACGATCCGATCTCGGGCGACGCGATCTTCTACAACGACGACTCCGGGAGCTCGGTCGGCTCGGCGTATGTGTCGTTCGACGCGATCGCGGGCCAGACGTACGTGGTCGAGTGCGTCGGAAGCCTCGCGAATTGGACCTTCGTGAGGTACCGCCAGGACGGGCCCGCGCGGTACGAGGAGCAGCGCGTCACGTTCGAAGGCACGGTGCGTCCGAGCCTCTCGTTCACCGCGACGCAGACCGAGACGGCACTCATCGGGTTGTCTCCGCAAGTCCCGATCGGCGACGAGCGTGCGCTGTCGCGCTGCCAGATCGTTCGGGTCGACGCTGCGCCCAGCGGCGGCGCGGCGAAGCCGGTGAAGTGAGCCGAGGCGCTCGTGCGTCGATCCGCCGGAACTCGAGCCCACGCTGCGCGACGCGCTCGCAGCCGCGGATCGGAGAGCGCCGCGGCAGGCGTGAGGACGCCGCCAGGGTGGGGCAGACGCGCGCGATCGTGCCGGGCGTCGGCGCGGCCTCGATGAGCATCATCGCGGTCGAGCCGTAGCCCGGATCGCGGCCGCTCACCTCGGCGCGCGCCGTGGCACCGCGGCCGAGGACGGTGACGGTGCCAGCGTCGCGAAAGCCGGGGCCCCGTGGGAGCTCGCCCTCGGCATGCGATACGTTGGGGCGATGGCCGACGCGCCCTCGCGCAAGGATCTCGAGCGATGGCTGCGCTCGCTCGCGATCGACGAGCTGTGCGTGCGGGTCGATCCGTTCGAGCCCGGCTTGGCGGACGTGCTCTACGACGAGCCGGTCACCCGTGGCACCTACGATGCCGAGGCCGACGCCGCCGAGGCCGCGCGCCACGGGCTCGACGTCGGGTTCCACAGCCGGTGGTTGCACGCGCGACGACTCCGCGACGAAGGCCGCACCGTGCTCGTCGGCGGGCCGTGGTTGGCGAGCGAAGCGCCCACGCCGTTCGAGCTCGACGGCCGGCACTACGCGAGCGTCGCTGCCTTCTACGCCGCCCTCAAGCTGCGCGACGACGATCCCGAGCGCGAGGCGGTCGCACGAGGCCGCGGCGGCCGGTCGCGTCGGATCCGGCCCGCGTGGCGCGACGCGTTCGAGTACGACGGCAGGCGCGTCGCGATCGGGTCACCCATGCACGGTGGGCTCGTCGCGCGAGCGACCGAGGCCAAGGTGGCCGCCCACGCCGAGGTCCGGCGCGCGCTCGCGACGACCGGCCGAAGCCTGCTGTACATGGGCGGTCGCTACGGTCGCGGGCCGCAAGCGCTCGGCCGCTACATGCCGTTCGCGTTGATGGTGCTCCGGCTCCGCCACGCGGGCTGACGCGTGCGCTCGTCAGCCGCGGTGGGCGTGCGCTCGGTGCATTCGAAGCGAAGTTGCTCCTCGTGCCCGACGTCGCCGAGCAGGAGCGCGGCCCGATGCGGGTGATTCGTGGTGCCGTCGACGGCACTGTCGAGGTTGTCGGCGAGTGGGACTTCCAGCACAGGGGGGCGGGGCTCATCTCGCTCGGCGTGGGCCGAGCATGACCGCCGCGCACGCCCGCGCGCTGCCCCCCGCGTCGCGTGTTCGGATCGACGCACGCTGCCCCGCGTCGTTCCGCCAGGTGCCGCGGCAGCGGCGGTCGTGACCTCGACGAGGCACGCACGCCGGCGCCGGCTCCGATGGCGATCGGGCCTGCCCCGCCGTTGGGCAACTCGCCCGCTGCTGCCTGGCAACTCGTCCGCCCGCCCGTGACCCCCGCACGAGATCGCAGGGGAATCCCGCCGTCACGGTCGTTGCTGTCGTGCGGCGGCCGTGCGCAGGGACGTCGGATTCTGCATCCCATGGGTGAGCCTCTGGTTGTGCGCTTGTGCGCCGCCGCCCGAGCTCGGTGACGGTGAGCAGGGGGCGCGCGTCGATGCAGCGCGGCTCGATCGCACGGTGGCCGATGGACCGTGCGGGTTCCCGTCGCCGGGCGAGGCCGGCTATGGCGTGGAGGTCGGGCACCGCATCGCCAACAACGCCAAGAGCGAGGTCGCGTTGGTCGACTGCGAGAGCGAGCCGCTCGAGCTGGCGGATTTCTTCTGCGCCCGCGACGACGACTACGGCGACTTCAACCGCGGCGTGTTCATCAACGTCGGCGCGGGTTGGTGCAGCCCCTGTCAGGAGGAGACGCTCGAGTTCCCGGCGCTGTACGAGGAGTACCACGCGCGCGGCATCGAGTTCGTGCAGGTGCTCTTCCAGGACTGGAACGCGCAGGCGCCCACGGAGCAGTTCTGCAGCGACTGGCGCGAGGGACGTTGGATCACCGCCGCCGGCGGCGACTTCGATGCGCAGACCCACCTGCCGTTCCCCATCGTGATGGATCAGCGCTTCGGCTGGACCGGCGTCTACCTCGGCGATCCGTCGGCGGCCACGCCGATGAACCTGCTCATCGACGCCAACGGCAACATCCGCTGGAAGCTCGCCGGCAGCAAGCCCGACCCCGAGACCCTGCGAGCCCAGTTCGAGCTCGTGATCCAGGAGCCCTATGCACCGCCGCAGTGAGCTCGTCCGCATCGCCTCGCTCGCCGTGCTCGCGCTGGGCTGTCAGCCGCAACGCGGCAGCCGTGCGCCCGACGCCGCGCTCGACGTCGCCTTGCCCGATCTGCGCGGCGCGCTCGTGCGCCCGACGCCCGCGAGCGAGGGCGACGTGTTCGTGTTCGCGTTCTGGGCCACGTGGTGCCAGCCGTGTCAGCAAGAGCTCGCGCAGATGGATCGCGTGCTCGTGCCGATGTCCGGTCGCGGCCTGCAGCTGTATGCGATCAGCATCGATGGCCCCGACACCGCGGCCCAGGTCGCGCCGTGGGTCGAGCGCGAGGGCTACGACTTCCCGGTGCTGCTCGACCGCGAGACCCAGGTGCTCACGCGCTACAACCCGCGCGGCGACATCCCGTACTACGTCGTGCTCGATGCCAGTGGGCGCGTGATCGACGACCACCAGGGCTACATGGCCGGCGACGTCGACACGCTCGCGGCCGAGCTCGAGCGGCTGTTGCCGGCAGCGCCGGCGGAGTAGTCGTGGTGCTGTGGCCGCCGCTGGTGTTCGCGGCACGGCTCGCGAGCTGGGGCGCGCGCGGCTTCGCCGGGCCCGCCGAGGTCGCGGCGCCGTCCGAGCCCGCGCCGTCCGAGCCCGCGCCGTCCGAGCCCGCGCCGTCCGAGCCCGCGCCGTCCGAGCCCGCGCCGGCGTCCGCGTCGACGACCCCGGTCCGCGCGGCGCCGCCGCGTGATCACGCCGCGCCGCCGCGACGACGCAGCGCCAAGATCCCGCAGCTGCGCACGCGCAGCGCGACGGTGTCGCCGTGGCTGCGCTCGACCAGCTTCGTCGAGTGGTACCGGCAGAACTACAACCCGCAGGACACCGACGACGGCTTCGTCTCGATCGTCGAGCGGCTCAACTTCGGCGTCGACACCCGCACGCGCAAGCTGACCATCGGCACCCAGGCACGCATCGACGGACAGAAGGTCTTCTTCGTGCGCGAGCGCGGCTGCAGCGGTGATGGCTGCGCGCCGGTCGGCGACGACGCGCGGCTCGAACGCGCGACGCTGCGGCTCGACGGCCGCCGCGTCGGCGTGCAGGTCGGCGACTTCAACGTCGGCTTCGGTCGCGGCCTGGGGCTGTCGGTGCGCAAGATCGACGAGATCGGCGTCGACGCCACGGTCAAGGGCGGGCGCTTCGACCTGCGCACCGAGCCGGTGCGTGCGACCGTGCTCGCCGGCTTCGCCAACCGCCAGAACAGCGACTTCGCCACGCGGCAGCTCGTGGCCGACCCCGGCTACCCGGCCAAGAGCTACACCTTCGCGCCCGACGTCGATCGCGGCTTCTGCAAGCGCACGCGCGACGGCGATCCCGGCGCGGGGCCGCGGCTGCACTCGCCGCTGGGTTCGCCGCTGTGGACCACCTGCTCCGATCTCGTGGCCGCCGGTCGCGTCGAGGGCACGCTGCCGGGGCGCGTGCAGCTGGGCGGACACTACGCGTACCTCGACTTCGGCGACGAGATCACCGGCGGCGTCGTCGACGAGTACCTGCATCGCATCGGCGGCGACATCGGCCGCACGCGCATCGCCGGGGTGTGGGATCTGTTCGTGGGTGCCGCGGGGCAGCTGCGCAACCCCAACCTCGAGCGCACCGCGCTACGCAGCCAGTCGCACCGCGGCTGGGCGATCTACGGCAACAGCACGCTGGTGCTCGGCACCACCACCGTGCTGCTCGAGGGCAAGCACTACCGCAACGATCTGGTCGCGCTGTCGCAGGCCTCGACGCTGCAGTACGCCGAGAACCCCACGCTCGAGCGCGAGGATCAGCAGGTGCCGGGCAACGCCAGCTCGACCGGCGGTCGCGTGCGCGTCGATCACACCTGGCGGCGTCACGGCGTGACGCTGTACGGCAACGGCATGGCCTACGCCTATGCCGACACCATCGGCCTCGACCCGTTCGGCGACCAGGGGCGCGTGGCGACGCACCACTACGCCGGCGTGATCGTGCGACCGCCGCGGCGCGCCGACTTCGTGCTGCAGCTGTCGAGCGGCTACCGCGACGAGCGCTACCTCGTCGACCACGGCTACGGCACGCTCAAGCGTCGCTTCCCCCACGCCGAGCTCGCGCTGCAGCTGCCGCTGGGCCGCACCGGCGCGCTGACCCACGCGCTGCTGTTCAAGCTCGAGGGCCGCTGGGAGACCTACGTGACCCAGGGCACCCGCGACAGGTTCGTGCGTGCGATCGCGGCGATCGGCTACGGGCTCTCGCCGCGGCTGTCGATCAGCTTCGTGCAGGGCCTCGACACGCAGCAGCCCGCGCCCGCGGGTGAGCCCTCGCTGACCCGCGAGCGCTGCAGCGGCGACGCCGGCAGCACCTGCCGTCCACACCTGTGGCCGGGCGTGCAGATGCAGATCAACCTCTTCGACGCCAGCTTCCTGCGGGTCTTCGCGGGTCGGCAGGTCGGCGGGCGCGTGTGCGTCAATGGCTCGTGCCGCACGCTGCCCGACTTCGAAGGCGTGCGGACCGAGCTCGTGTTCAGCTTTTGACCGTCTGCGCCCAGGTGGCGTAGGCTCGCCGCGGCGAGCGTGAGCGTGGACAGTCGCAACCTGGTTTCCGGAGGTGCAGCGATGGGTGCGGATTCGATCGGTACGGCCGCGCGCATGCGCCGGCTCGCGGTGGCGGTGCCACTGTTGCTCGCGCTGCCGCTGACGGCGCGTGCGGCCGAGCCCGAGGAGGCGGCGCCGGCCGAGGAGCCCGCGGCCGAGGAGCCCGCGGCCCAGGAGCCCGCGCCGGCGAGCGACGACGAGGCCGCGCCTTCGGCCGCGGCTGCCGACGACGAGGCGGCGCCCTCGGGGCGCGCGGCCGAGACGCCCGAGCCCGCGCGCGAGCAGGACGACGGTGGCAAGGGCAAGCGCGGTCGCGGCAAGGCCAAGCGCGGCAAGGCCTCCGCCGAGCCCGCCGCCGATCCGTACTTGCCCGAGGACCGCACCTCGGGCCGACGCGCGAAGGCGATCGAGCAGCGCAAGCCCAAGATCAAGCGCTGGGTGCCGCAGCGCGACACGCTCGAGCTGGGCGCGTGGGCCGGCGCGCTGTTGTTGCCCAAGCGCCATGGTCTGTGGGACTCGGGCTTCGGTCCGCGACCGACGCTGCAGCGCGGCGCGTTCACGGCGGGCTTCCGCGCGGCCTACTGGATCCTCTCGTTCCTCGGCGTCGGCCTCGAGGTCGGCGGCGCGCCCAACCACAGCTCGAGCGAGGCGGTCGACACCTCGATGACGAGCTTCCGGCTGTTGGTGTTGGGCCAGCTGCCGTTTCGCGTCACGCCCACGCTCGCACTCGGCGGCGGCTTCCTCGCGCAGACGGCCTCGCCCAAGATCCTGCGCGACCTCGACAGCGCGTTCGTGTGGGGCCCGGGCCTGAAGATCCACGCCAACCAGTGGATCGCGCTGCGCATCGACGGCCGCCACATCGTCACGCCCGGCGAGGGCGCGTCGCCGCGCAGCTACGGTGAGGTCGTGTTCGGCCTGGACGTGACGCTGCGGCTGCGCCGGTTGATCCGTCCGCGTCGCCTCGACCGCGACAACGACGGGCTGTACGACAAGGACGACGCGTGCCCGTACGAGGCCGCCGACACCGACGACGGCTGCCCCACCGACCGCGACGGCGACAACGACGGCGTGCCCGATGCGCGCGATCGCTGCCCCAAGCAGTGGGGTGACGGCGCCGGCGGCTGTCCGATCCCCGACACCGACGGCGACGGCGTGCTCGACGGCAAGGACGAGTGCGAGACCGAGCCCGAGACGCACAACGCGTACAAGGACCTCGACGGTTGTCCCGACCAGGCGCCCGCGACTCCGCCGGCGCTGCAGGAGCTCAGCGGCGTCATCGAGGGCATCACGTTCGACAGCGCCAAGGCGACGATCCGCAAGGAGTCCAAGCCGGTGCTCGACAAGGTCGTCAAGACGCTCAAGGATCACCCCAACGCCAAGGTCGAGATCGTCGGTCACACCGACGACGACGGCCCGCGCGAGGCCAACGTCGAGCTGTCGCGCAAGCGTGCGGAGGCGGTCAAGCGCTACCTCGTGGAGGCCGGCATCGCCGAGGGCCGGCTGACGACCCAGGGCGTGGGTCCGGATCAGCCGCTGGCGGACAACGGCACCAAGGAAGGCCGCGCCAAGAACCGTCGCATCGAGTTCAAGGTGCTGCCGCTGGTGCCCTGAGCGAGGCGAGTGCACCGTCGACCGCGGTCCAGTCGACCGCGGCGCGCTGCAGCGCGCCCTCGATGGTCGCGGCGTGGTGCCCGACGTCGGCGTGGCCATAGCTGCCCGCGGTGCCGGCGAGTCGGTGCGCCAGCGTGAGCGCGTCCGCGATCCCGTCGCGCTCGCCGGCGCGGGCGCGGGCAATCGCGGCCTCGAGCTCCGCGACGCGCTGGGGCAGGCGCGCGGCGAAGCCGGCGACCACGGCCTCGAGCTGGGCCGCGGCGGCGCGACGCGGCGCGGCCGTGCTCGCGTGCCAGCGCCCGACCAGCGCGCGCACCTCGTCGGGCAACGTCATCG
>JAIBBS010000231.1 GCA_019694555.1 Nannocystaceae bacterium
GCCGCGGTGGCCGAGGCGATCTCGCCCGCGGGCCCGCGCGCGGTCACGGCCGGGCGGCGGGCTGGCCCACGCTGGTAGGCTCACGCGACCATGCACACGCTCCGGGCCGCGGTCCTGCAGACGAACGCGACGGCCGATCACGCGGGCTCGATGGCGGCCGTGGTCGCCGGCGTGCAGCAGGCGGCCGAGCGCGGCGCGACGCTGGTGGTCCTGCCCGAGAACTACGCCGGCATCGCGCCGCCGGCCGAGCGGCTGCGCTGGGCCGCCGACGCCGACGCGCCCGAGCAGTGCAGCGCCCTGGCGCCGCTGCTGCCGCTGTGCGACGGCGGCGGGCCGGTGGTGATCGCCGGCGGCACGCCCGAGCGGGCGGACAGCGGACGCTGCCACAACACCGCGTTCGTGCTCGCCGGCGGCCGCGTGGCGGCGCGCTACCGCAAGCTGCACCTGTTCGACGCCGATGTCCCCGGCCAGCCGCCGCTGCGCGAGAGCGACGAGGTCGCGCCCGGCGACGGCGCGGTGCTGGTGCGCACCGCCGCGGCCGCGGTCGGGCTGTCGATCTGCTACGACCTGCGCTTCGGCGAGCTGTACCGCGCGCTGGCCGAGGCCGGCGCGGAGCTCATCGCGATCCCGGCGGCGTTCACCCGCCCCAGCGGCGCGGCGCACTGGGACGTGCTCGTCCGCGCGCGCGCGATCGAGACCCAGTGCTTCGTGCTGGCCGCGGCACAGCACGGCGAGCACGGCCGCGGCCGCGCGAGCTTCGGCCACGCCGCCATCATCGACCCGTGGGGCCGCGTGCTCGCGCAGCAGCTCGACGACTGCGACGCGGTGTTGGTCGCCGATCTCGACGCGCAGGCGCTGCTCGAGGCGCGCGCGCGGATCCCGACCGCGCGCCATCGCCTGCCGCCCTCGCGCCTGGCGGTGCAGACCGTGACGTTGCCGACCTGAGCCTGCGGCTGCGCGTCGCTCAGCCGCCGGGGACCTGGCCGTTGCGCACGAAGCAGGTCGGCTCACAGCCCGGGCCGTTGGGCATGTCCTCGCCGACCGCGTCGGCCGCGACCGCGACCGCGTCGAGCAGCGTGGTCTGGGTGTCGACGTCGACGATCGTGACCACCAGCGTGCGCGCGCTGGTGCCGGGCGGCACCTCGAGCTCGAAGCCGTCGCGATCGCAGTCGAGCCCCTCGTCGTTGGGCGGGCCCTCGGGCGGCGGCGCGCCGAGGCAGCGCGCGTGCCAGCTGCCGGTCTCGGCCACCAGGTCGAGATCGTAGGGCCCGTCGACGAGACCGACCGGGTACGTGATGACGGTGGTGTCGGAGCAACCGATCTCGGTGCAGGCGTCGTCCTGACACGATGCGACGGCGAGCACGAGCGCGCCGCGTGCGACCAGGGCTCGGAGCGCGAGGGTCATGCGTCGCCGCAACGATACCAGCCCCGCGCGTCGCCGAGCGCGCCGCGGGACGAGCGGGGATTTGCTAGACTGCCGCGCGCCGCCTTTGCTCGGACCGTTCCTCCGCACCGCTCGGCCGCGCGACTGGACCGGATCGTTGGTGCAGCTCGCGTGGTGGCTCGTGGTCGCGCTGGGCCTGCTGACGGCGCTGCTGGTGTCGCTGCCGGCCGGCTGGGTCGCGCGCGCGGCCGGCAGCCCCGAGCTGGTGCGGCTGCTGCTCGTCAGCGCGACCATCGCGGTGCTGGGCACGCTGCACCCGGTGCTGGTCGCCCAGCTGCCGCGCGCGCCGGTGCTGCTGCGCACGACGCTGCGGCTGCGCACCGGCGGCCACCGCCGTCGGCTCGCGCTGGCAGAGATCGCCCGCGTCGACATCGAGCTGCGGCCGCCGCCGACGTTCGAGGTCGCGATGGTGCACCTGCGCGACGGCACGGCGCTCGAGCTGTGTCCGGTCGACTGGCCGGGCGCCGGGCGTCTGGTCGCGGCGCTGCTGGCCCGGCTCGCGCGCCGCGACGCCCGGGCGCGCTCCGCCGCGCGGGCGTCTTCATGACCGCGCGGGTGTCTTCGTGACCGCGCGCTGCGTCTTCGGGACCGCGCGGCGGCGTCGAGGGAGCGCTCGCTCCGCGACGAGCGCCCGTCCGCATGCGCGTGCGAGCGCTCAGTCGAACGCGACCGACAGCGCGTACGAGCCGCCCTCGATGCCGACCTGATCGACCGCGAGGTAGTACTCCGGGCTCGCCGCGTCGATGAACCACGACAGCGACGCGACGCCGTTGACCTCGGCGCTGCCGCAGGTCAGCTCCGAGACGCCCGCGCAGCTGGTCCGCAGGCTGACCACCGGCTCGAAGCCGTCGGAGGCCTCGACCGCGACGTAGATGTTGCCGGGGTAGCTGACCTGGATCGGGAACATGTTCTCGCGGCCCGGTCCGCCGCACAGGCCGTCGACCACGCCCTGCCCGCGCCCGAAGTCGTTGTACCAGACGAACGATCCGCCGGGCTGCTGCACGATGAGCTCGTCGTGCACCTCGCACTGATCGAGCGTGGGCCAGCCGAAGACCACGTCGAAGGCGTAGTCGCCTCCGCCACCGTCGTCGCTGTCGACGATGACCGAGTAGCTGTGGCCGGCGATCGCGAGAAAGTGCCGCGCCTTCTCCACGAAGTCGTTGGCGCACGTGATCGTGCGGCCCTCGCCCTCGCTGCAGCCGTCCTCGACCACGCGCAGCGTCAGCGCGCTGTCGGCCTTGGTCACGGCCAGCGTCACGTCGGTGTTGTACGGCACCGTCAGGCTGTAGACCTGCTCGGGGCCGCCGTCCTGGCCGCACCAGCCGTGCTCGTGGTCACCGCCGGCGAGCGTGCCGCTGACGCTGACACTCTGCACCGGCATCTCGATCGGCATCTCGCAGGCCGAGGGCCCCGGGTCGCCGCTGTCGCCGCTGCCGCTGTCGGCGCTCTCACCGGCGTCGGCGACGAGGTCGCCCTCGAACAGCGGGTCGGACCGCAGCCCGCACCCCAGCGCGAGCAGACCCGACAACCCCGCGGCGACACCCAGGCGGCAACCGTCCATGGGGCTTTCTTAGCATCGTCGGTTTCGATGCGTCAAAGACCGTCGCCGCCGGCGGCGTCGCAGCACCACAGCTGCTCGATCACGACGCGCACGCGACGTTGGCCGCGGAAGACGTCGAGCGACGGCGCGAAGAGGAATTCGATCGTGGCCCCGGGTGCGAGCGGCGCCGCGGCGGCCGCCGCGGGCGGGGATCCATCGCCGGCGCTCGCGGTCGGCGGGGCTTGGCCGAATGCGATGGCATCGATCTCGGCGCCGTCGTCGCCCAGACGCAGCGCGAGGTGCCGCTGCTTGAGCACGCGCATCGACAGCACGCGCGCGCGACCGAGAAAGCGCGGCGCCGGGAAGCCCACACCATACGGACCCAGGCCCGCGAGGCCCTCGACGAACGCGAGGTCGAGCCGCGACAGTCGCAGCCGTCCGTCGTGCAGCACCGCGTCGGGCTCGCTCGACGGTGCCTGCGCGGCGCAGGCGGTCGCGAACGCGTCGCGCAGCGCGTCGAGTCGATCGACCGCGACGGTCAGCCCGGCGGCCTCGCGGTGACCGCCGAAGCGCTCGAGCAGCGGCGCACAGCTCGACAACGCCGCGCGCACGTCGACGCCGCCGAAGCTGCGCACCGAGCCGCGCGCGACGCCGCGGGCGGCATCGATCGCGAGCGCGATCGCGGGCCGGCGCACGCGCTCGGCCAGCGCGCCCGCGACCAGACCGACGATGCCCGGCGCCCACGCGACGTCCGCGACGCAGACCGCCGCCGGCAGCGGCGCGGGCGGCAGGGTCGCGAGCGCCTGCGTCACCGCCTGTTCCGACAGCGCCTTGCGCTGCTGGTTCATGCCCTCGACCTGCTCGGCCAGCGGCTGCGCCTCGGCCAGCGTGCGCGCACGCAGCAGTCGCAGCGACGGCTCGGCCGAGCCCAGCCGCCCCGGTGCGTTGAGCCGCGGCCCGATGGTGAAGCCCACGGTCTGCTCGTCGAGCGGCGACTCGTTGCCGGGCGAGGCGCGCTCGAGCAGCGCGCGCAGTCCCGGTCGCGGTGCGACCCGCAGCAGCGCCAGGCCGCGCGCGACCAGCACGCGGTTCTCCTCGACGAGCGGCATCATGTCGCAGATGGTCGCGACCGCCACCAGATCGAGCAGCCCGCGGGGATCGGGCGGACGTGCGGCGGCGCCCAGCCGGGTCCGCAGCGCCGCACACAGGTAGAACGCGACGCCGGCGGAGCACAGGCCCTTGAACGGGAACTCGCACGCCCGTTGGTGCGGGTTGATGAGCGCGTCGGCCGGCGGCATCTGCTCGGGCACCTGGTGGTGATCGATGACCACCGCCCGCAGGCCGCGTGCGCGCGCGTGTGCGAGCGCCTCGACGTCGCTGGTGCCGGTGTCGCCGGTGAGCAGCAGCTTCGCGCCGGCGGTCGCGAACGCCTCCGCGTCGGCGACCGACAGGCCGTAGCCGTGCTCGCGATGCGCGACGCGGACCACGACCCGCAGGCCCAGCGCCTCGAGGTAGCCGGCGAGGATCGTCGCGGTCGTGACGCCATCGACGTCGTAGTCGCCGAACACGCCCACCGGCACGCGCGCGCGGTGGGCCCACAGCAACAGATCGAGCGCGGCGGGAAAGCCGGCCATGCGCTCGGGCGCGCGCAGGTCGGCCAGCCGCGGCGCGGCGGCGCGGCGCAGGGCCTCGTCGGAGGCGATGCCGCGGGCCTGCAGCAGCCGCACCGCCATCGGGCCCAGGCCCACACGCGCGGCGGTCTGCTGCAGCTGCGATGGGTCGCGCTCGCCCCCGCGCTCGCGCAGGGGCACCGCCGCGATCATGACTGCGGCCGACGGCGCCGACGCGAGGCCTTCGGTGCGGGCCCCTCGTCGCCGGGCTCGCCGTCGGGCGCGGTCGAGCGGGCCGGCCGCGCCGGCGCCTCGACCTCGATGCGGTCCTCGCCGGGCGCCGCGGTCTCGCCGTCGCCCTCGTCGTCGTCGTCTCCGGCCTGCGCGCGCTCGGCCTGGCGGACCTCACCGGCGGTGCG
Organism: Nannocystaceae bacterium; assembly: GCA_019694555.1. GTDB lineage: Bacteria > Myxococcota_A > Polyangia > Nannocystales > Nannocystaceae > Xiheibacterium. Next base: position 5,014 of record JAIBBS010000231.1, read on the forward strand.
GCCGGCCTCGTCGATCTCGCCCTCCTCGGCCGCGAGCACCGGGCGCTCGCTGCCGGCCGGCGTCTCGCCGACCGGACCGTCGTTGCGCCAGCGCAGGTGGCCCTTGCCGGCGTAGAAGCGACGGTTGACCCACAGGAACACCGGCGTCGCGATGAACAGCGACGAGTACGTGCCCACGGTGATGCCGACGATGAGCGCGAACGAGAAGTCCGCGATCGAGCCCGAGCCCATCACGTAGACCGCGACCACCGACAGCAGCGTGGTGCCCGAGGTCAGCAGCGTGCGGCTGAGCGTCTCGTTGAGCGCGCGGTTGGTGGTCTCCTCGATGTCCTCGTCGCGGAACAGCGCCACGCGCTCGCGCACGCGGTCGAACACCACGATGGTGTCGTTGATGCTGTAGCCGACGATGGTGAGGATCGCGGCGATGGTGGTGAGGCTGAACTCCTTCCACGTCAGCGCGAACGCGCCGATCGTGATGAAGGCGTCGTGCGCCAGCGCGACGATGCCGCCCGGCGCGAAGCGCAGGTCGAAGCGGATCATCACGTACAGGAAGATGAAGCCCATCGCGTACAGCAGCGACTTGGCGCCGTCGGCCTTGAGCTGGTTGCCGACCTTGGCGCCGACGGTCTCGGCCTGGACGATCTTCGCGACCGTGCCGGCGCCGAAGCGCTGATCCAGCTGGTCGCGCAGCTTGTTGCCCATGCCGATGAGCGAGACCTCGACCGGGACCTCGCCCTCGCGGACCTCGAAGCCCTTCTCGACCGTGCCGTGACAGCCCGCGGCGTTGATGCGCTGCTCGAGCACGGCCCAGTCGGGCTCGGCGTCGTACTTGATGAAGATCTTGCTGCCGCCCTCGGGCTGGTGGAAGCCCAGCTGCTTGGCCACCGCCGGCGCGGTCGCGGCGACGCTGGCGTTGGCCGGCACCTCGGCCACCGCCGACTTGCAGGCCGCCAGGGTCGTGTCGTCGATGCTGACGACCTCCTTGACCCGCAGCAGCACCTCGTTCTCGGCCCCCGGCACCGTGACCGCCGCCGCGCCCTCGTAGCCGTAGCCATCGAGCGCGGTGCGGATGTCCTCGACCGGGACCTCCTTCGCCAGCTGCAGCCGCACGGTCGAGCCGCCGGCGAAGTCGATGCCCCAGTTCAGCGGCGCGCCGTGGACGAACTGGTTGTAGACGAGCATCGCGGCCGAGAACACGATGAGCGCGATCGAGCCCCAGATGAAGCTCCAGCGCTTGGCCACGAACGGATACGCCGTGCCCGGGCGGATGACCTCGAAGAACTTCTGACGACCTTCCTGCATCACACCGACACCTTGTCGAAGCCACGCCGGTTGGCCTGGATGTCGAAGAACAGGCGCGTACAGAACACGCCGGTGAAGATCGAGGTCGCGATGCCGATGAGCAGCGTGACGGCGAAGCCGCGGATCGGGCCCGAGCCGTACTGCCACAGCACCAGGCCCGCGATCGCGGTGGTGAGCTGCGAGTCGAGGATGCTGGTGAAGGCGCGGTCGTAGCCGGCCTCGATCGCAGCGCGCGCGGTGTAGCCGTCGCGGATGAACTCGCGGATGCGCTCGTAGATGATGACGTTGGCGTCGACCGCCATGCCCAGCGTGAGCACGATGCCGGCGATGCCGGGCAGGGTCAGCGTGGCGCGGAAGAACGCCATCGCCGCGAGCATGAAGACCACGTTCATCACCAGCGCCGCGTTCGCGATCCAGCCGGCGCGGCGGTAGTAGATGCCCATGAACCCGACCACGGCGATGAGGCCGATGGCGAAGGCCTTGGCGCCGCTGTCGACCGCGTCCTTGCCGAGGTCGGCGCCGACGCGCATCTCCGACTCCTTCTGCAGGCGCGCCGGCAGCGAGCCGCTCTTGAGCACCTTGGTCAGGTCGTTGGCGGCCTCGCGCGAGCTCTGGCCCGGGGTCGCGCCCAGCGAGATGCGGACGTTGCCACCGGGGATGCGCTCGTTGAACACCGGATCGGAGCGCACCAGATCGTCGAGGATGATGGCCATCTTGCGGCCGACGTTGTTGCCCGACATCTCCTCGAAGAGGTCGGCGCCGACGCGGTCGAGCTTGACGTTGACCTCGGGCTGACCGGTCTGCTGATCGAAGCCGACCGAGGCGTTGACGATGCTCTCACCGGTGACCTCGGCGCGGGCCTTGATCACGTAGGTGCGGTAGAGGTTCTCCGCGGGCTGGTTGCGGCGCGTGACCACCGGCGCGGGGCCGAACGCGATCTTCATGTCCGGCGGCAGGCGCCAGGCCGGCGGCAGGCCAGCGAAGAAGTTCTCCAGCGTCGCGAGGTCCTTGGCGTAGTACACGACCGGCGCCTTGACCGTGACGCCGCCCTCGCGGCCGTAGTCGGACTCGACGTTGACCGAGATGCCCATGCCCTGGGTCACCATGTTCGCGTCGAACAGCGCGCGCAGGTACGGCTTGCCGGTGGTGCCGAACGGGGTCTCGTCGTCGACCAGGTGCATGCGCAGCACTGCCTGGCGCTCGATGATCTTGAGCAGGCGGTGGAACTCGCTGGCCCCGGCGAGCACCTGATCGCGCGCGCGGTCGGTCAGCGTCAGCGTCACGCTCGCCGGATCGGGCTGGGTCGGGTCCGCCGGCAGCATCTGCAGCTCCGCCGGCAGGCGGTCGTCGACGATGATGCCGTCCTCGGTGATCTTGTCCGGGAACGCGGTCGCCAGCAGCGCCCGCACGTCGCCGCCGGGCACGGTGAGCTTGAACTGGCCCGCCTGATCGCGGACGTCGGCGGTCGAGACCTGCGCCGCGCCGGCGGCCGACAGGATCTGGCCCAGCTGCGCGCCCGCATCGCTCGCGGCCGCACGCAGCTCGGTGCTCTCGTCCGCGAGGCCCGGCAGCTCGACCACGATCTGGCGGTTCTTGGGGTAGATGTTGGGCTCGGCGACGCCCATCGCGTCGACGCGCTTGCTGACGGTCTCGAGCGCGGTCGCGACGGCGGACTTGCGGTTCTCCGCCAGCGCCGCGGCCGGCATCTTGAGCACCACCACGTTGGCGGCCTGGCCCTCCTCGGGGTCCATGCGCTCGAGCACGCCGTAGGTCACGGCCATCACGTCGTCGGTCGCGAGCGCGACGTCGTCGGCGGTGGGAAAGCTCAGCTCCAGCGTGTCGATGTCACGGCGCGTGACCGCGACCTCGATGTTCTTCTTCTCGCGGAAGCCGATCTCGAGCTCGGCGGCGATCTGATCGAGCTTGTTCTCGATGGCCTCGTCGACCGCGACCGAGTACTCGAGGTGCAGGCCGCCCTGCAGGTCGAGACCCAGCTGGAACTTGCGGGTGAAGGTGTCGCTGACCCAGCCGGGCAGCTTCTCCGCCGGGAGCACCGACGGCAGCACCGCCAGGGTGCACCAGGCGATCGCTGCCAGCAGCAGCAACGCCTTGATCTTGACGAATCGACGCATCGTGGGCGCTCTTCTGTGCGGCCGACCGGGGATCGGTCAGGCGCGGGCCTCGGCCTGGTCCTTGTTGTCCTTGTCGTCGATGTCGCGCTCGCGGCCCTTGGCGTCCTTGGCCTCGGCCTTGGCGTCCTTGACCTCGGGCTTGGCGTCCTTGGCCTCGGCCTTGGCGCCCGCGGGATCCTTGAGCGCGGCGTCGGCTGCGTCGACGATGTCCTTGCGCAGCACCCGGATCTTCACGCGGTCGGCGATCTCGACCACCGCGACCTTGGGATCGTCGAGGTTCGAGATCCGACCCAGGATGCCGCCGCCGACGACGACCTGGTCGCCCTTCTTGAGCGCCTCGACGCGCTTCTTGCGGTCCTTCTCCTGCTTGCTCATGGGCCGCAGCACGATGAAGTAGACGACCGCGAACATCAGCACCAGCGGCATGACGCCGCCGAGTGCCGACGCCCCGCCCTCGGCGAGCAACACCTGGGCCTGGAGGCTGGGAATTTCGACCATCATGGGATTGCTCGCTGCCGGGGACCGGCCCTCGGCGTGCAGACTATGCCAGCGCACCGCCCGGTCTGACCGCGTGCGCGTCGGGGGCTGCCCCCCGTCTCGGGGCGGCAGGGGTAGCAAGCGCCGCCGCGGGGGTCAAGGCCGCCAGGGCCCGCAGGCGGCGAGCGCGAGCGGGCCGGCGCGGGCTGGGGCCGCGGGCGCCCTGGGGGCCACGGGCGCGGGCATGCCCCCCGCGGCCGGGACCCTGGCGGGCGCGCGTGGGCCGGCTCACTGCGCGGCCGCGGTGGGATCGTCGTCGCCGCGGGTCGGTCGCGCGAGGGCGGCCAGCGCCTCGGCCCGCGCCTGCGGGTACGTGCCGCGCTGCAGCGCCACGCGCAGGCGGCCGACCAGCGCGTGGAAAAACCACAGGTTGTGCACGCTCGCGAGCCGACCGAAGAGCGGATCGTCTTGCGCATGCAGGTGGCGCAGCCACGCGCGGCTGTACGGCGGCCGCCCGCCCGGGCCCGCGCACACCGGACAGCCGCACGCGGGATCGAGCGGGCCGGCGTCGTCGCGCAGCGACGCGAGCTTGATCGACAGCCGCCCCTGCGTGGTGAAGAGCTGACCGTTGCGCGCGTTGCGGGTCGGCAACACGCAGTCGAACATGTCCACGCCCGCGTCGATCGCCGCCAGCAGATCCTCGGGCATGCCGATGCCCATCACGTAGCGCGGCCGCGCGGTCGGCAGCAGCGGCGCGATCGCAGCCATGGTCGCGTGCATCTGCGCCGGCAGCTCGCCGACCGACAGGCCGCCGAGCGCGAAGCCGTCGAACGGCAGCGCGCCGATCGTCGCGGTGTGCTCGCGTCGCAGCGCCAGATCGGTGCCGCCTTGCACGATGCCGAAGCACAGCTGGCTCGGCGCGAGCAGCTCGGATCGCAGCGCCGCGGCGCGCTCGGCCCAGCGCGTGGTGCGATCGACCGCCTGGCGCATCGCCGCGGGCGAGGCGTCGGCCGGCGGACAGTGATCGAGCACCATGCAGATGTCCGAGCCCAGCAGCGCCTGCGTGCGCAGCACGCTGTGCGGCGTCATGCGGTGGGCCGAGCCGTCGAAGTGCGTGCGGTAGTCGACGCCGTCGTCGTCGATGCGCTGCAGGCCGCGCAGGCTGAAGACCTGGAAGCCGCCGCTGTCGGTGAGGATGGGTCGCGTCCAGCCGTTGCAGCGGTGCAGCCCGCCCAGCGCGGCGATGCGCTCGGCACCGGGCCGATGCGCGAGGTGGTACGCGTTGCCCAGCACGATCTGCGAGCCGACCTGACGCAGGTCCTCGGGCAGCAGGCCCTTGACCACGCCGTAGGTGCCCACGGGCATGAAGCACGGCGTGTCGACCGGCCCGTGCGCGGTCCACAGCCGCGCGGCACGGGCCTCGCCGCTGCGCGCGAGCAGCTCGAAGTGCCCCGGTGGATGCACCGCGGTGCCGGGCGCATCGCACGACAGGCCCACGCTCGGATCGAAGTGCTCGCTCATGCCGCCCCCAGGAACATGCAGTCGCCGTAGCTGTAGAAGCGATAGCCGCGCGCGACCGCGTCGGCGTAGGCCGCCAGCACGCGAGCGTGGCCGCCGAAGCTGCACACCAGCATCAGCAGGCTGCTGCGCGGCAGGTGGAAGTTGGTCAGCAGGTGCGTGACGACCTCGAAGCGGAAGCCCGGCGTCACCACCAGCTCGGTCGAGCGCGCGCCGGGCTCGATCGCGCCGCACAGCTTCGCGACCGACTCGAGCGCACGCACCACGGTGGTGCCGACCGCGACGATGGGACGACGCTCGCGGCGCGCCTGCTCGATGCGCGTGGCCGCGGCCTCGGCGATGATCAGGCGCTCGGCGCCGACGCGATGCAGCGTCACGTCGGGCACGTCCATCGGCAAGAACGTGCCCGGTCCGACGTGCAGCGCGATGGAGACCACGTCGAGCGCCGCGAGCACCTGCGGCTCGAGGTGCAGGCCCGCGGTCGGAGCCGCGACGCTGCCTTCGGCCGCGGCGTACACGGTCTGGTAGCGCGCGGCGTCGTCGGCCACCGGACCGCTGGGCCGACGGATGTACGGCGGCAGCGGGGCCGCACCGTGGCGGCGGCACGCGTCGAGCACGTCGCCCGCGACGACCTCGAAGCCGCGCTCGCGCCCCGCGGCCGCGGCTGGCAGCGCGCGCAGCTGCAGCGCGTCGCCGACCGCGAGCACGTCGCCGGGCGCGAGCTTCCGCCCCGGCCGCACCCACGCGACGGTGTGCGTGCCGGGGCCCAGGCCCGGCTGCGGCGCGGTGAACAGCAGCTCGAAGCTGCGGCCGTCGCCCACGCGCACGGCGGCCACGCGCGCCGGCACCACGCGCGAGTCGTTGACGACCACCAGCGCCCCCGCCGGGACCCACAGCGGCAGCTCGCGGGCGATGCGATCGTGGCGCGCGTCGCCGTCGAGCACGAGCATGCGCGCGTCGCCGCGACGCGCCGCGGGCACCTGGGCGATCTGCTCGGGCGGCAGCGCGAAGTCGAAGGCGGACGGATCCACGGGCGGCGCGGGGCACTTTGGCCGACGGCGACCGACTGTGGCAAGCTCCGCCCACGATGATCGCGTGGGTGCTGCCACTGTTGCTCGCACCGGCGTCGCCGCCCACGACCACGGCGCCCGCCGCGGCCAGCGCGCCCGCGACGAGCCCCGACGACGAGGCCGCCGCGCAGGCCCGCGCCGACGTCACCACCGTGCTCACCGATCAGAGCCGCGCGTACCTGCAGGCGCGCGCGCGGCTGGTCGCGCAGGGTGAGCGCGGCAAGCAGGCGCTGTTCGAGCGGCTCGACGGCGTGCCGCCTCCGACCGCGGCGGAGCGCAAGCGACTCTTCGACGTGCTCGCCGAGATCGGCGGCGCCGACGTGGCCACGCGCGCCGGCGAGGAGCTGCGCCGCGCGGTGCTGGCCGAGACCCGCGAGGTCGCGGCCGCAGCCGCCGCCGAGCCGTGGCGTCCGGTGCTGCGCGATCTGGGGGTCCACGCGCGGGCGGCCCTGGGCGCGCTGGTGGCCGAGCGCGGCCTGCACCTGGCCGTGCGCGCGCTGCTGCTCGACGATCTCGTGGCGCTCACGCCCGACGCGGCGCTGGGCGAGCTGCTGGTGCTCGCGGGCCGCGGCCACGCGACGCTGCGGCAGCAGTTCACGCGCTCGCT
>JAIBBS010000040.1 GCA_019694555.1 Nannocystaceae bacterium
CGGACCCCACCGCCGCGCCGGTCCCCGCCGCGGCGCGGCGCAGCGCCGCCCGGACGCACCCGCGACGCGGTAGGCTTGGCGCGGGGTCGGTCGCGCCCGCGTGCACGGGCGCCAGCAGGCAGTCAAACCGCCACCACGGGATCGCCCAGCGGGCGCCCGGCGACCGCTCCAAGGACCTGCGCGATGGCCAACGACCGCATCGGCGAAATCCTCGTCCGCGAGAGCATCATCTCCGCGGAGCAACTGCGGCAGGCCCAGGCCGAGCAACGCACCACCGGCAAGCGCCTGGCCTACAGCCTCGCGCGGCTGGGCATCCTCGGCGAGAAGGAGCTCACCGAGTTCATGGCGCGCCAGTACGGCGTGCCCGCGATCAGCCTGTCGGAGTTCGAGATCGACCCCGAGGTCATCCAGCTGATCCCCAAGGAGGTCGCGCAGAAGCACACCGTGCTGCCGGTGCAGCGCGCGGGCTCGACGCTGATCGTCGCGATGGCGGATCCGTCGAACATCTACGCCATCGACGATCTCAAGTTCTTGACCGGCCTGAACATCGAGCCCGTCGTCACCACCGACGCCGCGATCGAAGAGGCCATCGTCCGCTACTACGAGCAGCCGGAGAAGCTGAGCTCGTACGACGACGTGATGGGCGATCTCGACATGAACGAGATCGACTACGCCGACGAGACCGCCGACGACTTCAACGCGCTCGAGAGCCAGGCCGAGGCCGAGCAGGCGCCGGTGGTCAAGCTCTGCAACCTGATCCTGCTCAACGCCATCAACAAGGGCGCCTCCGACATCCACATCGAGCCCTACGAGAAGAGCTACCGCGTCCGCTACCGCATCGACGGCGTGCTGCACCAGGAGATGGCGCCGCCGCTCAAGCTGCGCAACGCGATCACGAGCCGCATGAAGATCATGGCCCAGCTCGACATCGCCGAGCGACGCCTGCCGCAGGACGGCCGCATCAAGCTCAAGATCGGCAAGAACCGCGAGATGGACTTCCGCGTGTCGACGCTGCCGACGCTGTTCGGCGAGAAGATCGTCATGCGTCTGCTCGACCGCGAAAAGCTCGAGCTCGACATGACCAAGCTCGGCTTCGAGACCGCGCCGCTCAAGATCTTCAAGGACAACATCAACCGTCCCTACGGCATGTGTCTGGTCACCGGTCCGACCGGTTCGGGCAAGACCACCACGTTGTACTCGGCGCTGTCGGAGCTCAACTCGAGCGAGGTCAACATCTCCACCGCCGAGGACCCGGTCGAGTACAACCTCGTGGGCGTGAACCAGGTGCAGATGCACGAGGACATCGGCCTGAACTTCGCCCAGGCGCTGCGCTCGTTCCTGCGCCAGGACCCCGACATCATCATGGTCGGCGAGGTCCGCGACTTCGAGACCGCCGAGATCGCGGTCAAGGCCGCGCTCACCGGCCACCTCGTGCTCTCGACCCTGCACACCAACGACGCGCCTTCGACCATCAACCGCCTGCTCAACATGGGCGTCGAGCCGTTCCTGGTGACCGCGTCGGTCAACATGATCGTCGCCCAGCGCCTGGCGCGGAAGATCTGCAAGGACTGCCCCGGCGAGGATCAGCATGCGTCGTCGCAGGCGCTGATCGACGCCGGCATGACCGCGGCCGAGGTCAAGACCTTCACGCCGCGCCGCGGCAAGGGCTGCCGCACCTGCGGCACCACCGGCTACAAGGGCCGCGTGGCGCTGTACGAGGTCATGGCGCTGTCGGACCCGCTCAAGGATCTCGTGCTGCAGGGCGCCTCGACCGCGGAGCTCAAGGCCGAGGCGATCCGGCTGGGCATGATGACGCTGCGGCGCAGCGGCCTGAACAAGGTCGCCGAAGGTGTGACCACGCTCGAAGAGGTCCTGCGCGTCACGGCCGCAGACTGAGCGCGCGTTCGGGCGCCCCGCACGAGCACCGGCAAGGGCGGGCCGCCCTCGCCCATGGCGTGCGCGAGCCTGGCGGCGCTCGCTCGCGATGGACTGCGCCCGCCCGCGCGCGCCCGGGACCCGGCCGACCGCCCGGACAATTCGCCCTCGCGCGCGGGCATGCGGTACCCTGGACGGGCCTGCGTCCGCGTCGATGAGCGTCAATCTCCACCAGCTGCTGTCCGCGATGGTCGAGTCGGGCGCGACCGACCTCCACATCACCACCGGTGCGCCGCCGCAGCTGCGCATCGACGGCGACCTGGTCCCGCTCAAGGTGCCCAAGCTGGGCCCGGTCGAGACCAAGCAGCTGTGCTACTCGATCCTCAACGACAAGCAGAAGCACCGCTTCGAAGAGGAGATGGAGCTCGACCTGTCGTTCGGCGTCAAGGGCCTGGCCCGCTTCCGCGCCAACATCTACCAGCAGCGCGGGGCCACCTGCGCGGCGTTCCGACTCATCCCCTACGAGATCCCCACGGTCGAGAAGCTGGGCCTGCCGCCGGTGGTCAAAACCCTGACCCGCAAGCCCCGCGGCCTGGTGCTGGTCACGGGCCCGACCGGCTCGGGCAAGAGCACCTCGCTCGCGGCGATGATCGACGTCATCAACCACGAGCTGCGCGGGCACATCCTCACCATCGAGGATCCGATCGAGTACCTGCACCAGCACGGCACCTGCATCGTCAACCAGCGCGAGGTCGGGGCCGACACCAAGAGCTTCGGTGCCGCGCTCAAGTACGCGCTGCGCCAGGATCCCGACGTGATCCTGCTGGGCGAGATGCGCGACAGCGAGACCATGGAGGCCGCGCTGACGCTGGCCGAGACCGGTCACCTCACGTTCGGCACGCTGCACACCAACTCGGCGGTGCAGACCATCAACCGCGTCATCGACATGTTCCCGGCGCACCGCCACTCGCAGGTGCGCACGCAGCTGAGCTTCGTGCTCGAGGGCGTGCTGTGTCAGTCGCTGCTGCCGCGACCCGATGGCGGCCGCGCGCTCGCGGTCGAGGTGCTGGTGCCCACCGACGGCATCCGCGCGCTCATCCGCGACGCCAAGGTGCACCAGATCTACTCGCAGATGCAGCTGGGCCAGGGCATGCACGAGATGCAGACCTTCAACCAGTCCCTGGCCGACCTGGCGCTGCGCGGGCTCGTGTCGCACGAGGTCGCGATGCGCCGTTCCAGCGATCCCGGCGAGCTGCGCTCGCTCATCGAACAGGGCAAGGGCCTCGGCGGCGTGCAGCGCCGGCCCAAGTGACCGCTCCCTGCCCCCGCGACGGATAGACCACCATGCCGACGTTCATCTGGGAAGCGCGCACCAAGGCCGGCGAGGTCCGCAGCGGCAGCAACACCGCCGACAACCAGGCCGCGATGATCGAGCGTCTGCTCGCGCAGGGCCTGACCGTCACCAAGGTGAAGAAGAAGGCCGGCGAGTTCGCGCTGCCGACCATCGGCAGCGGCGTCTCGCTCAAGGACATGGTCGTCTTCACGCGGACGTTCTCGACCATGATCGACGCGGGCCTGCCGATCGTGCAGTGCCTGGAGATGCTGTCGAACCAGGCCGACAACCTGCGGTTCCGTCGCGTGCTCGCCGGCGTCAAGACCGAGGTCGAGACCGGCAAGTCGCTGTCGGAGGCGCTGGGCGCTTACCCCAAGGTCTTCGACGACCTCTTCCGCAACCTCGTGGCCGCGGGCGAGGCCGGCGGCATCCTCGACACCATCTTCCGCCGCCTCGCGACCTACCTCGAGAAGGCCGCCAAGCTGCGTCGCCAGGTCCGCGGCGCGATGGTCTACCCCTCGGTCATCTTCGTGGTCGGCATCATCGTCGTGCTCGTGATGATCACGCGGGTGCTGCCGGTGTTCGAGAAGATGTTCAAGGACCTCGGCGCCGGCAGCCTGCCCGCGCCGACGCGCTTCGTGCTCGCGATCAGCCACGGCGTCACCGATCACTGGGTGGTCGTGACCGTCGCGTCCGCGGTGCTGGTGGCGCTGTTCGTGCTGGCGCTGCGAACCGACCGCGGCCGCTACGCGCTCGACGTCGTGCTGCTCAAGATGCCGGTGCTGGGCCCGGTCATGCGCAAGGTCGCGGTCGCGCGCTTCACCCGAACGCTGGGCACGCTGCTGTCCTCGGGCGTGGCCATCCTCGACGGCCTCGAGATCGTCGCCAAGACCTCCGGCAACCGCCTGGTCGCGCGCGCGATCATGTACGCACGCGAGCGCATCTCCGAGGGCCGTGACATCGCCTCGCCGCTGCTCGAGACCGGCGTGTTCCCGCCCATGGTCGTGCAGATGATCGGCGTCGGCGAGCAGACCGGCGCGATGGACGAGATGCTGCAGAAGATCGCCGACTTCTACGAGGACGAGGTCGACACCGCAGTCGCAGCCATGACCGCGCTGCTCGAGCCGCTCATGCTCGTGTTCCTGGGCGGCCTCGTCGGCGGCATGCTGATCGCGATGTACATGCCGATCTTCGAGGTCGCCGGCAACATCAAGTAGGCCGCGCGTGGCCTCGACCGATCGCGCCGCCGTGCCCCCGACCGCCGCTGCCGGCGGCCCGCGTTCGCCCGCGGCCGTGGCCGCGGCGCGGCGCATCTCGTACTTCATGCTGTTCCGGCTGGTGCTGCTGGCATTGTTCACGATGCTGGCCGGCGCCATCGCGGCCGCGGGCGACGACGAGGCCCGCGGCAACGTCGGCGCGAGCGTGTGGGGCACGCTGGTGCTGGGCTACGCGCTGACCATCGCGTACGCGCGCGCGTTGCCCCGCACCCGCAACCTCGCCCGCTTCGCCGCGGCGCAGACCGGCATCGACATCCTGCTCGCGGCGCTGGGCGTGGCGCTGTCGGGCGGCATGGACTCGGGCCTGGTCACGCTCTATCCGCTCGCGGTGCTCGGCGCCGCGATCATGGGCGGCCGCCGCCACGTGTGGGGCGCCGCGGCGGTGTGCGCCGCGGTGTTCGTGACCATGAGCGGGCTGGAACAGTTCGGCGTGCTCGAGCCCACCACCGTGACCGGCGTATGGGCCAAGCTGGCGCCGCGCGACGCCGCGCTGTCGCTGGCGCGCACGCTCGGGGCCATGCTCGCGGTCGCGGTGCTGTCGTCGTACCTGGCGGTGCAGCTGCAGACCAGCGCGTCGCAGATCGGCAACCTCCGCGCGCTCAACGACAACATCGTGCGCTCGGTGAACTCGGGCCTGCTCACCGCCGACGCGCGCGGCCGGCTGCTGTTCTTCAACCCCGCCGCGCGCGAGATCCTGCTGCTGCACGACGACGACATCGGCCGGCCCCTGAGCGAGGTGCTGCCGGAGCTGCCCTCGGCGCGGCTGGGCGAGACCCGCCTCGATCTCGCGCATCGGCTCGGCGACGGCCGTACCGTGCGCATCGGGCTCACGCGCGTGCCGCTGCTCGACGCGCAGGGCGCCGAGATCGGCCAGGTCGTGAACTTCCAGGACGTCACGCGGCTGCACGAGATGGGCGAGCGACTGCGCCGCAGCGAGCGGCTCGCCGCGCTCGGTGGCATGGCCGCGTCGGTCGCCCACGAGATCCGCAACCCGCTGGCCGCGATCTCGGGCTCGGCCGAGCTGCTCGCGACTGCGACGCTGGGCGACGAGGACCGCCGCCTGCTCGCGATCATCCGTCGCGAGTCGGGCCGGCTGTCGGACATGGTCCGCGACCTGCTCGCGTTCACGCGCCCACGCGCGCCCGAGCCGGTGCGGCTGGACCTCGCACGGGCGCTGCGCGAGACCACCGAGGCGTTCGCGGCCGACCCCAACAACGTCGGCATCACGGTGGTGTTCGAGGGCGATCCCGGGCTCGAGGTCGAGGTCGATCCGGTGCAGCTGGGCCAGGTGCTGTGGAACCTGATGCGCAACGCCGCCGAGGCCATGGACGGCAAGGGCGAGATCCGCGTCACCGTGGCGAAGGAGGGCAGCGACGCGGTGTTCTCGGTGCGCGACCGCGGCGTCGGCATCGCGCCCGAGCGGCTCGAGTCGATCTTCGACCCGTTCTTCACGACCAAGGAGCACGGCACCGGCTTCGGCCTCGCGATCGTGCACCGCATCGTCGAGGACAACGGCGGCACGATTCGCGCCGAGTCGCGCGCCGGCGAGGGCGCGACCTTCACGGTCAAGCTGCCGTGCGCGGTCGATCTCAGCGCGGTGTCGTCGAGCGGCGAGCTGTCGCTGTGATCAGCGCACGCGCAGCCGCGCCGGCGTGCGTCGGCCGAGGTAGACCTCGACCGCGGACACGCCGCGCACGCGGCGGGCGATGGCCTTGAGCTCGTCGACCAGCTTGACCGCGATCATGGCGTCGCCGCGGCTGCCGCGGGCGGACCACTCCTCGTGCACCGCCACGAACAGCGCGATCAGCCGATCGTCCTCGCGGATGTAGATCATCACGCCGACGGGATCGTCGCCGAGCTCGCCGCGCGCGACGACGTACAGCGCCTGCGGCTCGAGCCCGGTGGCCAGCACCACGCGCAGCTGCTCGCCGTCGACGCGGATGCGCGGGATGCCGTAGCGCTGCGCGACGTGGGCGACGCCGTCGACCACGCGGGCCTGGTTCTCGTTGAAGAACAGCAGCCGCTCGAGCTCGGGCTTGTGCACCGGCAAGAGGCGCGAGGTGAACAGGATCTGGTCGGCCAGCGGATCGCCGGCCCCTACCCCGTCGCCGTCGTCGCCCGCGCCGCTCACGGCCGCTCGTTCTTCAACACCTTGTCGAACAGGCGGTCGGGCAGGCGGAAGTCGGGCTTCTGCCGCGAGCTCGACACCCACGTGCGCGGCGGCACGTCGCGGTCGACCAGCACGCCGGCGTTGATGACGGAGTCCTCGCCGATGGTGACGCCGCACGCGACGATGCAGCCGGCGCCCACCGAGCAGCCGCGCTTGAACACGGTCGGCTTCTGCCGCAGCGGAAAGAAGTGCTGCACCGGCTTGTTGGGATAGCCGTGGCCCATGTTGAGGTGCGTCAGGATGATCGTGCGCATGCCGATCGCGACGCTGTCCTCGATGATGATGCGGTCGGCCATGTCGAGGAAGACCTGGCGGCCGATGTGCACGTGCGAGCCGATCTCGAGCTTCGAGAAGTCCTCGGGGCAGTCGTGCATCGTGATGTTGGGACCGATCGGCCAGCAGTCGGGGTGGATCTTGGCCCCGAAGCGGCGCAACACCGCCTTGGTCAGATCGGGGTCGCAGCTCTGCTGCAGGAACCCGACGATGCCGAACATCCCGCTGCGCGCGTAGATGGTCTCGATGTCCGGCCACTGCACCTGCTCCCACAGGCGCGCGCCGGCGTACTTGATCAGGCGCCCGACGGCAGACTTCACCGGCTTCATGGCGGCCACGCTCACACCTCGATCAGCGGCACCGTGGTGATCTCGTCGGTCTCGAGCGCGACGCCCGACCACGACAGGCCCACGCCGAAGCCCAGCAGCATCCACTTGGTCGGCTGCGTCAGGTGGACACCGCCGCGGGTGACCATGGTCAGCGGGATCGAGGCGCTGGAGGTGTTGCCGAACTCCTCGATCGACAGCGGTACCTTCTCCGCCGGCAGCTTCATGCGCGTGCGCAGGAAGTTGATCATGAACTTGTTGGCCTGGTGGAACACGAACGAGTCGACGTCGTCGCGGGTCCACTCCGCCGCGGCCAGGACCTCTTCGAGCAGCGGCGGCACCTGCTTCATCGCGAAGGTCAGGATCTGCGGCCCGCGCAGGGTCAGGTCGATGGGACGACGGATCTCGTCCTCCTCCTGACGGCGCTCGAACAGCGACGGGCTGATGAAGCAGCGCGCGCCGCCGCCCTGCACGATGATCTGCTGGAAGCCGCTGCCGTCGGCGCCGAAGCGCGCGGCCTTGACCTGCTTGCCGTCGTTGCTGAGCGCGACCGCGGTGCCGGCGTCGCCGATCAGCAGCGCGTTGGCGAGATCCGAGCGGTGCTCGAGCTCCGCCGCACGCGGCTTGAACGCGCCGGTCACGACCTCGCCGCACATCAGCAGCGCGCGCTTGATGACCCCCGACGCCATCAGGCCATCGAGCACGATGAGACCGTGGGTGAAGCCGGAGCAGCCGAGGTTGATGTCGAACACCAGGCACTTGGGCGACAGGCCCAGCTCGACGTGGGCGCGGTGCGAGCTCGCCGGCAGGTAGTGATCCGGCAGCATCGTCACCAAGATGACCGCGTCGATGCTCTCGCGGGCCCAGCCCAGGCGATCGAGCAGCGGGCCGGCCGCGGCAATGCACAGGTCGGTCGCTGTGGTGCCCGGCGCGGCCTCGCGCTTCTCGAGCACGCCGGTGTTGCCGACGATGCGATCGACGTCGAACGGCGTGAACTTCTCGTACGCGAAGCTCGGCTTCACGATCGTCTTCGGCACGGCGGCCGCGGCCCCTGCAAGTCTCATCGTCGCGCTCCTGTTCGTGGGCGGGCGGGCGCCGCAGGCCGCAGGCCGATCGGCGCCACGGCCGGGTTCAGGCGATCTTGCCGCCGGCGAGGTCGATCAGGTCCTGCACGGTCTTGCAGTCGCGGATCTTGTCCTCTTCGACCTTGATGCCGTTCTCGTCGTAGACCACCAGCAGGTTGATCACGGCGGTCGAGTCCCAGCACTGGAACGTCGCGAGCTCCGTGCTCGCCTGGAGCTTGTCCGGCGTCGTCTCGAGCACACCGGCCACCGCAGTGATGAAATCGCCTGTCTTCATCGCCGCCGACGGTACCACCGCCTGTGTCCGCGGGACAACACGAGTTACAGCGAGTGTCCGCTCGGCCGCGCGCGTGAGCGACCGGCCTCGGGCGGGCTGCTGCGGCAGGCAGCCGCGGGCCCACGCCCGGCGCGCGACGACCAAGCCATGGGGAAGGGCGGCCCGCCCTTGCCCTGCGTCGGGCAAGCGAGAACTCAGAACGTGATGACCGGACCGAGCGTCAGGTCGAACAACACGCTCGCGGTGTTGGGGAACCATCCGCCCACGTCGAGCTCGGCGAAGAGCGCGAAGTTCTTCACGATCTGATAGTTGAAGCCGAACAGGCCGCCGACGAAGCCGGGGCCGATCTTCACCGTGTCGATGCGCGTGTCGGTCGACGGGGTGTTGGTCGCGACCTGGCCCGCGAGCTGGCGATCGGTGTCGTTGGTCGGATCGCAGCCCACCGTGTACGGCCACACCGCGGTGCAGTTGGCGACGTCGACCTCGCCGGTGACCGGATCGGCGGGGCCCGAGTACGCGATGTCGATCGCGTCGGGCACGCTGTTGCCGTTGCGGTCGTTGGAGAAGCCCATGTTCACGCGCAGGCGCGAGAAGCCGTAGCCGGCGAACGCACCCGCGAACAGGCGGAACTTCGCGTCGTCCTTGCCGAAGAAGTACTTGAACTTGAGGCCGATCGCCCAGGTGAACGGCGGCTTGCGGCGGAAGCCGGGCGGGTTCGCCGAGCGGACCTCGTTCACGAACGAGTCGGTGGCCTGCTTGGTCGGGTCCTCGGTGAAGACCTTGCTGCCCGAGACCACCTGCAGGCGCGTGAACAGCGACAGCACGATGCGCTTGCTGACGCGCACGCCGATCTCGGGCGCGATGTGGAACGGCGCGCTCGCCAGGCCGGTGGTGACCGGGTGGTGCCGCGAGCAGTAGCCCGGGTCGTACGCGGCCGTGAGCGCCGCGACGTCGCCCGGGATGGCGCCGGGCAGCGACGAGATCTGCTGCAGGTGACCGCCGAACGTCACCTGATCGCCGGCCAGCGGCGCGTTCGCGGCGAACCACCGCTCGACCGCGCAGGCCTGCTCGCGCAGCTGGTAGGTCGAGCTCCCGGGCCCGGGCGTGAACTGCTGGTAGGTCAGCTCGGCGACGCCACGCGCGATGCCGGCACCGGTGCCCAGACCGATGTTGATGAACACCCGCGGCAGCTTGCTCTTGCCCGAGGGCTTGCGGGGCTTGCGGGGCTTGTCGCCGTCGTCGTCGCCGCCGTCGTCGCCCTTGCCGCCGTCGCCCTTGCCGTCGCCGTCGCCCTTGCCGTCACCGGCCGCAGCGGCGGTGCCGGTGGGCTCGATGACCATCGGCCGCTCCTTGTCGCCGCGGTTGGCCAGGGTCGCGTTGCGGGCGTCGAAGGCATAGAAGAAGTACTGCAGCGTCGCGTCGCCGTGCTCCGCGGGCGTCAGCGTCGCGGTGCCGAGGTTGCCGAACGTGGTCATCGACACGCCGGTGAACTCGCCGGTCTCGCCGGCCTTGCGGTAGTAGAGCACCAGCTGCGCGCCGTCGGGCAGCGCGACGTTGGCCAGCGCGGCGAACTCGACGTCGCCACCGCGGGCGTACGCCGGCGCCTGGTGGATGATCGCGTCGTTGCTCGGCCGCGCCACGCCGCGGCGGGCCTCGTCGAGCAGCTTCTGCAGGTCGGGCGAGCGCAGCTCGATCGGCAGCGTCGCGTTGAAGTCGCACGCGATCGCCTGCTTGAACGCGGCCAGGGTCTGGGCCTTGTTGCCGGTGTTCGAGAAGATGATGCCGCCGCGCAGCACGTGCACCGGCCCCAGCGAGGGGTCGCCGCCCAGACCCGCGCCCTCGGCCCGCGTCACCGCGGCGTCGAGCGTCGCGAGCGCGGCGTCGAGGTCGAGGTTGTTGAACTGGTCCTTCGAGCTCGTGTAGGCGTTGCGGACGTCGTCGCGCGGGCTGGCCGCGTGCGCGGCCGTGGGCCACAGCACCGCGGCCAGCGCGAGCCCCGACAGCAGGCCCCGCCAGGCGCGGGCAAGACGAGAACCAGGGCGCGACGTCGGGGTTTTGCGGGTGCGGGGCACGGGCTGGCCTTCGGTCGCGCGCGGGGTCACGGGTTGCGCTTGCAGTCCGCGTTCGAGACGTTGAACTCGACGCGGCGGTTGCGAGCGCGGCCGTCGTTGGTCTTGTTGCTGTCGATCGGTCGCTCTTCACCGAAGCCGACCGGCTCGACACGGTTCGACTTCACGCCCTTGCGGACGAGGTAGTCGACGACGCTGTTGGCGCGGTTCTGCGACAGCTTCTTGTTGTACTTGTCCGAACCCTTGCTGTCGGTGTGGCCCTCGACGCGGAAGTGCAGCTCCTCGGGCACCTGGTTCATGACCGTGGCGACGTCGTCGAGCAGCTCGAAGCTGCGCGGGTCGATGTCCCACTTGTTGAACTTGAAGAAGACCTTCTCGCTGATCTTGACCGAGCAACCGTCGAACTCGGCCTTGAGGTCGGGGCAGCCGTCCTCGTCGCGATCGCCGTCGTAGTCCTCGGGCTTGTCGGGGCACTCGTCTTTGCCCTTGCACTCGCCCTGGTACTTGTCGAGCAGGCCCTTCTCCATGACCCACGGGTCGCAGAGCTTGTCCTTGTCGTTGTCGGCCTCGGGGCAGCCGTCCTCGTCGAGGAAGTTGTCGACGTCCTCGGGGTCGTTCTTGCACTGATCCGGGTCGTCGAGGATGCCGTCCTTGTCGTTGTCGGGCTCGGGGCAGCCGTCCTCGTCCTCGAACTCGTCGTAGTCCTCGGGCTCGTTGCGGCAGTCTCGCTCGTCCTTCTTGTCGAGGTTGACCCACTGGCCGTTGACGAACTTGGACGCGTCCTTGATCTTGTCCTTGTCGTTGTCCTCGTCGGGACAGCCGTTGTCGTCCTCGAACGAGTCGAAGTCCTCGGGGTCGTCGGGGCAGCCGTCGGCCGCGTCGTCGTAGCCGTCGCCGTCGCGGTCGCCGATGGTGCCGGTCGGCGCGTCGCGGCAGCGCTCGGGGTCGGTCAGCCGCCGCGCGCGCTCGGTGTTGTACGAGGCGACGTCGGCGTGCTCCTTGCCGCGGAAGTACTCGCCGCGCGCGAGCGCGTCGGTGGCGAACTTGATGTTCGCCTCCGCGATCGCGGTCTCCTTGGGCGCGCAGTTGATCGACTTGCTGCCGTCGCGGATCGCACGCTGCAGGTGCTCCTGCGTGCCTTCGACCTCACCGAGCAGCTTCTGCCCGATGCAGCCGGGCACCAGCAGCACCAGGCCGATGCGGAGGATGCTCTGATGGAGCTGGGCGCGCGGACGGGACATCACTTGCCCCCTCCGACCTTCGCGTCGCCGGCGGCCGCACCGGCCGCGGAGCCGGCAGCTTTCTTCTCGTCGGCAGCGGCCTTGTCGGACGCGGTCTCGCGCATCTTGCCGGCCTCGCGCCGCGCAGCCTTGCGCTTGGCCTCCTCGGCGAGCTGCTTGGCGCGGTCGCCATAGTCGAACGCGCGGTCGTACTCGCTGTAGGCCATCAGGACCTTGGACTGCTCGAGGTACGTCACCGCGCCCCAGTACTCGTAGGGCGCGTACTCCTTGGCGCCGGCCTTCTCGGCCTGGCCGACCGCACGGCTCGCGTCGACGGCGACCTTCTTGAGGTAGCCGAACGGGCCGCAGGCGCTCAGCAACGCGACCGCAGCCGCCCCGATCCACGTCGACAGGCGCCGGACGCCGGCGGTCCGCGGAACGTGCGAAGTCGGGGACGTGTGCATGTCGGGCTCCTTCTCGCCTGGGCGGTGGGGGCTCTCGGGCGAGGACCCGCTGCCGGCCCGGGCCGTTTCGCGGCAACTGCGACGGCCCATCGGGCGGTTCGGACGATATCAGGGGCGCGCCGTGGGGGTCAACTCGGAGTAGGCTCGCGCTCGTGGCTGCGCGGCGGGCCGATGGGGCGAACAGGGGCGCTCGCATGGCCGCGTGGCGGCCGACGCCGGCGGCCTGCGCCGTGCTCGTGGCGGGTCTGCTCGGCTGCACGCGCGTCAGCGACGAGCAGCGCTTCGACGTCGACCCCGAGCCCCTGACGATCGTGCGGACCGTGCCGGCTGCGGGTGCGGACGCGGTCGGGCTCGATGCGGTGCTCGATCTGTGCTTCTCCCACCGGGTCGACCCGCGCTCGGTGGCTGCGACCGACGCGACGATGAGCTCGGGCCCCAGCGCCTTCGACACCGAGCTCGCGCTGCAGCTCGAGCCCTGGCGCGGCCCTGGGGGTGCGCCCGCCGGCGACGCACCGTGGTGCGAGGGCAGCGTGCTGTCGGTGACGCCCAAGGCCGAGCTGCAACCGGGCCTGCGCTATCGCGTGCGCGTGGTGCCGCGGATGCGCGGCTGGGACGGCGAGGCGCTCGACACCACCACGCCGGGCTGGATCGACGAGGGTGACGTCGTGCGCTACTACCTGGAGTTTCGCACCGCCGCAGACGCGGACGAGGGCGACACCGACACCACCACCGGCGGCGACGATCCCCAGGACGCGCCCGCGCCGACGCTGGCAGATCTCTTCCGCGACGGCCGCGTGTTCGACCCCGCGCGAGCGACCTGCTCGTGCCATCGCGATCCCGACGCGCTGGCGCTGCAGCGGTTGGATCTGCGCTCGGTCGACGCGGCCTGGTCGGCGCTGGTGCTCGACACGCGCGAGCGCGAGACCGGCTTCCCGCTGGTGTCGCAGCGGCGACCGTCGGAGAGCTTCCTCGTGCACAAGCTGCTGCGCGACGAACACGGCGCGCCGCTGCAGCACCTGCTGGGCGACGCGATGCCGCCCGACGAGCCCGTGCCCTACGCCGACTACGTCGACGTCGCGCGCTGGATCGAGGCCGGCGCGCCGCGACAGTGACGCGCGCGCGTCACTTCGCCGGGTGCAGCACCTGATCGTTTTCCATCTGCCGCACCATCTTCAGCATGCTCTCGAGCCGGGCCTTGCGCTCCTTGGCGCGGTCGTAGGTGCTGACGAAGTCGGGATCCGACAGCCCCAGCTCGGCCGCGCGCTTGTACTTCGCCAGCGCGGCCTCGGTCTGCTGCAGGCAGTCCGCGATGGTGTCGCCCGACAGCGCCGACGCGCCCTGCGGCACGCCCGGCCCGGCGGCGGGCTGCAGCTTGCACGGCCCGCGCTCGGCCGCGCCCTCGATCTCGAGCCCGGCCATGAACACGTCGCGACGGTTCTCGCCGCAGCCCGACGCGAGCACGGCGAGCGCGAACAGGGCACACGGGAGCGAGCGCGGAACCACGACGATCAAGGTAGCGCGCGGGCGGCAGCGGTGCCACCGCGGCGAGGGTCCACGCGCGATCACGGCGACGCAGCGCCCAGCGCCTGCGCGCGAGCACGCGCGGACCCGGCGGCCTCGAGCGCGCCGGCGGCCTCGTGCAGCTCGGCCAGCCGCAGCCACGGCTCGGGTCGGTCGGGGCGCAGCGCGATGGCCCGCTCGCAGGTCGCCAGCGCCTCGGCGTGCCGCGACGGATCGCGGCCGAGGTACAGCGCGAGGTTGAGCAACGCGGCCTGACGCGTGGGGTCGAGCTCCAGCGCGCGCAGGGTCCACTCGATCGCCGAGACGTCGTCGCCCATGCGATCGAAGATCGAGCCCAGGGTGATCATCGCGCCGGCGTGCTCCGGATCGAGCTCGAGCAGCGACGACTGCAGCGCCGCGGCGGCCTCGCCGAGATCACCACCTCGGCGCACCGACGCGCGCGCCCACTCGGCGATCGCGATCGCGAGGCGGTGGCGATCGGCGGCCGCGGGCAGCAGCGGCAGCCAGCGCGCGATGACGTCGGGCGCCGGTTGCGGCGGCGGGCCGCGTGGGTCGGACAGCGACAGCGGCAACGCACCGCTGCGGCCGCGAAACCGCACCGTCGCGAACAGGCCGGTGTGCGCGTGCTCGAGCGCGACCGTGCCCGGTGCCGCCGCGATCGCGGCCTCGATGCGCGCGGCCTCGCCGGCGGGCACCGCGACCGCGCGCCACAGCGGTGCGAACACGGGATCGATGCGATCGGGCGGCGACTTGTGCAGGTGCTGCGCCGGCCACGACAGCACATCGGGCCGCGCGCCCTCGATCGCGCGCGCCCACGCGACGCCGGCGGACAGATCGTCGGACTGCGTGAGCAACACGGCACTGGGCGGGAGCTGGGCCAGCGCACCGCGGGTCCACGCATGGGGGCCCCAGCTGCGCATGGCCGCCGCGTCGGGCCACGAGCGCAACGCGGCGGGCAACAGCATCACGGTCCACAGCAGCGGCAGCGTCGCCAGCCGCAGCCGCGGTCGCGGGCGCAGCAGGTGATCGACCGCGAGCGCGACCATCACGATCGCGCACCACGCCGGCAACAGCCCGGTCTGGCGATCGGCACCGCCCATGGGGTTGATCGCGATCGCGAACAGCAGCCCCGCAGCCAGCCACCAGCCCAGCACCAGCAGCGTCGCCGGATCGGCGAAGCGCTCGCGCTTGGCCGCGCCCGCCAGCGCAGCCCAGGCCAGCGCCATCGCGGCCAGCACCGGGCCCGACGGGCCGAGATCCTCGGACAGCCGCGTCCACGCGCCCTCGGCGTGCGCGAGCCACATCGCCGCCGAGCGCGGGAACATGTCGGTCGCGTAGGCCTCGCGGATCGATCGCGCGAGCAGGTGATCGATCATCGTGCTCCACTGCTGCGGATCGCCCCAGTCGGACGCGGGTCCGCGCGCCGACGACAGCGGCAACGTCAACACGCACGCCGAGCCCAGCACCACTGCGATCGGGGCCCACGCGGCGTAGGGCCGGCCGCGCCGCAGCGCCGACAGCCACAACACCAACAGCACCGGCGGCAGCGACAGCCGCAGCTCGCCGAAGCTCCAGATGGCCCAGGTGGCGACGAAGGTCGCGACCAGCTGTGGCTGCAGTCGCGTGGCGGGCTCGCGCGCGGGATCGAGGCCGTCGGCGACCAGCGCGAGCGCAGCGAGGGCCGGCGCGTAGATCTCGACGCCGTGGGCGTGACGCACGAAGGTGAGACCGCAGCACAGCCATGCGACCGCGCCCCAGCGCACCAGCGGATGCACGCCGCGGCGCGCGAGCAACCGCAGCGTCAGCGCGGCCGCGAGCGCGGCGGCCGCGGTGCTGACCAGCGCCATGCGCCACCCCAGCGGACCCAGCGGCACCAGCGACGCCAGCTGCAGCGTCGCGACCAACCCCGGCATGCCCGGCGGATGCATCACGCCCAGCTCGTAGCCCGCGGCCGCGAGCTCGCCCGCGTCGAGCCACGCCTGGGCCGGCGCGGCGCCCAGCGACAGCACGGCGAACGCGATGCCGAACGCGATGAGCTCCGCACGCACGGGGCCCGTCAGTGTACCAGGGCTGCGATCGCGGTATACCTGGCCGGCCTCGCGAACACGCCAGGCGCCCCGCGCATGTCCGGCCTGCCCCGCTCGACTGGTGCTCCGTCTGGTGCCTCGCTTGGCGCCGCGGATGATCCCGCCGCGACGAGCGCGGGTACTCGCCTCGAGATCCGGCGTGATGCCTCCGCGCTGCCGCCGGGCACGGCCGCGTGCCTGGGCGCGTTCGATGGGCTGCACCTGGGCCACCAGGCGTTGCTGCAGCGCGCGCGCGCGGTCGCGTCGCGCGTGGCGCTGGTGACGTTCGAGCCCCACCCGCAGCGGGTGCTCGCGCCCGATCGCGCGCCACCTTTGTTGCTCGACGCCGAGCAGCGCGAGCGCTGGGTCGCGGCGCTGGGCGTGGATCTGTTGGTGCTGCTGCCGTTCGACGCCGCGCTGTCGCAGATGGACGCGGCCAGCTTCGTGCGCACGCAGCTGCTCGAAGGACTGCGGCCGCAGGCGGTGGTGGTGGGCGCGGACTTCCGCTTCGGCGCGCGGCGGGCCGGCGACGTCGCGC
Source organism: Nannocystaceae bacterium (assembly GCA_019694555.1). Classification (GTDB taxonomy): domain Bacteria; phylum Myxococcota_A; class Polyangia; order Nannocystales; family Nannocystaceae; genus Xiheibacterium. The sequence goes on from JAIBBS010000040.1 coordinate 16,492, forward strand.
TGCTGCAGTCGTCGCTCGCGGCGGCGAACGTGGCGCTGCACGTGGTCGCACCGGTGCCGATCCCCGGCGTGGCCGCGGGCGCCGACAAGATCAGCAGCACGACGATCCGCGAGGCGCTGGGCCGCGGCGAGGTCGAGCGCGCCGCGGCGATGCTGGGCCGCCCGCACGCGGCGCTGGGCCGCGTGGTGCACGGCGATCGTCGCGGCCGCACCATCGGCGTGCCCACGGCGAACCTGGCGGTGCGCGACGCGATGCTGCCGGCGCCGGGCGTGTACGCGGGTTGGCTGTCGGCGTGGGACGCCGCGGGACTGCCGGAGCTGGCGCAGCCGGTCGCGGCGGTGGCCAACCTCGGCACCAACCCGACCTTCGCGGGCGCGCGCGCGCTGCGGCTCGAGGCCCACGCGCTCGACCTCGACCTGGGCGAGCGGCTCTACGATCGCGAGCTCGTGATGTGGTTCGGCACGCGGCTGCGCGACGAGCAGCGCTTCGACGGCGTGGCCGCGCTGGTGCAGCAGCTGCACGCCGATCTCGCCGCCGCGCGCAGCTGGCTCGCGACGCACGCGGCCCCTGCCCTGCCCGGAGGCACGCCGTGACCGATCGCGATCCGCTCGCGACGCCGACGCTGGCGCGGCTGTACATGGGCCAGGGCTACTTCGATCGCAGCCGCGCGACGCTGGAGTCGTGCCTGCGTCGCGATCCCTTCGACGGCCACGCGCTCGCGCTGGTGCGTCGGCTGCAGGCGCGCACCGACGCGACCCTCGGCGTGGTCGTCGTCCGCGACCGCGCGCAGCTCAAGTGGACCGCGGTCGCCGACGCGGAGGCGTGCTCGGTGGTGCTGGTCGCGATCACGCAAAGCGGCGCGACCGCGGCGACGTGGGTGACGTCGACCCGTTGCAAGACCGCGTTCGGCAGCTGGGACTGCGCGCTGCCGTTTCTGCGCGGCTCGATCGCCGCGTGCGTGGGTCGAGTGCAGCACGGCTGCTGGCAGCCGCTCGCGGTCGCGCGACCGGTCTCGTGGCCGTGACGCGCGCGCGCGCGCGGACGCGGCGCCGGTGCTATGGTCGCGACATGCACTTCGCGCGGGTGTTGCCCTGGTGTCTGCTCGCAGCCGTCGCCGTGCCGACCGCAGCCTCCGCCGCGCCGATCGAGCTGACCCCCGCGGGCGACGAGGTATGCTGTCAACCCTCGGAGTACTCGATCCGCGGCTATCGCTTCACCGTGAGCGAGGCGTTCACCGCCTACGGCATCGAGTGGTGGGTGCAGGTCCCGGTCGGAGCCACGATGGCGGCGCGCATCCGCGATCTCGAGGGCACGCTGCTGCTCGAGGGCGAAGCGACGCCAGGCAATGGCGTCGACGACTGGCTGCGGGCGCCGTTCGAGTTCGCGTTCGAGGCCGGACAGACGTACGAGGTGCTGGTCTACACCGACGCGCCCGACGACGTGCTCTTCCGCCACTCGAGCGGAGGCTGCTGCGACTACCCGGTCCCGCCGCTGCTGACCGCGGTCACCAGCGTGTCGAACCAGGGCGAGGACGACACGCCGTCGACCACCTACAACGTGTGGCCAGCGTACATGCGCCTCATCACCGACGCGCCCGATGGCGACGGCGACGGCGTCGCCGATGGTGCCGACGCCTGCCCCGACACCGCGCCCAACGAGCCGGTCGGCGCCGACGGCTGCCCGATGGCGGCCGACACCGGCAGCGCGGGAACCGGCGAGGGCGGCACCACCCAGGACGGCGGCACCGCGAGCACTGCGGGCGGTGGCGGCAGCGAGGCCGGTGCATCGACGAACGCGGGGGCCGACGACGAGGGCAGCAGCGGCGCGGTGCCCTCCGCCGGCGGAGCGGACTCGACCGGGTGTGGCTGTCGCAACGCCGGCACGATTCCGGCGCCGTGGCTCGCGATCGCGATCGTGGCCCTCACACGCGGGCGCCGGCGCGCGCGCGTCAGAACCGGACCTGCAGACCACCGGGCGCGGCCTGCATGTACACGCGGCCGCGCGCCTCTTCGATCGCGCGGCGACGCTTGACCGCGCCGACGATCACGAGGATCAAACCCGTCGCCGCCATGATCGCGCCGGCGGTGCCGACGACGCGCGCGACGCGGATCTCCTCGCCGAACCGGCGATCGCGGCCGTAGCGTGTGGTGCTGTCGTAGGTGCCCACGTCCGAGAGCCGCGCGACGCCGGCCCAGGCCGCCGCGGACATCAGCGTGACGGTGCCCAGGCCCAGCGAGATCGAGCCGCCGATGATCATGTTGCGCCCCGATCGATACCGGGGCGCGAGGTACGGGTCGTAGCGCAGCAGCGTGCGCACGGCCTCGCGCGGCGGCACCACCGTCGGTGTCGCGACCGGGGCTGCCACCACCGTCGGCGCAGCGGTCGTGGTCGTGGTCGTCGCGGTCGTGGTCTGCACGGTCACGACCGTGGTCGACGCGGCGACCTCGGCCCAGGTCTGCGGCGTCGCGACCGAGCTCGTCGCAGGCGCGACCACGACCGTGGGCGCGGGCGCGGGCGCCACCACCACCGCGGGCTCACCGGCGTGGGCGTGGACGACGGGTGCGGTGCACAGCGGCACGATCGACGCCACCACGGTGAGCTTCGACAATGGAGACATGACCTCCAGACCATGCCTGCGCGCCGGCCGACGCGCAGTGCTGTGGGGCACACCGCGACGGCCTCGCGCGGCCCGATTCGCGGGCACGCGCGCACGGACGTGACGCGGGCCACGGTCGATCGGCCGCCGCGGGCGCCTACGGCAGGCGCCCGCCGACCGCGAGCTCGAGCTGGGCGCGTGCGACCCAGTAGTCGCGCAGCGCGATCACCTGCTCGTGCTGGGCCTCGACCTGGGCCTTGCGCGTCTCGAGCAGCTCGTAGGTGCCCATGAGCATGCCGTTGTACTGCTCGAGCGCACGCGAGACGATCGCGGCCCGCCGCGGCAACACCTCGGTGGTGAAGTAGTCGGCCTTGCGCCGTGCGACCAGCAGGCGCTCGCGCTGCTCGCGGATCTCCGAGCGCGCCACGATCGCGGCGTGCTGCAGCGCGTGCTGGGCCTGGCGCAGTCGCGCCTGCAGTGCCGCGAAGTCGGCGTGACCCGGATCGAAGATCGGGATCTCGATCGACACGCTGGGACCGAGCACCCACTCGTGACCGGCGTCGTTGCCGACCTCATTGCGCACGTCGATGCCGGCCTCGATCTGCGGCACCACACCGCGGCGCCGCAGCGCCAGCGCCAGCCGCATCGCGTCGACGTCGGCGCGCGCGCCCGAGACGTCGAGCCGCTCGCGCACGCCCTGCGACTCGAGCGTCGCGAGCTCGGCCTCGGCCGCGGGCGGCGCGGGCAGCCCCGCTGCGCCGGTGTCGGCAGGCAGGCGCCAGTCCAGCTGCGAGCCCCACAGGCCCAGCAGTCGGTTGAGCTCCTCGCGGGCGACCGTGCGCGCGAGCTCGTAGTCCGCCAGCGACAGCCGTGCGTCGTCGAGCGCGGCGGCGAAGCGTTCGCGGTCGAGCTCGGGCAGGTTGCCGGCGTCGTGCTGCCGCCGCGCGAGCTCGGCCGCGAGCTCCGCCGCCTGCACCAGCTCGCGCCGCAGCATCAGCTCGGCGTGGGCCGCCTGCGCGTGGGCATAGGCGACGCGCACGTCGCGGACCAGCGCGAGGGCCTCGTGCGCGACCTCCACCACGGTGTGGCGCAGGTGCGCCTTGGCCAGCCGGCGCTTGGCCGGGATCAGGAACGCCGACAGCAGGCTGGTCGACAGCGCCAGGCCGCCGCCCAGACCGTTGCCGCGCGTCGAGTTCACCAGATCCGCAGAGAAGACCGGGTTCTCGAGCAGGCCGGCCTCGACCAGCTCCGCCTGCGCGACGCCGAGCTCCTCGAGCTCGGCCTGCAGCGCGCGGTTGTTGAGCAGCGCGATCTGCAGCGCACGCTCGACCGTGAGCGGTCCCTGCAGCAGCGACGCGACGCGCTCGCGCACGGCCGCGCGGGCTCTGGCGTCCTGCGTCACGGCGATCGGATCGCGCAGACCGCTGCGCCCCGCGACCAGCTCGCCGACCTCGCGACGCGGGCCGTCGGGCTTGGTCGTCGCGCAGCCGCCGGCCAGCAGCAGTGCCAACACCGCGCGTCTCATCGCGTCGACTCCTCGGGCGAGGACGCGGGCGCGGTCGCACCGTGGCCATGGTGACCGTGGTGCTCGTGCCCGCCCGCCGGCAGGGCCTCGCCCTCGAACGCCGAGCGCGTCAACGGATTGGGCCGGGCTTGCCACGCGCGCTCGTCGGGTTGCACGCGCGCGGCGTCGTCCGCCGGCGGCTCGGACGGCAAGCCGCTGCGACAGCCGCCCGCCGCGAGCGCGAGCGCGACTGCGAGACCGAGTTCAGACCACGATGCCATCGCGCTCCAGCTCCTGCGGCTTGGCCACGTCTGCGCGGGTGCCCTCGGGCATGGGATACCAGCCGGGATCGCCGTCCCCCTCGAGCGTGTCGCGGACCTTCACGATCGTGAACATGCCGCCCATCGTGATGGTGTCGTAGGGACCCTTGCCGCCGACCATGGGGATGCTGTTGTCGGGCACCTTCATGCCCATCTCGGCCATGTCGCCCATGCCGTGCTCGCCCATCGCCATGTAGCCGGGCACGACCGACTGCGCCTTGCGATCGATGTCGCCCTTGTCCACGCCGATCATGTTGGGCAAGCCGTGGCCCATCTGGTTCATGACGTGGTGGGTCATGTGGCAGTGCATGGCCCAGTCGCCCGGCGCGTCGGCGACGAACTCGATGTCGCGTGTGCTGCCGGTCGGCACCAGCACGGTGGTCTCGGGCCACTGCGCGCTCGCGGGCAGGCGCCCGCCGTCGGTGGCCACGACCTTGAAGTAGTAGCCGTGCAGGTGGATGCCGTGGTGATCCATGGCGCTGAGGTTGCCCAGGCGGATGCGCACGCGATCGCCGGTCTTGCACACCAGCGGCACGGTGCCGGGGAAGCAGCGCGCGTTCATCGTCAGCAGGTTGAAGTCGGTCATCTCGTTGGGGTCGGGCCGCTTGGCGCCCGGCATCAACTTCCACTCGCTGAGCATCATCACGAAGTCGCGATCGACCTCGTAGCCCGGCGGCGGACGGCGCGGGTGCACGACGATCATGCCGAGCATGCCCATCGCCATCTGCGTCATCTCGTCGTGGTGCGAGTGGTACATGAACGTGCCGTGCTGGCGGAAGGTCCACTCGTAGCGGAAGGTCTCGCCGGGCGCGATCGATCGCTGCGTCAGTCCGCCCACGCCGTCCATGCCACACGGCAGGAAGATCCCGTGCCAGTGGACCGTCGTGGGCGCGCCCAGGCGATTGGTCACGTACACCCGCACGCGGTCGCCCTCGACCGCCTCGATCGTCGGGCCGTGCACGCGGCCGTTGTAGCCCCAGCAGCGCGCGCGCACGCCCGGCGCGAACTCGTGCTCGACCTCCTCGGCCACGAGGTGGAAGATCTTCACGCCGTCGCGGACGCGAAACGGCAGCGTCGCGCCGCCGGGCGTGACGGTGGGGCGGTAGTCGACGCCGGGCTCGGCCGGCGGCAGCGCGCCGCGCTCGGGCGAACCGCTGTAGGACTTGGCCCAGCGGTGGTCGGCCGGTGCCGCGGATGCGCTCGTCGTCGCGGCCAGCGCGGCGGTCCCGGTCGCAGCGCCGGCCAGCAGCGCGCGACGCCGTGTGAGATCGAAGCCTGCCATGGTCGGCGCGAGACTAGCAGCGCCGCGATGCCGCGATCGCGCGGCCGCGCGCGACCCGGTGCGGGCAAGCGCACGCCGAACCTCCGCACGCAGCCGTGCTACCATCGCGCGCAATGTTCCGAGGCGCACTCACTGCACTCGTCACCCCCTTCCGCGACGGTCGCGTCGACGACGAAGCGCTGGTGCGCCTGGTCGAGGCGCAGATCCGCGGCGGCATCCACGGCCTGGTGCCGTGCGGCACCACCGGCGAGTCGCCGTGCCTGTCGTACGCCGAACACATCCACGTGATCGAGGTCGTGATGCGCGCGGCCGCCGGTCGCGTGCCCGTGCTCGCGGGCGCGGGCTCCAACTGCACCCGCGAGGCCATCGAGCTGTCGCGCGCATGCAAGGAGCTCGGCGTCGCCGGCACGCTGCAGATCACGCCCTACTACAACAAGCCCACGCAGGAGGGCCTGGTCGCGCACTTCACCGAGATCGCCGACGCGGTCGGACAGCCGATCGTGCTCTACAACGTCCCCGGCCGCACCGGCGTCGACCTGCAGCCCGAGACGCTCGCGCGACTGGCCAAGCACCCGCACATCGTGGGCGTGAAGGAAGCCACCGGCGACATGATCCGCGCCAGCCGCGTGCGCGAGCTGTGCGGGCCCGACTTCACGCTGCTGTCGGGCGACGACTTCACGTTGCTGCCGCTGATGGTGGTCGGCGGCGACGGCGTGATCTCGGTGGGCTCGAACGTCGTGCCGCAGCTGTTCGTGGGTCTGGTGGAGGCGGCCCGCGCCGGTCGCTGGGACGAGGCCCGCACGCTGCACTACAAGCTGCTGCCGCTGACGCGGGCGCTGTTTTCGACCTCGAGTCCGATCCCGGTCAAGCACGCGATGGCGATGCTCGGCCGCATGGCGCTGGAGATGCGGACACCGCTCGTGCCGCTGGGTGACGATCGCAGCGAGCTGTCGCAGCTGCGTCGCGAGCTCGAGGCGCTGGGCCTCGGAGGGGAGCTGCAGCGATGAGCGAGCGCGTGTTGTCGGTGGTGATCGTGGGCGCGCGCGGCCGCATGGGTCAGACCCTGCTGCGCGCGGTGATGGAGAGCGACGACATGACGCTGGTCGGCGCGGTCGACCGCTCGGACTCGCCGGGGCTGGGCCAGGACGCCGCGCGATCGGTGGGGCTGCCCGAGTCCGGCGTCGTGCTCAGCGACGAGCTGGCACCGCCGCGCGGCAGCATCGTGGTCGACTTCTCGCTGCCGGCCGCGACCGACGGCAACATCGCGCGCTGCGTCGAGCGCGGCGTGCCGCTGGTGCTCGGCACCACCGGCATCACGGCGGAGACCCGCGAACGCCTGCGGCACGCGGGCAAGCAGATCCCGATCGTGAGCGCGGCGAACTTCTCGGTCGGCATCACGCTGCTGACACAGCTGGCCCAGATCGCGGCGCGGGCCCTGGGCCCCGACTTCGACACCGAGATCCTCGAGCTGCACCACCGCCACAAGCGCGACGCGCCCTCGGGCACCGCGCTGCGCATCGGCAAGGCCATCGCGCAGGCGACCGAACGCGACTTCGAGCGCGTGGCCGTGCGTGCGCGCGACACCACCGAGACCCAGCGCACCACCGAGGAAATCGGCATCGTCGCGCTGCGCGGGGGCGACTGCGCCGGCGAGCACACCGTGCACTTCCTGGGGCCCGGCGAGCGACTCGAGCTGGTCCACCGCGCGACCGACCGGGCGATCTTCGCCCGCGGTGCGCTCCGGGCCGCGCGCTGGCTGGCGGACAAGGGCCCGGGTCTGTACGACATGGCCGACGTGCTGGGCCTGGGCTGAACGCCGCGGCGACGCCGACGATCGAAGCGCCGCGGTGACCTGCCGCGGTGCTCGTCAGCACACGCCGATGCAGTTCGCGAGCGTGCAATCCCACACCGCCTGCAGCCCCGGCAGCGGTGGGTCGCCGGCGCAATTGATGTCGAACGTCGACAGCAGGCACGCCGCCGCCTCGGCGCAGGCGTCGTCGGCGAAGCAGGCGTCCATCTCCACGCAGCACAGCTGCTCGACGCACGCGCACAGGCCCATGGTCCAGCCGCTGCAGTCCAGCGGTGCGTCGCCCGAGCTGCTGCCGGCGCTGGGATCGATCGCACCGCTGCTGCTGCCGCCGCTGGGATCGATGGCGCCGCTGCTGCTCGAGCCCGAGTCGGCGCCGCTGCTGCTGCCGCCGGCGCCGCTGCTGCCCGCGGCCGAGTCGCCGCTGCTGCCGCCCGCATCGGCGCTGCCGCTGCCGCCCGCGCTCGAGCCGTCGTGAGCGTCGCCGCCGTCCCCCGAGGCGCTGCCGCTGCTGCCGGTGGCAGCGCTGCCGATCGTCCCGACCGACGCGGCCTCCTGCGGCGAGCCGGCACAGCCCACCGCGAGCACGCCCCACAGCCAACCGCGTGCGTCCATCGCACGCGATCATGGCGCAGTCGCAGGCGTCACGCCAGCTGCTGCATCGCCTTGGCCACGCGGGCCATCCCGGCGTGGATCTCGGCCTCGCTGACCGCACCGACGCTGAGGCGGAACCAGCCCGAGTCGGCGCGCACCCCGAAGGCCTGGAACGGCACCACCGCGAAGCCGGCCGCGTCGAGCAGGTAGGCGCGCACGTCCTCGTTGGTGCGCAGCTCCACGCCGGCCGGGGTCTTCTTGCCGAACGGAGCGATGCGCACCGTCAGGTAGATCGCGCCCATGGGCGGCAGCGACTCGACCGGCTGGCCCTCGCGGCGCATCGCCTCGAAGCCCTCGTGCAGCGCCCGCAGCCGCGCGGTCACGCCGGGCTTGAAGTGCGACAGGTACGCGCTGATGGTCGCGGGATCGTCGAGCAACGCCACCGTCGCGACCTGCTCGGCGCGCGGCGCCCAGGCGCCGACGTGACCGAGCAACGCGCTCATCCGCTCCATCACGTCCGCCGGACCCGCGGCCCAGCCCACGCGCAGACCGGTGGCGGCGAAGGCCTTGCTGATGCCGTCGATGAGGATGGTGTACGGCGCGACCTCGGGCACCAGCGCCGGCGGCGTCACGTGCTGCACACCGTCGACGCACAGCATCCAGTAGATGTGGTCGTACATCAGGAACAGCGGCCGCGAGCCGTCGCGCTTGCGCCGATCGTTCTCTTCGACCACGGCCTCGCAGATGCCACGCAGCGCCTCGGCCGAGATCGCGGTGCCGGTGGGGTTGAGCGGCGAGTTGATGCACAGCAGGCGTGCGCCCGGCAGCGCCTTCACCAACGCGTCGCGCGTGGGCAGAAACAGCGACTGCGGACCGCAGTCGATCTGCACCTCGCGCGCGCCGACCATGTGGCAGTAGTGGTTGTTGTTCCAGCTCGGCACCGGGTAGACCACGGTGTCGCCGGGGTCCACGACCGCGCGGTACGTGCCGTAGATCAGCGGCCGCGCGCCGCCGGCGATGAGGATCGACGCCGCGGGATACTGCAGGCCCAGCTCGCGCGCATAGAAGCGCGAGACCGCCTCGCGCAGCTCCTGCACGCCCGACGACGGCGGGTAGTTGGTCTCGCCCTTGGTCAGCGCCGCGAGCACGCCGTCGCGCAGCGCGTCGGGGATCGGGAACTCGCTGGGCGCGAAGTCGCCGACGGTGAGGTTGCAGATCGATTGCCCCTCGCGCTGGCGCGTGCGGATCTCGGCGGCGATCTTGAGGATCTCCGATCCGATGAGTCCGGCCGCCATGCTCGCGATGCGATTGCCACCTTCGCTGCGAGCGCCGCTCGCGGGCGTGGCAGGGTTCGACGGCGTGGGGGACGTGGGCTCGATCGCCATGGCGCGACGGACTATGCCACACTCGGGCCGGCGCCTGGGCCGGCGTGGACGCGCGCGGCCAGGGCAGCAGGGACCATGAAAAGCGCACGACTGCAACAGCTCGAGGGGCCCCTGTCCGGCAAGCTCGCGGGCTTCGGCACGACCATCTTCGCCGAGATGACGGCGCTCGCGCTGCGGCACCAGGCGGTGAACCTCGGGCAAGGCTTTCCCGACTTCGACGGGCCCGAGTTCCTCAAGCGCGCGGCGATCGACGCGATCGCTGCGGGCAAGAACCAGTACGCGCGCAGTCATGGCGTGCCCGAGCTCAACGCCGCGATCGCCGAGCACCGCGCGCGCTTCTACGGCCTGACGTTCGACCCCGAGACCGAGGTCACCGTCATGCACGGCGCCACCGAGGTCATCGCCGCGACCATGCTCGCGCTGCTCGAACCCGGCGACGAGGTCGTGATGTTCGAGCCGTTCTACGACAGCTACCTCGCGACCATCGCGCTGGCCGGCGCGGTGCCGCGGGTCGTGACGCTGCGCGCGCCCGGCTTCGACTTCGACCCCGCCGCGCTGGCGGCCGCGATCACGCCGCGGACCAAGCTGCTGGTGCTCAACTCGCCGCACAACCCCAGCGGCAAGGTCTTCGGCCGCGCCGAGCTGGACACCATCGCGGCGCTGTGCCTGCAGCACGACCTCATCGCCGTGACCGACGAGGTCTACGAGCACCTGGTGTTCGACGGCGCCCACGTGCCGCTGGCGAGCCTGCCGGGCATGCGCGAGCGCACCGTGATGATCTCCTCGACCGGCAAGAGCTTCTCGTTCACCGGCTGGAAGATCGGCTACGCCTGCGCCAGCGCCGATCTGACGCGGCGGCTGCGAGCGGTCCACCAGTTTCTGACCTTCTGCAACGGCACGCCGTTCCAGTACGCGATGGCGCAGGCGCTGCGCGCCGACGACGAGTACTTCGCCGGCTTCGTGCGCGACTACAAGGCGCGGCGCGATCGACTGTGCGAGGGCCTCGCCAGCGTGGGCCTGGGCGTGCTCGTCCCCGCGGGCACGTACTTCGTGTGCACCGACATCCGCCCGCTGGGCCTGACCGACGACATGGCGCTGTGCCGCGCGCTGCCCGAGCACGTCGGCGTGGCCGCGATCCCGAACTCGGCGTTTTATCTCGACAAGGCCGCGGGGCGGCACCTGGTGCGGTGGGCCTTCTGCAAGACCGACCCGGTGCTCGACGCCGGCATCGCGCGGCTGCGCGAGCGCCTGCCCGCCGCGCTGCCGCAGCTGCGCGCGCTCGCGGGAGGTGGCGCGTGAGCAGCATCGTGGTCGCGGGCATCCAGCTCGACACGGTGTGGGAGCAACCCCAGGCCAGCTTCGCACGCGCGCAGCCGTGGATCGCCGCGGCCGCGGCCGCGGGCGCGCGGCTGTGCGTGTTGCCGGAGATGTTCGCGTGCGGCTTCTCGATGGCCGCCGATCGCGTGGCCGAGCCGCCCGATGGCGCCAGCGTCACGTTCCTGCGCGAGCAGGCGCAGCGACACGGCATGTGGATCTGCGGCAGCGTGCCCGAGCGCGCCGCCGGCGAGCCGCGGCCGTACAACACGCTGGTGCTGGCCGAGCCCGGCGGCGCGCTGCATCGCTACCGCAAGATCCATCCCTTCACCTTCGCGCGCGAGCACGAGCACTACGCCGCCGGCAGCGAGCACGTGACCGTCAGCATCGAGGGCGTGCGCTGCAGCCTCTTCATCTGCTACGACCTGCGCTTCGCCGACGAGTTCTGGACGCTGGCGCGCGACAGCGACTGCTACCTCGTGGTCGCGAACTGGCCGGCGCGCCGCCGGCTGCACTGGACCACGCTGCTGCAGGCGCGCGCGATCGAGAACCAGGCCTTCGTGGTCGGCATCAATCGCACCGGCACCGGCGGCGAGCTCGAGTACGCCGGCGACAGCCGCGTCATCGATCCGTGGGGCGAGATCGTCGCCTCGGCCGCGGGCCAGGAGACGATGCTGCTCGCGCGCGTCGACACCGAGGTCGTCGCCGACGCGCGCACGCGCTTTCCGGTGCTGGCCGATCGTCGCTGACGCGGCCGCGCCGGCGCGATGGCAAAAACAAGGGCGGCGCGATCGACGGGTCCTCGCCGATCGCGCCAGGGGTGCGGCTCCGAATCGAAGGCAGCCCGTCCTCGGGCCGCATCCTACCGCGCAGGGAACTCCCTCCGCGCGAAAGCCGGTTGATGAACGCGCCCGCGAAGGCGCGCGCACCAGCGGAGCCGGGTCGCGTCGGGGTTCACATCGGGTTTGTGGGGCGAGCGGCCCGATCGATCCCGACGGTGGATTTTTTTTTCGCAGCTCGTGCCGCGCGTTCCGCGAGCCCGCGAGGCCCGTCGGCCGATCGGCCGCGCGCCGCCACGGCACCCGTCCAGCAGCGGCCCCGGGCGCCGTCGCGACAAGCCGCCGGCAGCTGCGCTATCCCTTGGCCGCTCGCGGAGGCCACGCACCGTGGAACCACTCGGATTCGTCGCTCGGCTCTGGCTCGCCTTCGTGCTTCCTTGGCGCGTGCTCTTCGACGGCGTGTTCGCGGCGCGCGTCGAGCAGGCCCAGCGCGAGCCCGCGCCAGCGCCGTTGCCTCCGCCTGCCGAGACCAAGCCGGTGGCCGAACGGACCGCGGAGCCTGTCGCGGAGCCCGACACGAGCGCGGCGCTGCAGCTGCTCGCGGTGCTGCAGCGCGAGGGACGCCTCATCGACTTCCTGCGTGAGGACGTCACCGGCTTCAGCGACGCGGACGTGGGCGCGGCCGCGCGGGTGGTGCACGAGGGCTGCGGTCGCGCGCTGGGCAAGCTGGTCGAGCTCACGCCCGTGCGCCCCGAGGCCGAGGGCGCCGCGATCGAGCTGCCCGCGGGCTACGACGCGGCGCGGATCCGCGTGACCGGCAACGTCGTGGGCAACCCGCCGTACCGCGGCACGCTCGCGCACCATGGCTGGCTGGCCAAGGCCGTGCACCTGCCCAGCGCCAACCCCGGCCACGACGCGCGCATCCTCGCGCCGGCCGAAGTCGAGCTCGGCGCGTCATGAGCCTGTCGGTCGGCATCGATCTCGGCACGACCAACTGCGCGCTGGCGTTCGCCGACGATCCGCACGCGCGGCCGCAGGTGCTGCCGATCCCGCAGATCGTCGCGCCCGGCGAGGTCGCACCGCAGCCGCTTCTGCCCTCGTTCCTGTTCCTGCCGGCGCCCGAACAGTTCGCCGCCGGGGCGTTCGCGCTGCCGTGGGTGCCGCAGGCGCGCGACGTCGTGGGTCGCTTCGCCCGCGATCAGGGCGCGACCACGCCGGCGCGGCTGGTGTCGTCGGCCAAGAGCTGGCTGTCGCACAGCGGCGTCGATCGTCAGGGCGAGATCCTGCCGTGGCAGTCGCCCGCCGAGGTGCCCAAGCTCTCGCCGGTGCAGGCCGCGGCGCGCTACCTCGGTCACCTGCGCGCGGCGTGGGAGCAAGCCCATCCCAACACGCCGCTGCCGGAGCACGACCTCGTGCTCACGGTGCCGGCATCGTTCGACGCGGTCGCACGCGAGCTGACGGTCGAGGCCGCCGAGCTCGCGGGCCTGCCGACGCCGACGCTGCTCGAGGAACCGCAGGCCGCGATGTACGACTGGCTGGCGCAGCAGGGCCCGCGCTGGCGCGACGTGCTGGGCGTCGGCGACCTCGTGCTCGTGGTCGACGTCGGCGGCGGCACCACCGACTTCTCGCTCATCGCGGTGCACGAGCACGACGGCGTGCTCGCGCTCGAGCGCGTCGCGGTCGGCGATCACATCCTGCTCGGCGGCGACAACATGGACCTCGCGCTGGCGTGGGCGCTGCGGGGTCGGCTCGAGAAGGACGGCCACGCGCTCGACGAGTGGCAGATGCGCGCGCTGACCCACGCGTGTCGTTCTGCCAAGGAGGCGCTGCTGGGTGGCGACGCCCGCGAGCTGCCGATCGCGATCGCCGGTCGCGGCAGCCGCCTGCTGGGCAACACCTTGCGCACCGCACTGTCGCGCGAGGTCGTCGACGAGGTCGTGCTCGAGGGCTTCCTGCCCGCGGTGCCCATCGACGCGCGGCCGCAGAACCCGCGACGCGCGGGCCTGCAGAGCCTGGGTCTGCCCTACCCTGCCGACGCCGCGATCACGCGCCACCTCGCGGCGTTCCTCGCCCGTGCGCCCGGCGGTGACGGCTTCGCGCGACCGACCGCGATCCTCTTCAACGGCGGGGTCACGCGCGCGCCGTCGGTGCGCGCGCGCATCCGCGAGGTCGTCGCAGCGTGGCTCGCGTCGGTCGGTGCACCGCCGCCCAAGCTGCTCGAGGGCAGCGACGCCGAGCTCGCGGTGTGCCGCGGCGCGGCCCACTACGCCCAGGTGCGACGCGAGGGCGGCGTGCGCATCCGCGGCGGCACCGCGCAGGCACACTACATCGGCATCGAGCGCCTCGAGCTCGCGGTCCCGGGCGTGCCGCCGCGCATCGACGCGGTGTGCGTGGCGCCCTTCGGCATGGAGGAGGGCAGCGAGCTCGAGCTGCCGCAGCCCTTCGGACTGGTGCTCGGCGAGGAGGTCACGTTCCGCTTCTTCGGCTCGTCGACGCGCCGCGACGACGTGGTCGGCGCGACGGTGTCGCCCGCGGAGCTGACCGAGCTGTCGCCGATCGAGACCGTGCTGCCCGCGCCCGAGGGTGCACCCGAGACCGTGGTCACCGTGCGGTTGCACGCGCGCGTGACCGAGGTCGGCACGCTCGAGCTGTCCGCGGTCGAGGACGGCGGCCAGCGCTGGAAGCTCAGCTTCGACGTGCGCGGCCGCTGACGCGCGCGGCGCTCGGCCGCGTGGTACTCCTTCTCGCACGCGCATGACCGAGGCCCGCTACGCCGTCGGCATCGACCTGGGCACCACCCACTGCGCGCTCTCGTGGGCGCGCATCGACGAGCCGCGCGTGCGCACGATGGCGATCCCGCAGCTGGTCGCGCCCGGTGAGCTCGCGGCGCAGCCCCTGCTGCCGTCGTTTCTGTACCTGCCCGCAGGCGGCGAGCTCGCGGCCGCCGATCGCAGCCTGCCGTGGGGCGAGGCCGAGCACGTCGTCGGCGAGGCCGCGCGACGCCTGGGCGCCAAGGTCCCCGGTCGCCTGGTCGCGTCGGCCAAGAGCTGGATCTGCCACGGCGGCGTCGATCGCCGCGCGCCGATCCTGCCGTGGAACGCGCCCGAGTCGGAGCCGCACGTCTCGCCGTGGCAAGCGCAGGTCGAGTACCTCGCGCACCTGCAGCGCGCGTGGGCCCACGAGCACCCCGAGGCCCCGCTCGCCGAGCAGGACGTGGTCGTCACGGTGCCGGCGTCGTTCGACGAGGGTGCGCGCGAGCTGACCGCCGCCGCCGCGCGGGCGGCCGGACTGGGCGAGGTGCGCCTGCTCGAGGAGCCGCAGGCGGCATTCTACGACTGGCTCGGCGCCCACGCCGACGATCTCGGCGCGCGCCTGGGCGATGCGCGGCTGGTGCTGGTGATCGACGTCGGCGGTGGCACCACCGACCTGACGCTGCTGCGCGTGCGCGACGGCGACGGCGACGATCGCATCGAACGCATCGCGGTCGGCGGGCACCTGATGCTCGGCGGCGACAACATGGACGCGGCGCTGGCCATGTTCGCGCTGGGCAAGGCCGGCGTCGCGCGGCCCGAGGACGCGACGGTGTGGTCGTCGCTGGTGCAGTCGGCGCGAGTGGCCAAGGAGACCCTGCTCGCCGCCGACGCGCCGCCGCAGGCCTTCGTGGCGCTGCAGGGCCGCGGCTCGCGGCTGGTCGGCAACACGCGATCGATCGCCATCGATCGCGACGAGGCCGTCGCGGTGTTGCTCGACGGCTTCGCACCGCACACCGGCCCCACCGAGATCGCCAGCCGCAGCGCCCGCGCGGGCCTGACCACGCTCGGCCTGCCGTTCACCAGCGACACCGCGATCGTGCGCCACGTGTGCGCGTTCTTGCGGCGGCACGCCGCCGCGGCCACCGCCGCGGGCGCGACCGTGCTCGAGGGCTTGCCGCGGCCCGATCGCGTGCTGCTCAACGGCGGCGTGTTCAAGGCCCCGGCGCTGGTCGATCGACTCATGGCCGTGCTCGCGGGTTGGTACGGCGCGGAGCTGCCGCGGCTCGAGCACACCTCGCTCGATCTCGCGGTCGCCCACGGCGCGGTGCGCTCGGTGCTGGCGCGGCGCGGCATCGGCGAGCTCATCTCGGGCGGCACGCCGCGCGCGTACTACATCGGCGTGCACACGCGCGAGGGCGACGCGGCGCTGTGCGTGGCGCCGCGCGGGCTCGAGCCCGGCGCGACCGTCGAGGTCCCCGATCGCAGCTTCGAGCTGCTGCTCGATCGCCCGGTGTCGTTCCCGCTGCTGGTCTCGACCGCCGATCGCGTCGATGCCCCCGGCACGCTGGTGCGCGCCGGCGACGACGAGCTCGAGCCGCTGCCGCCGCTGCAGACGGTGCTGCGCGATCCCAACCGCGGCGAGGGTTCGCCGACGGTGCCGGTGACGCTGCGCGCGACGCTGTCCGATCACGGCGCACTCGAGCTGTCGCTGGTGACCATCGCGCTGCCGCCCCGTCGCTGGCGCCTCGAGTTCGCGCTGCACGAGCCCGCGCCCACCGAGGCGCCCGCGACCGCGCCCACGCGTGCGGCCGCAGCCGCGCCCGAGCTGCCCGCCGCGCGCGAGCGATTGGCCCGCACGCTGTCGGGCAACGACGCCGCCGCGCTCAAGCAGCTGCGCGCGGCGATCGAGGCGGTGCTGGGTCCGCGCGGCCAGTGGTCGGCCGCGACCTGCCGCGGTCTCGCCGACGCCTGCCTCGAGCTCGCGCCCGCGGCCGCGCGCAGCGAGGCCCACGAGCTCAACTGGCTGCGGCTGCTGGGTTGGGCGCTGCGCCCTGGCTGCGGCATGCCCGGCGACGAGGCCCGCATCGCCGCGATGTGGCCCACGCTCGAGCCCGGACCGCACCACCGCAGCAAGGCCAACTGGGCGCAGTGGTGGATCCTGTGGCGGCAGCTCGCCGCGGGCCTGTCGAGCGAGCAACAGCGGGCGCTGTACGCGACGCTGCGGCCGTGGCTGCTGCGCCGCGGCGACGCGCCCGCTCCGGCGGGCCCACACAAGCACGGCGTGATCGAGATGATGCAGCTGGCGGCGGCGCTCGAGCGCATCGACGCCGACGACAAGCGCGAGCTCGGCGAGCTGTTGCTCGAGCGCGCGGACAAGCTCGGCTCGTGGTGGGCCGTCGGCCGCGTCGGCGCCCGGGTGCCGCTGGCGTCGGACGCGACCGTGGTGCCGCCGGCGATGGTCGAGCCGTGGCTGCAGCGGCTGCTCGCGCTCGATCTCGGCACCGCCGAGGGTGCCGCGTTCGCGGCCGCCGCCATCGCGCGACGGACCGGCGACGCCGCGCGCGACGTCGGTGCGGCGCTGCGCCAGGCAGTGGCCGATCGGCTGGTCCAGATCAAGGCGCCGGCGTCGTGGATCGAGATGGTGCTGCGGGGCGCCGAGCTGTCCGAGGGCGATCGCGGGCGCATGTTCGGCGACTCCCTGCCCGCGGGCCTGCGACTGTCCTGATCGCGCGGTCGCCAGACGTGCGATGATCCGGCGACGGTGGAGCCGACGAGCCGCCTCACGCGACCGGACGTCTCGGACGGTGGCGACGAGCTCGAGGCCGACGCGGGCGCGCCCGCGCCGAGCCACATCGGCCGCTTCGCGGTGCGGCGCAAGCTCGGCGAGGGCGGCATGGGCGTGGTCTTCGCGGCCTACGACGCCGAGCTCGATCGCGACGTCGCGATCAAGCTGCTGCGCAGCTCCGCCGCCGACGCCGCGCCGGCGCGGGCTCGGCTGCTGCGCGAGGCCCGGGCGATGGCCAAGCTGTCGCACCCCAACGTCATCACGATCTACGACGTCGGCACCTTCGACGATCGCATCTTCATCGCGATGGAGCTGGTCCACGGCGTCAACCTGCGCCGCTGGCTCAAGCACCGCCCCCGCACCTGGCGCGGCGTGCTCGAGCGCTTCTGCGACGCCGGCCAGGGCCTCGCGGCAGCGCACGCCGCCGGCATCATCCACCGCGACTTCAAGCCCGACAACGTGCTGGTCGGCGACGATGGCCGCGTGCGCGTGCTCGACTTCGGGCTCGCGCGCCGCGTCGACGTCGATCGCGAGCTGACGCCCGAGGCCACGCCACCGGGCGCCGCGGGCCGCTCGGCGCTGGTGAGCCCGGCCGAGGGCGCCGCCGCCGACGTGGTCGAGCGGTTGACCGTGACCGGCGCGGTGATGGGCACGCCCGCGTACATGGCCCCGGAGCAGTGGCGCGGGCTCGCGATCGATCACCGCACCGATCAGTTCGCCTTCTGCGTCGCGCTGTGGGAGGGCCTGTTCGGCCAGCGCCCCTTCGGCGGCACCGGAGCCGCCGCGATCGCCACGCGCGTGATGGGTGGCGAGCTGCGGCGTCCGCCCGAGGATCGACCGGTGCCGACGTGGCTGTTGCGGGTGCTGCGTCGCGGGCTGTCGGTCGATCCCGACGCACGCTTCCCGTCGATGGGCGAGCTGCTCGACGTGCTCACGCGCCTGCGACGCGAGCGCGGCGAGCTCGAGCTGGTGCGCCCGGTCGAGCCGGTCGGCCCGCTGTTCGCACGGCGCTACGAGCTGCGCGGCGACGCCGGGGGCGAGCGCGCCGTGATCGCGCGCGACCGGCTGACCCGCCGCACCGTCGCGATCCACCGTCTGCCGCCCGAGCTGCCCGACGACGAGACCCTGCGCGAACGGTTGCGCCGCCTGGTCGCGCTGCAGCACCCCGGCCTCGCGGCGGTGCTCGAGCAGGGTCGCGAGCACGGCGAGCCCTACCTCGCGCTCGAACACTTCGACGGCGCGGTCGACTGGCTCGAGTGGGGTCGCGATCAACCGCAGCCGATGCAGCTGGCGCTGGTGGCCCAGCTGCTGCGCGCGCTCGACTCGCTGCACGGCCATGCGCTGGTGCACGGGCAGCTGTCGCGCGAGAGCGTGATGGTGGTCGACGGCCAGCTCAAGATCGTCGACACCACGCCGTGCCTGGGCCACGGCGCGCCCAGCGAGGCCGCCACGCCCTACGTCGCGCCGGAGCTGCTGCTGGGCGAGGCCCGCGATCCACGGGCCGATCTGTACTCCGTCGGCGTGCTCGCGCACGAGCTGCTGCTCGGTCGTCGGCCCACGCTCGCGGCGTCACCGAGCGAGGTCGTCGACGCGAGCATCTCCGGTCCGCGGCTCGACCTCGCCGCGCTCGAGGCCGAGCTGGCGGAGATCGTCGCGAAGCTGCTGTCGCCCGAGCCCGACGCGCGACCGGCCTCGGCGGCCGCGGCCCTGCGCGCGCTCGCGACCAGCACCCGCGCCGCGATCGCGCGCGAGACGGTCGAGACCCGCGAGAGCGCGCTGCGGACCGCTCGGTTCGCCGGCCGCGAACACGAGCGCACCGCGCTGGTGCACGCGCTGCGCCGCAGCCTCGACGGCGCCGGCGAGCTGTGGCTGGTCGCCGGCGAGAGCGGCGTGGGCAAGTCGCGGCTGCTCGACGAGCTGCGCGCCGAGGCCGTGGCCCGCGGCGCGATGGTCGTGCGCGGCCAGTGCCGTGCCGAGGGCGGCCGCCCCTACGAGGTGTGGCGCGAGTGCTTCCGAGCGCTGGCGCTGTGCGCCAGCGACGACCTCGGCGCGGCCGTGTTCGCGCCGCTGGTGCCCGACATCGACGCGCTGCGTGGGCGCGCGACCAAGGTCGCGCCCGAGCTCGACGCCCAGAGCACGCAGCAACGCCTGCTGCGCGCGACCGTGCATGCGCTGCGCTCGCTGAGCTCGCCGTTGCTGCTGTTGCTCGACGACCTGCAGTGGTCGGGCAGCGAGGGCATCGATCTGCTCGAGCGGCTCAGCGGCCAGCTCGCGGGCCTGCCGGTGCTGGTGGTCGGCAGCTACCGCGTCGACGAGGCGCCGCAGCTGCCCACGGCGTTGCCGGCGGCCAAGTGCCTCACGCTCGCACCGCTGTCGCGCGCCGCCATCGCCGAGCTCGCGCAGGCGATGACCGGCGCGAGCGCGGCCGAGCCGCTGGCGGCGTTGCTCGATCGCGAGAGCGAGGGCAACCCGCTGCTGCTGGTCGAGGTCATGCGCTACCTCGCCGAGGAGGTCGGCGAGCTGCAGGCGGTCGGTCGCGCCGCGTTGCCGCCGTCGGTCGACGCGGGTGGCGTGCGCCGGGTGATGCGGCGTCGCATCGAGCGCATCGAGCCGTGGGCTCGGCCGTGGCTCGAGCGCGCCGCGGTCGCGGGACGCGAGCTCGACCTCGAGCTGCTCGCGCGACTCGACGAACCCGAGTCGCTGGCGCGCTTCGTCGAACACGCGGCGGCGTGCGCGGTGCTCGAGCGCAGCGACGAGCGCTGGCGCTTCCGCCACGACAAGCTGCGCGAGTACGTGCTGGGCGAGCTCGGGCCCGAGCGCCGCCGCACGCTGCACCTGCAGATCGGCCGCGCCATCGTCGAGGCCGGCGAGGCCCAGGCCCAGGCCCACGCGCTCGCGCACCACTTCCACGAGGCCGGCGAGCTGCGCGAGGAGGCCGAGCACTGCGCGGTCGCGGGCGCGCAAGCGCTCGACAACGGTGGCTATCGCGACGCGGTGCGGCTGCTGTCGCGCGCGGTCGAGCTGCGCGAGCATGCCCGACCCGAGCCGCTCGCGCGCATGCAGCAGCATCGCATGCTCGGCGAGGCCCACTACGTGCTGGGCGATCTGTCGCGCGCGGTCGAGCAGCTCGCGAGTGCGCTGCGCGAGGGCGGACGCCCGCTGCCGGGCGGACGCGCGGGCTGGCTGTGGCTGCTGCTGCGGCTGGTGACGCTGCAGCTGGTGTTGCTCGTGGTCGGCAGCCGCGTGGTCGCGCGCCGCGAGCGTCGCCGTGCCGAGCTGCACGAGGCCGCCCACGCCGCCGGCCGGCTGGCCAACCTCTCGACCTACAGCGGTGACATGCCGCGGATCCTCGCGTGCTCGCTGCTGGCCGCGAACCTGTCGGAGCGCGCAGGCAAGCCCGTACCGTACGCGCTCGCGGTGATGGGCTACTCGGCGTCGTACCTGGGCCTGGCGCGCTTGGCCGAGCGCTACTTCGGCCGCGCCAGCGCGGCCGCGCGCGCGCAGGACGATCCCACCGCGCTGGTCGAGGCCACGCAGATGGAGTGCGCGTCGCTGCTGGGCGTCGGTGCCTTCGAGCGCTGCAAGTCGCTGCTCGACGACGGCTACGCCGCGGCCGAGCGCGCGGACTACCAGCTGGGCCTGGCGCTGTCGGAGGGCTTCGCCGGCCAGTGCGAGTTCCACCTCGGCAACTTCGAGTCGATGCTCGCGCACTACTGCCGCGCACAGGAGCTGCTGACCGTCAGCACGCCCGAGCACGAGCACTCGCTGCTGTGCGGTCAGGCGCTGGCGCTGTGCATGCTCGGTCGCTTCGACGAGGCCGAGCTGCTGCTGGCCGACGGTGCCGCACGGGTCGGCGCGCAGTACCTGCTGGGCGAGGCCTTCGTGCAGGCGACGCGTTGCTACGCGTGGGCGTGGGGCGGCGACCGCGGCCGCGCGCGCGACGGTGCACTCGCGACCAACCGCTACGTCGCCGAGCATGCGATCGCGATCCCGCCGCCGTGCGGCCACGTGCTCGCGGGCCCGGCCGAGGCCCTGCTCGCGGCGCTGCGCGTCGATCCCGACCCCAAGCTGGTCGAGGCCGCCCGCGCGCACGCGCGCACGATGGCGACGTGGGCCCGCAAGCACCCGGTCGGCGAGGCGCCGGCGTTGCTGTTCGCGGCCCAGCTCGATCTGGTGCTGGGCGAGCGCGAGCGCGCCAGCGACGGCCTCGAGCAGGCCCTGGTCGCGGCCAAGCGCCTGGCGCTGCGCTTCGTGCAGGCCCAGGCGGAGTTCGAGCTGGGGCGCCTGCGCGGTGCCGGGACCGAGCCCGGCCGCGGTCACCTCGAGCGCGCGCTGGATCTGGCGCTGCGATGCGGCGCGGCCCACCACGCGCGCGCGGCCCGACGCGCGCTCGATGCCGTGCATGTCGACGCCGGCGGCCCCGACCGCGTCACGCGGGCGCCCGGCGGCTGACCAGCGCGATGTAGACGCAGTCGAACACGAAGATCGTGACGCAGGTGAAGGTCAGAAAGCCCAGCCCGCGCAGCTCGGGGTCGACCATGCGCACGACGAAGTGACACTCGATCGAGGTGCCGGCGGTGCCGAGCATCTTGAACCACGCGCCCGCGCGCGACAGCCCCGGACCGCCGGGCCCGCGCTCGAGCGCCATGATCACGAACAACACGCTCATGATCACGTTGATCATGAACGCCGCGACCAGGCCCAGCCGGTCGGGGTAGTCGGCGACGAAGGTGTACTGGCCGACCAGCCCGAGCACGAACACCAGCACGAACACCGCGACGAAGTGCTGCCGCAGCTGCGGCAGGCGCTGGTAGGCCGCGCCGTAGCGCAGGGTCTGGGCCACGATGACGACGTCGACCACCAGCCACGCGCGATCGAACGCGTGCCACAGCGCGACCGGGTTGGGGAACACGAACGAGGCCAGCAGCTCCCACGAGAAATTGAGCGCCACCGCGACCATCGGCAGGCCGTTGGCGCGATCGCGATGGCTCTGGCGCACGATCGCGAGGTACGCGATGACCCAGCAGATGCAACCGCCCGCGCCGACGAGGTTGAACCAGCTCCACACGTCGAACGCGGCCGGATCGACGCGGCTGGGATCCCACGCGCTGCCGTACAGCGGATGCACGTCAGTCCGGCGCCCCCGGGGGCACGCCCCAACGTCGCGCGAGGTGATCGGGGATGTCGAAGGTGGGCCGGTTGGGCCCGACCTCGACCGCGAGCAGCGCGGTGATCAGGCGGCGGTTGAACGCCCGGGTGAGCCGCCGTGACAGCCGCGTGAAGCCGAACACGCGATCGACCAGCACGGTGAAGCCGTGCATCGCCGCGACGAGGACCTCGGTCCAGTCGCGCCGTGGGATCGCGAGGTAGCGCGCGTCCTCGCGCAGGAAGAAGCGCAACAGCGTCGGCGGCAGCCCGCCCAGCAGCCGGCTGGGCAGGGTCTTGCGCATCATCTCCAGCAGCGCCGCGGTCATCACGTCGCCGGCGTCGCTGCGACCGATCTGACGCCGCTTGATCGTGTCGGTCAGCGTCCGCGCCGCGGCGAGATCGGCGGGGATCAGCGGCTCGGTGATGCCCATGATGCGCCCGACCGCCGACCACGCGTACAGATAGGCTTCGCGCTGCGGCAGCGTGACCTCCGCGCCGAGGCGATCGAGACCGTCGAGCACCACCTGCGTGAAGGTCATCAGCGTGCCCGCCAGATCCTCCTGGCAGATCGGCACGTCGTACTGCGCGAGCCAGTCGCGGCCGCCGCGGACCAGGATCATGCGCCGCACCGCGGCGTGCATCAGCCGGACCTTCTGCGCCGCACGCACGCCGCGGCCGTGGCCTCGCGCGTCGGCGCCCAGCGCCAGCCCGCCCTCGGACATCACGTCGACGACCATCTGCGTGGTCTCGATCAGGCGTCGCTTGGGGTCGGACTCGAGCCGACCGGTCTGCGCGAGCACGTGCACGCCCTTGCGCGCGGTGTACGACGCCGGCAGCGAGTAGCAGCCCAGCACCATGAGGATCTCGAGCCCGTGCAGCTCGAACATCGCCTCGCCCGCGTCGATCCGCGCGGCGTCGAGCGACGGCAGCGCGGCGTCGCTGGCCGCGAAGTAGCGCTCGACGTGGGCCAGCAGCGCCGGCGGCAGCGCGCGCTCGGGCGGCACCAGCAGCGGATGTTCGTGGTCGACCAGGTGCTTGAGCAGCGTCCGCACCGCGTCGACCTCACCGGTCGCGAAGATCTCGCCGACGATGTCGTCGGCCAGCGGATCACCGATCTGCCGCAGGGCGTCGAGCTGGGCGTCGGTCCACGACGATCCGGTCATGTGTGCTCGCGATCGTACCCCATGGCGCCGCTGCACACGCGTTCACGGCAGGCGCACGCCCGGCGATCGCGGGCGGTGGGCGCGGCTCACAGCCCGCGCGTCCGCTCGGGCCGCAGCGGGATCCGACCGTCGAGCGCGGCGTCGATGACCGCGACGATGCGCTCGCGATCGGCCGGCAGGCGCCCGCCCAGCGGCAGGTAGTTCGAGGCGTGGTTGGTGCGGAACATGGCGTCGCGGGGCCGCGCGTGTTCGACCAGCGTCCGCAGCTCGCGCAACAGCGCCGGCACCGGCGGCACCTCGAAGCGCCCGCGCGACTGCAGCTTCGCCAGCGGCGTGCCGGGCACGACCGTGACGGTGAGCGCCGCGAAGAACTCGGGGTCCATCGCGGTGATGAGCGCCGCGGTCGCGCGCGCGTGCTCGTCGCTGCGTTCACCGGCGATGCCCAGCAACACGATCACGCTGAGCTCCAGGCCCGCGGCGCGGGCACGCCGGGCCGCCTCGACGTGCGCGGCCGCGTCGTCGCCCTTGGCGATCGCGCGCAGGGTCGCGTCGTCGCCGGACTCGGGCCCGATGTACAGCCGCGTGAGCCCGGCGGCACGCAGGGCCGCGAGCTCGTCGTCGGTCTTGGCCGCGACGTTGCGCGCCATCGCGTAGCACGACACCCGTCGCAGCGACGGCAGCCGTGCGCGCGCGCGCTGCAGCAGCGGCAGCCAGTGGTCCATGGGCATGCCCAACGCGTCGCCATCGGCGACGAAGAGCTTGTCGACCCGCTGCCCGCTGCGCTGCAGCAGGGCCCCGGCCGCGTCGAGATCCGCGAGGCTCTGGTCCAGCGCGCGCACGCGGTACTGCTTGTCGCTGTACATGTCGCAGTACGTGCAGTGGTTCCACGAGCAGCCGATCGTGGCCTGGAGGATCAGCGCGTCGGCCTCCGACGGCGGGCGGTAGATGCGACCTTCGTAGCGCACGGGCGGCGCGCCATCATGCCACGGCGCCGAGCCGCGCGCGCCCGTGCGATGCTCTGCGGCCGTGACGCCCGCGCCCTCGGCCGTGCCGCCTCCGCCTGCCGACGGCGCCACGTGGTGGGGCCACCCGCGCGGGCTGTTCCACTGCTTCTTCACCGAGCTGTGGGAGCGCTTCTCCTTCTACGGCATGAAGGCGCTGCTGTTCTTCTACCTCACGAAGTACCACGGCTTCGACGACGCGCGCGGCTACCTGTTGATCGGGACCTACGGCGGCCTCGCCTACGCGCTGCCGGTGCTCGGCGGCGTGCTCGCGGATCGCCACCTGGGCATGCGCAAGGCCGTGGTCGCCGGCGGCGTGCTGCTGGCCCTGGGGCACTGCGGCATGGTCTACGAGGGCCACGCCGCGTTCGTGCGCGACGGCGTGGTCGTGCGCGACGACGCCGCGCTGCAGGTGCTGTACCTGTCCTTGTCGCTCATCATCGTCGGCGTCGGCTTGCTCAAGCCCAACGTCTCGACCATCGTCGGCCGGCTCTACGCCGCCGACGATCCGCGGCGCGACTCGGGCTTCACGCTGTTCTACCTCGGCATCAACGTCGGCGCGTTCGCCTCGAGCCTGGTGTGCGGCTGGCTCGGCGAGACCTACGGCTGGGGCTGGGGCTTCGGCGCCGCCGGCATCGGCATGCTCGCCGGCCTGGTCGGGTTCCTGCGCGGACAGCCGCACCTGCACGGCTGCGCCGAGCCGCCCGACCCGGCGGCGCTGCGACAGCGCGGGGCGCTGGGGCGCACGCGCCAGCAGTGGATCGCGCTGGGCGTGCTCGCGACCGTGATCGTCGTGTGGCGGCTGCTGCAGGCCGAGCTGCCGTTTTCCGACGAGGACGGCATCACCGCGACCGAGCTGGTCGCGGTCACGCTCACGCTCGCGCTGACGCTGTGGCTCGCGCGGGTGCTGCGGCGCGAGGCCACCGCCGTGCAGCGCGATCAGATGCTGGTGCTGTGCGCACTGACGGGCACCAGCGTGGTGTTCTGGACGCTGTACGAGCAGAGCTACGGCTCGTGGAACGCGTTCAGCGATCGCGCGATGGATCGCCACGGACTGGGCATCGAGTGGACCGCCGCGCAGCTGACCGGGTTGGGTTCGCTCTTCATCTTCGCGCTCTCGCCGGTGTTCGCGTGGTTGTGGCCGGCGCT
Organism: Nannocystaceae bacterium; assembly: GCA_019694555.1. Classification (GTDB taxonomy): domain Bacteria; phylum Myxococcota_A; class Polyangia; order Nannocystales; family Nannocystaceae; genus Xiheibacterium. The sequence continues at coordinate 42,072 of JAIBBS010000040.1, forward strand.
GGCCCGCCGCGGCCGCAGTCCCAGCACGCCGGCGAAGTTCGGCTGGGCGCTGGTGTGCGCGGGCCTGGCGACCTGGGCGCTGTGGCTGGGCGCGCGACTGCCCGGTGCCGAGGGGCTCGCGGGGCTGTGGTCGCTGGTGCTGGCGTATCTGGTGATCGAGGTGGGCGAGATGATGCTCTCGCCGATCGGACTTTCGGCCGTGACCACGCTGTCGCTGCCGCGCATCGTGTCGCTGATGATGGGGACGTGGTTTCTCGCCTCGGCCTTCGGCGAGATCCTCGCGGGCCGCTTCGGCACGCTCGCGGCCATGCCCGCCGACACACCGCTGCCGCAGGCGCTTTCGATCTACGCGTCGCTGTTCGGACTGCTGGGCTGGATCGGCGTGGGCGCCGGCGCGGTGGTGCTGCTGCTCGCACCGCGACTCGCGCGACGCATGCACGGCGCGTGAGTCCGGGTCACGGCTGTCGCTCGAGCCACTGCGCCAGCGCGGTGGCCTCGTCTTGCGCCGGCACGCCGACCGATCGCAGCTCGGTCAGCGCCACGGTCGCGAGCTGGCGTGCGCGCACCGGATCGCCACCGCCATCGACGATCGCTCGCGCGAGCGCGCCGCGGACCTGTCCGCGCAGGTGCGCGTCGGCGTCGTGCTCGAGCACGGCCAGCGCCCGCTCGAGCAGCGCGGTGGCCTCGGTCACGCGCCCGCGCTCGGCCTCGGCCTTGCCCAGGCCGTACAGCGACACGCCCACGTCGCGGTGCCGCGGCCCCAACGCACGCTCGCGGACCTCGAGCGCCTGGCGATGCAGCGCGGCCGCGCGATCGTAGTCGTGACGCATGCGCGCGATGGTGCCGAGGTTGTCGAGCGCGAGCGCGCGGTCGCCCAGGTCCGGACCGTCGTTGTGGGCCCAGATCGCCTCGGCGCGCTCGAACGCGGCGACCGCGTCGTCGAGCGCCCCGAGGTCGCGCAGCGCGACGCCGAGGTTGTTGAGTGCGATGGCGACGTTGGGATGCTCGCGGCCCTGATCGCGCTCGATCAAGGCGAGCGCGCGCTGCAGGTGATCGCGGGCCGCGGCGTAGTCCGCCTGCGCCAGCTCGACCATGCCCAGGTTGTTGAGCGCCAACGCGACCACCGGATGCTCGGCACCCAGGGTCTGCTCGCGCAGCGACAGCGCGCGCTCGAGCAGCGGTCGCGCGCGCGCGTAGTCGGCGCGGGCGTAGTGGACCAGGCCGATGCCCCCGAGGGTCGCGCCGACGTCGGGGTGCTCGGGGCCGAGCTCGCGCTCGCGGATCTCGAGCGCGAACGTCAGCGACGTCAAGGCCTCGTCCCAGCGCCCGAGGCTGTCGTACTCGATGCCGATGGCAGCAGCCACGGCGGCGCGCCGCAGCGACTGCGGTGGTTCACCCATGCGATCGAGGATCATGCTCGCGTGGCGGCCCCACTCGAGCGCCGCGTCGCCACGGCCCAGCTCGTTGCCCTCGGCGAACACCAGCGCTTGCGCGGCCTCGTACGCGACCTCGTCGATGCCCGCGCCGGCGCCGTCGTAGTAGGCCGCGCGCAGCAGCTCGGCCTTGCGCGTGCGATTCCCGACCAGACCCGCGACGATGCCGGCGCGCAGCTCCGACTGTGCGATGAGCGGGCGGAAGCCCAGCGCACCCGCGTCCTGCAGCAGCGTGCGGGCCTCGTCGTCCGCCTCGGCGTAGGCCGCGACCTCCTGCAGCGCCGTGACCTCGGCCAGCCGCGCGTACAGCGGATCCGTGGCGGCGGCGAGCTCGGGATCGTCGGGCCGCATGACATGCTGCGCGAGGTACTGCGGATCGGCGCAGGACTCGACCCGCGGCAGTCGGATGGCGCTGGGGACCGCGGTCGCGACCAGGCTGGTGCCGCTGCCCTGCATCGAGCCCAACAGCGCCGCGAACGCGCCGCGGCGCTCCTGCAGACAGATCTCGGCGTCGCGGCGCTGGGGATCGTCGGGCCGCTCGACACCGCTGCGGCACTGCGCCCGCGCGGCCTCGCGCCACGCCAGCGCGTACGCGTCGAGCCGCGGCTCGAGCTTGGACCACGTCGTCTCGCCCAGGCCCGCGGGCGCGGCCTCGAGGATCTCGTGGATCGACGCGCGCGCACCGGCGTGCCACACCCCGTCGAGCGCGGCGTCCTGCTCGGCCGCGCACGCCTCGATGCGGCGCCCGGTGACGACGCGGCTGCCGATCACCGCGCCGCCGGCGATCGCGATCCCGCCGATCGCCGCCGCGAGCTGCCGGCGGCGGCGCGTCGGATCGCGCGCCAGCGCGGCGAGCAGCGCCTCGACGCTGGCATGGCGCGCCGCGGGATCACCCGCGAGCGCGCGCAAGACCACGGCGCGCAGCCACGCCGGCACCCGTGCGCCCGGCGGCGTCGCGCTCACGCGACCGTCGAGCACCGCCGCGGCGAGCTCGGCCAGGCTCGCACCGCGGAACGGTCGCACGCCGTACAGCAGCTCCCACAGCGTGACTGCGAAGGAGAACTGATCGGCGCGCGCGTCGAGGTCGAGCCCGGCGAGCTGCTCCGGCGCCATGTATGCGGGCGTGCCGACGATGGCACCCTCGGCGGTGGCATCGAGCGGCGCGGTCACGCCGGTGCTCGTCGCAGGCATCGCAGCCGCACGCTCACGCGCGCGTGCCAGCCCGAAGTCGAGCACGCGCACGCGCCCGAAGCCGCGGCCAGGCTGGAGCTCGCGATCGATCATCACGTTGTCGGGCTTGAAGTCGCGATGCAGCAACCCCGCGGCGTGCGCGGCCGCGAGACCACGGCCGGCCTCGATCATCACGGCCACGATCTCGCGCGCGCTGCGGGGCGCGCTGGTGGCCCAACGCGTGAGCGTGACGCCGTCGACGTACTCCATCGCCACGAACACGTGCGCGCCGTGGGTGCCGACGTCGTGCACGGCGACGACGCCGGGATGACTCAGGCGCGCCAGCGCCTGGGCCTCGCGGCGCAGGCGCTGGGCATCGCGGCTGGAGGCGACGTCGCCCTCGCCACCGCCCAGCAGCAGCTTGAGCGCGACCTTGCGATCGAGCTCGGGGTCGTACGCCGCGAACACCACGCCCATCGCGCCCGCGCCGATGCGATCGAGCACGAGGTAGCGGCCCACGAGCTCACCGCGGACCGGCATGGTCGCCGCGGCGCCCGGCGGTGGCAGCGACGCCGACCCGGTCGCCGCCTGCGTGCGGTTCGAGAGCTCCTCGGACAAGGGGGCCGCGCGATCGTGGACCCGCCGACGCGTCGCAGGCAAGCCGGCGCGATCGTTGTTCCGCGCGCAACACTGTGGCCCGCGCCGCGCCCGGTGCGAGCCGCGGGACCCGGGCGCATGATGGCCGCCCATGGACACACCCGCCGCCGGCGCAACGACCCCCACCCCACCCACCTCCGGGGACGCGGCCCTGGGCTCGCCGCGCGATGCGGTCTCGCTGACGCGCGGCGTGCCGGCGTCCGACGGCGCCGGCGTGCGGCTGCTGCGGGTGCTGGGCACGCAGGTGCTGCCGCTGGTCGATCCGTTCCTGATGCTCGACGAGTTCCGCTCCGACGACGCCAAGGACTACATCGCCGGTTTCCCCGATCACCCGCACCGCGGCTTCGAGACCGTGACGATCATGCTCGCCGGTCGCATGCAGCATCGCGACAGCGTCGGCAACACCGGCGATCTCGGCCCGGGATCGGTGCAGTGGATGACCGCCGGCCGCGGCATCATCCACTCGGAGATGCCCAAGCAGCAGGACGGGCTGATGTGGGGCTTCCAGCTGTGGGTCAACCTGCCGGCGAAGGACAAGATGACCGCACCGCGCTACCAGGACATCGAGGCCGACGCGATCCCCACGGTCACGCGAGCTGGGGACGTCGAGGTGCGCGTGATCGCCGGCACCGTCGACGGCGTGCGCGGCCCCATCGACGCCGCGGCCACCGAGCCGGTGCTGCTCGACGTGCGGCTGCCCGCGTCGAGCCGCTTCGATCACCGGCTGCCCACGGGACACAACGGCTTCGTCTACGCCTACGAGGGCGACGTCGTGGTCGCCGGCACCAGCAGCGACCGCGTGGTCCCGCGCGGGCACATCGCGGTGCTCGGCCCCGGCGACGGCCTGCGGCTGCGTGCCGACGGCGCGGCCGCCAAGGCGCTCGTGGTGTGCGGTCGCCCGATCGGCGAGCCGGTCGCACGCTACGGCCCGTTCGTGATGAACACCAACGCCGAGCTCGAGCAGGCCTTCCGCGACTACCGCTCGGGCAAGCTCGGACGCTGAACCGGCGCAGGCGGCTGCGTGAGGATCTCGCAGCCGCCTGCGAGCACGAGCACGGTGTGCTCGAACTGCGCCGAGGGCGAGCCATCGGCGGTGCGCACGGTCCAGCCGTCCTCGTCCACGCGCAGCGGCGGGCGTCCGATCGTCAGCATCGGCTCGATGGTGAAGGTCATGCCCGCGCGCAGCCGCAGCCCGGTGCCGGCGCGACCGGTGTGGCAGACCTGCGGGCTCTCGTGCATGCGGCGGCCGATGCCGTGACCGCAGAACTGCTCGACCACACCGAAGCCGTCGGCAGCGGCGCTGGCCTCGATCGCCGCGCCGAGGTCACCCAGCCGCGCGCCCGCACGCACCGCGGCGATGCCGGCCGCGAGCGCGCGCCGGGTCGCCTCGACCAGCGCCGCGCACTGCGGCGAGGGCTCACCGATCGCGAAGGTCGCGGAGGTGTCGCCGTGGTAGCCGTCGAGCTCGGTGGTCACGTCGACGTTGACGATGTCGCCCTCGCGCAGCACGACGTCGGCGCGCGGGATGCCGTGGCACACCACCTCGTTGACGCTGGTGCACACCGCCGCAGGGAAGCCGTGGTGGCCCAGCTGGCTGGGGCGTCCGCCCTGGCGCGCGGTCGCGGCGCGGACCCACGCATCGATGGTCGCGGTCGCGACACCGGGGCGCAGGCGCGCGCCGACCTCCGCGAGCGTCGCGGCCGCGGCCGCGCCGGCGCGGCGCATCGCCGCGATCGCGGCGGCATCACGGATCTCGAGCGCCATCGCCGGTCAATTGCCGCGGCCGGGCGCGCGCGGCCAATGCTCGTTGTGCATCGCGCCGGCCCGGGCGACCGCGGTACCCTGGGGCCCGCGATGTCGCTGGTCCAGCTCGAGTCCTTCGTCGCCGTGGCCCAGACCGCCCACGTCGGCCGAGCCGCGCGACGGCTGCACGTGACGCAGCCGCCGCTGTCGCGGCGCATCCTCAGCCTCGAGGCCGAGCTCGGCGTGCCGCTGTTCGAGCGCACGCCCCGGGGCATGCGCTTGACCGTGCCGGGCGAGCGCTTGCTCGTGCACGCGCGGGCGATCCTCGCCGCGGTCCAGCGGGCCCGCGACGACACGCGGCGGTAACGAACGATGGTGCTGCATCGTCGTGTCCGAGACCCCGTGGCCAAGGCTCCGTTCGACGCGCGCAAGTTCCTCGCGACGTTCCGTTTCGGCACGCGCGCGATGCAACTGTGCTGGAGCACCAGCCCGCCGCTGTTCGTCGCGATCGCGATCCTCACCGCCTCGGCAGGGCTCCTGCCCGCCGCGGCTGCGTACACCGGGCAGCTGATCGTCGATGGCGTGGTCGCGGCCCTGGCCGGTCAGGCGGGCGCCGACGCGGTGCTGCGTTGGGTCGTGGTCGAGGCCGTGATCGTCGCGGCGATGGCCGCGATCGCGCGCGGCCAGGGCGTGGCGCAGGCGCTGTTGCGCATGCGCCTGGGCTTCCGCGTCAACGTGATGATCCTCGAGAAGGCGCTCACGCTCGAGCTGCGCCACTTCGAGGACGCGGACTTCTACGACAAACTCACGCGCGCACGCATGGAGGCCAGCGCGCGACCGCTGTCGCTGGTCATGCGCAGCTTCGGCCTGGTCCAGAACGCGATCTCGCTGGCGAGCTTCGCGGTGCTGCTGGCGGCGTTCTCGCCGTGGGCACCGGCGGTGCTGTTGCTCGCGGGGCTGCCCGCGTTCGTGGCCGAGACCAAGTTCTCCGGCGACGCGTTCCGGCTGATGCGCTGGCGCTCGCCCGAGCGGCGCAAGCAGCTGTACCTCGAGGGCGTGATCGCCAGCGATCAGTTCGCCAAGGAGGTGCAGCTGTTCGAGCTCGGCCCGCTGCTGCTGCAGCGCTACCGCGCGATCTTCGAGACGCTGTTCCACGAGGACCGCGCGTTGACCCTGCGCCGCGGCGTGTGGGGCCTGCTGCTGGGCCTGGTCGGCACCGCGACCTTCTACGCCGCCTACGGCTGGATCGCGGTGGTCGCCGCCAGCGGTGCGATCACCCTGGGCGCGATGACGATGTACCTCGCGCTGTTCAAGCAGGGCCAGTCGGCGGTCTCGTCGATGCTCGGCGGCATCGGCGGCATCTACGAAGACAACCTCTACCTGTCCAACCTGTACGAGTACCTCGAGCACGAGGTCGACGCCGGCGGCCGACCTCGCGCGGCCAAGGGCGCGACCCAGGGCACCATGCCGGGCGACGGCCTGCGCTTCGAGGGCGTGTCGTTCACCTACCCCGACGCGAGCGCACCGGCGCTGCAGGACATCGATCTGCACGTGCGGCCCGGCGCCGCGCTGGCGCTGGTGGGCGACAACGGTGCGGGCAAGACCACGATCATCAAGCTGCTCGCGCGGCTGTATCGCCCCACCGCCGGCCGCATCCTGCTCGACGGCGTCGATCTGAACGACTGGGACGAGCACGCCCTGCGCACCCGCATCGGCGCCATCTTCCAGGACTTCGTGCGCTACCAGCTGCAGGTCGGCGAGAACATCGGCGCTGGCGACGTCGCGCGCTTCGAGGACGAGCCCGGCTGGCAGCGGGCCGCCCACGCCGGCATGGCCGAGCCCTTCATCGACGCGCTGCCCGAGGGCTACCGCACGCAGCTGGGCAAGTGGTTCGCCGGCGGCCGCGAGCTCTCCGGCGGACAGTGGCAGAAGATCGCGCTGGCGCGCGCGTTCATGCGGCAGGACGCCGACGTGCTCGTGCTCGACGAGCCGACCTCGGCGATGGACGCGGAGGCCGAGGCCGAGGCCTTCGCGCGCGTGCGCGCACTGGCCAAGGACAAGGCGGTGGTGCTGGTCTCGCATCGCTTCTCGACCGTGCGCATCGCCGACGAGATCGTGGTGCTCGCCGGCGGTCGCGTGGTCGAGCGCGGCAGCCACGACGACCTGCTGGCCGCGAACGGCCGCTACGCGCGGCTGTTCACGCTGCAGGCCGAGGCCTACCGCTGACGGCGCTCAGCCTTCGGGCTTGCACAACCCGCCGCCCTCGATCTGCGCGTTGGTGCGGAAGGTGTTGAGCGTCTGCCAGTTGGGCGTGACGTGTTGCGGGATGGTCGAGTCCTCGCGCACGTTGGTCACGTAGTACGCGTGCTGGTTCCAGATGCGGCGCGCCTGGATCCACCGATCCTGCGCGTCGCGGATCGCCTGCAGCGCGGGCTCGCCCCCGGTCGAGACCACCAGGATCTCGGCCGAGCCGTCGTTGTCGATGTCGGCCACGGTAGGGTACTCGCTGATGGTCGGGCTCTGCCGCGGGATCGTCAGCTGCACCGCGCCGGTGAGGCCGTCGTAGATGCGGAAGTTCTGTTCGTCGGCGTACATCGCCTCGGCCACGCCGTCGCCGAGGAAGTCGAACGCGGTGCCACCGGCCGCGCCCGAGTAGTCGGCGACCACGACCTGCCACAGCACGTCGGCCGGGTCGGGTCCCTGGTACACCGCGTAGGCGCTCTGCGACGAGCTGGCCCACTCCGAGACGTTGTCGCCGTCGAAGTCGTGGATGGTGCCCGGACGCTGCCACACCAGGTACCCGGATGCGCCCACGCCGGTGGGCGTCACGGGGCCGTACTGGATGCCGCCATCGTGCTCGATCATCCACAGGCCCTGGCCCGAGGTCACGAAGATCTCGGGGTCGGGGTCATCGTCGAGGTTGCCGATCTGCGGGATCGATTGTGAGGTGACGGTCGGGTAATTGTCGAAGTAGACCGAGCCGTCGTAGTGGTACGCCGAGTGGCCGGTGACGACCTCCATGGTGCCGTCGCCGTCGAGATCCGCGGCGGTGGTGCACTCGAGCTCGCCGGGGTTGGGATTGGTCTGTTCCCACAGCATGTTGCCGTCGTGGTCGTAGACCTCGTGGTTGAACACGATCTCGACGTCACCGTCGGCATCGAGGTCGTGCAGCGCGATGGCCCCCGACTCGCGATAGAACTGGCTGGCGTTGCCGCCGTCGGTGGTGTTGGCCCACTTGAGCGTGCCGTCGTGCTCGAAGGCCTTGATGCGGAACACGCCGTTGTGGATGTACTCCGCGACGATCTCGGGCAAGCCGTCGTTGTCGATGTCGCCGATCGCGGGCGTGCCGGTGCACGAGACCATCTCCCCCGGCGTGATGGCGAAGTGCTCGCTGCCGGTGGCGCCATCGAGGATGTGGATGTTGCAGGCGGTGCTGTAGCTGATGAAGGTGTTGGCCACCAGCAACACGTCGGGCACGTCGCAGAGGTTGATCTCGCCGTCGCCGTTGTCGTCGGTGAAGTTGGCGACCAGTGGCGTGACCCAGCTCTGCTCGTTGGCGCCGAAGGTCCACTGCACCTCGGGCTCGAAGCTGTCCGCGGGCGCGCTCATGGTGCAGTCACCGACCGCGTCCATGTCGTCGCTGACGTGGCACAGATCCACGGGCTCGCGCATGCCCATGTCGATCTCGACCGCGACGTCGAACTTCGGGCCCTCGGCGCTGCCGCTGCCGTCGCTGCTGCCCGAGCCGTCGGCGCTGCTGGACTGCGACGCGCTGCCCGGACCCGCGCCGCTGCTGCTGCCCGAGCCGCTGCCGCCCTCGGCGGTGCCATCGAGCGTCGTCGCGGACGCATCACCGGCGGTCGCGGCTCCACCCGACTGACCACAGGCGGGCAACAGCGCGATCGAGAGCGACCAGAGCGTGACAGGGCGAAGGTGGATGATCCGCATGCGCAATCCCCCGAATGACAGTCACGGTAACAGTCGTTGCAGCCGCTGCCCACGCGGGTCGCAGACCCGCTCGACGTCCGGTCGCGCCGCACTGGGAAGCACCCGGCGCGCGCGCGTGGATCCGCCGCCACGCGTGCGCCCGCGTGGGGGCGTGCGGCGACGGTGGCTCGCGGGCGCCGGCGGGCGGCAGCTCCGACGCGTCCGGCGCCCGTGCGCGGCGCGTCCGCTGCTCACGGTTGCGGCGGCGGTGGCCGCAGCTCGATCCGCACGTCGGTGCACTGCTCGACCGCGAGGCCGTCGCGCTGCGCGGGCTCGAAGGTCCAGGTCTTGACGGTCTCGATCGCGAGCGCGTCGAACTCCGGATCGAACGGTTCGGACGCGCGCACGTCGACCGCGTGGCCCTCGTTGTCGACGCAGTAGGCCACGCGCACTGCGCCCTGCTTGCCGGCCTTGGCCGCGGCCGTGGCTGCGATCGCCGCGGGGTCGGGCATCGGCGTCTGCACCGGCTTGGGCGCGGTCACCACTGGCTTGGGCGGACGACAGCCAGGCAGCAGCAACACCGAACCGATCACGATGCTCCCGAGCGCGCGCACGATCATGTCAGGCCCATCGTACCCGATGCGTGCGATACTGCTGCCCTCGCGATGACGCGATCGCACCAGCACGGCAGGCAGCGGGCACGGCCGTGGGTCGGAGCCGCACTGCTGGGCGCGACGGCGCTGCCGGTGCGCGCGCACGCGGCCGACTGCATCACCGCGGTGTCGCTGTCGCCGGCCGACGGCGCCGGCGAGGCGGCGGTGTTCGAGGCCCGCTACGGCCACTGCGAGGGCGCCGCGGCGTTTCGCGTGGTGCAGCTGTGGATCGGCGACGAGGTCGACCCGCAGGCCGAGCGCCTCAACCTCGGCTACGAGGCCGGCGTGATCGCGTTCGAGGGCGCCGGCAGCTGTGCGCCCGGCGACCCGGTGACCCTGGTCGGCGAGCACGGCTCGCTCGACTGCGCCGCGACCACCGTGAGCGACGAGGGCGACGAGCGCGTGGTCGCGTGGGCGCTGGGCTTCGACGTCGCGAGCTTCGCCGGCAGCCACGGCGTCTTCTTCGACGCCAAGGGCGGCACCGGGGATCCGGAGCCGCGGCTGGGTTGGACGCAGATGGGCAGCTTCCTCGTGGAGGCCAGCGCCGCCGACACCAGCGGCGCGGCGTCGGGCAGCAGCGAGGGCAGCAGCGGCAGCGACGGCGGCGAGAGCTCGGGCAGCAGCAGCGGGGGCTCGGCCGCGCTCGACGACGGCGGCTTGCCCGGCGGCACCCCGCATGCGCTCCCGGCCGGCAGCGGCTGCGGTTGCGGTGCGCAGCCGCACGTCGCCGCGCCGGCGTGGCTGCTGCTGTTGGGCCTGTGCCGGCGCAACCGCGCCCGCACGCGTCCGTCTCGCGCTCGGGGGTGAGCGTGATCCGACAGCTGGTCTACTCGACCGTGCGACCGACCGTGCGGCCCGCGGGCATGATGCACGGCGAGCTCGAGGTCGGTCTGTTCGAGCACGCGATCCGCCCCGCCGCGCGCGTGGCCGCGTACTGCGGCACCGGCCTCGATCTGCAAGGTGGCGAGTGCCTGCTCGCGGGCATCGCGACGCACAGCGAGGACCGCGGCTTCTCGCACCGCCTGGCCGCCGCGATCACGACGCAGCGGATCCTCTACGGCGGCTGGTCGAGCATCAAGGGCAACCTCAACGACGTGCGCGGCCAGGTGCTGCTCGACGAGATCGTCGGCCTCGACGCCAAGCCCGCGAGCATGCTCAAGGCCGCGGTGTTCGACGTGATGACGCCGCGCGGGCCCCAGCACCTGATGCACCTGTTCGGACACTTCCCCGGCATCGAGGCGTTCGTGCGCGCGCTGCTGCAGGTGCCCGCGGGCGCGCGCAGCGAGCCCGGTGCGCCCGCGGTCGCGCCCGCGCCGGACGATCCCACCGGCGCGCGCGGTGCCACGGCGCAGCTGTGGTTTGCCGACGAGCGCGCCGCGGGCTTGCTCGCCACCATCGAGCACATGCACGCGCAGGGCCGACACGACCTGCACACCGCCACCGATCTCGTCGGCCGCGTGGTGCTGGCGCATCGCAGCGGCGCCTGCGGCCCCGCGGGCTGGGGCAGCTGTCACCTCTCGCCGCTGTCGGCGGACGACTTCGGCGCGGCGCTGGTAGCCGGCCTGGGGCAGCCGATCGCGTACCAGTGCCCGCAACCCGGCACGCACTGGCTCGACTTCCGCTACGACCCCAACAGCGATCGCATCCACGCCGGACTGGCGGCGCTGGGCATCGCCAGCTTCTTCGCGCTCGGCGTGGGCCTGAGCCCCGGCCGCATGATCGCCGCGGAGATGCTGGCCAAGCGACCGCTGCACGCCTTCCGCGTGGTCTATGCCGACGTGCCCGGCGGCTGCGCCTACGAGCTGCAAGGCGGCGGTGCGCGGCTCGAGCACGGTGAGGCCGAGCTCGCGCACGCGCTGCACCAGCTGCTCGCGCACTGGAGCTGGCCCGTGCTCGAGCGCCGCTGCGCGCTGGGCTGGCAGCTGCCGTATCCGCAGCTGTTCGCGTCGAACTGATCGC
>JAIBBS010000232.1 GCA_019694555.1 Nannocystaceae bacterium
CCCTCGGTGCGGTGACGATGGTGCAGGCCGCGTCCGCGAGCGCGGCGCCCGGGCCGCTTCGGCCCGAGGGCACGATGGGCGCGGGCCTGCAGCGCGGCCGCGATGGCCAACCCCATGCGGGGCCCGATGCAGGGCCCGACGCATGGCAGGCCGAGCTCGACCCGCAGGCCGCGACCACCTGTGCCGACGGTGAGACGCTGCCGGGCATCGACGTCTCGAAGTGGCAGGCCGCGATCGACTGGGGCGCGGTCGCGGGGGACGGCATCGTGTACGCGATCATCCGCGCCACGCACGGCACCGGCATCATCGACGAGTACTTCGACGCCAACTGGGCGCAGGCGCGCGACAACGGCATCTACGCCGGCGTGTACCAGTACTTCGAGCCCGATCAGGATCCGGTCGCGCAGGCGCAGCTGATGCTCGACATGATGGGTCCGCTCGGGCCCACCGATCTGCCTCCGGTGATCGATGTCGAGAGCGACGCCGGTCTGCCGCCCGCGGAGATCGCCAGCGCGGTCGGGCAGTGGATCGACACCGTCGAGGCGCAGACCGGCATCAAGCCGATCATCTACACCGGTCGCTACTTCTGGCAGGACTACGTGCAGTCGCCGGCGTTCGCCGACTACCCGCTGTGGATCGCCCACTATACCGACGGCTGCCCCAACATCCCCGATCAGTGGAGCGACTGGTACTTCCACCAGTACACCAGCTCGGGTGCGGTCGCGGGCATCGGCGGCGACGTCGATCGCAACGACTTCAACGGTGACCTCGCGGCGTTGTCGGCCCTGTTCGCGGCGCCGGCGGAGTGTGGCGATGGTCTGTGCAGCGGCGACGAGGACGCCGACACGTGCCTGCAGGACTGCCCACCGTGCGGCACGATCCCGGCCGGCGGCGGCACCATCGACGACGGCGACGCGTGCTACCTGCTGGGCGGTCCGCCCGAGTACTGGCGGCACGAGACCCAGGGCGAGGGCGGCGATCTGGCCTGGACCATGGCGACCGACTACGACAGCGCGTCGAACTACGGCCTGGTCACGCTGCACTTCGACGACGGCGGTCGCTACCGCGTCGAGGCGCACCTGGTGCCCGCGTTCGCGAGCTCGACCATGGCGCGCTACCAGATCGCGCACGAGGGCGGCAGCGAGGACGTGGTCGTCGATCAGGCCGCGGCCGCCGGCGGCAACGACGGCTGGGCGCTGCTGGGCGAGTTCTCCTTCGCCGCGGGTCATCACGGCCAGTCGATCCGCCTCGACGACAACACCGGCGAGCCCTCGTCCGCGGAGATCGAGCTGGCGTACGACGCGATCCGCTTCACGCGGCTCGACCCGCCCTCGGACGACACCGGTGCGGGCAGCAGCGACGGCGGTGGCAGCGACGACGCCGCCGGTGGCAGCGACGACGCGGCTGGCACGGAGGACACCGGCCTGGTCGAGGCCTCGAGCGACGACGGCAACACCAACGCGCTGCCGCCGGGCCTGGGCGAGGGCGGTGACGACGGTGGTTGCGGTTGCCGCAGCACGAGCAAGGTTCCCGCGTCGCTGTTGTTCGCGTTGTTGCCGGTTCTGTGGCGTGGACGACGTCGTCTGCACGTGCGCCGCTGACCGTCGCATCCTCGTCGACGCTGCCGTGCCGCGATTGCGTGTAGGCAGACTCGACCCACGACACGCACACGGGTTCGACGTACGTCGCGCTGCGTAGTCGGTCGGTTCGCGCGGTGTTCGAGTCCATCGCGATGCCCTAAGGTGCGTGATGGGTTGGGGCAGGGACGAGATGCGGACATGCGAACTGTACGAATCGACCGGGCCAGCCGCGCGCACATGATCACCCCCGTTGCCTCCGCCCTGCTGGTGGGCCTGGCAGCGCTACCCGCAACGGCCGCGGGCCACCACCCCTCGGACGACCGCGAGATGGGCGACGGCCTGCGGGAGTACGAGCTCGCCGCCGCGGCGCTCGACCCGGCAGCCGCCGAGGATCCCGGCGCGACCGACGAGCTCGGCAGCGAGCTCGATCCGGCCGCCGCGACGGTGTGCGCGGGCGGCAGCACGGTCAAGGGCATCGACATCTCGAAGTGGCAGGGCAACGTCGACTGGAACGCGGTCGCCTCCGACGGGGTCGAGTTCGCGTTCGTGCGCGTCAGCCACGGCATCAACACCTTCGATCAGTACTTCGACCAGAACTGGGCCAACGCGCGCGCGGCCGGTCTGCGCGTCGGCGTGTACCAGTACTTCGAGCCCGGCCAGGACGCGACCGCGCAGGCCGACCTGCTGCTCGAGCACATGGGCGCGCTGCAGCCCGGCGATCTGCCGCCGGTGATCGACGTCGAGAGCCACGGCGGCTTGTCGGCGGCGACCGTCGCCGCGCGCGTGACCGAGTGGGTGCAGCGCGTCGAGTCGGCGACCGGCGTGAAGCCGATCATCTACACCGGTCGCTACTTCTGGCAGGACTACGTCAAGTCGTCGGCGTTCGCGGACTACCCGCTGTGGATCGCCCACTACACCAACGGTTGCCCCAACCTGCCGTCGCAGTGGTCGCAGTGGACGTTCCACCAGTACACCGACAGCGGCTCGACCGACGGCGTCAGCGGCAACACCGACACCAACCGCTTCAACGGTGACCTCGCGACGCTGCAGGCGTTCTCCTCGATCGCGGCGCAGTGTGGCGACGGCACCTGCAACGGCGGCGAGAACCACGACAGCTGCGCCGCCGACTGCCAGGCCTGCGGCTTCATCAGCGCCCAGGGCGGCACCGTCGACGACGGCGAGTCCTGCTACGTCTTCCACGGCCCGCAGCAGTGGTGGCGTCAGGTCGCGGGCAGCGGCCAAGGCGGCGACATCGTGTGGACCGGCACGACCAAGAGCACGGTGACCAACTACGCCGAGGTGCTGTTCGACTTCGCCGAGGCCGGCACGTACCGCGTCGAGGCCAACGTGCCCAAGCCGTACAACACCAGCAAGCAGGCGAAGTACAAGATCCAGCACTCGGGCGGACTCGCGACCGTGGTGATGAACCAGTCGACCAAGAACGGCTGGGTCTCGCTGGGTGACTACAGCTTCGACGCGGGGCAGGGCAGCTACCTCAGCCTCGCGGACGCGACCGGCGAGGCCAACGGGCTCGGACGCAAGGTCGTGTTCGATGCGATCCGACTGACGCGCGTCGAGGTCTCCGAGTCCGAGGTCGACGACGACGTCGGTGGCGGCGGCGTGTGGGGTCGCGGCGAGGGCGGCGAGCAGAGCTGCGCGGTCGTGCCCGACGCGCGCAGCGGCGCGGGTGCGTGGGCGCTGGTGGTGCTCGCGGCGTGGTCGCGTCGGCGCCGGCGCAATCGCTGAGGCTTGCACGCGGTGTGATCCCGATCGCGCTCGCGCCTTCGCGCGGGCGCGGTCGGTCTCGCGCCTGGGGCCGTCGACCCCGATCGGCACGCCGGGCGCCCGCGGCGCCCGGAAAACGGCCCGATTCCGAGCGCAAAGCGAGAGCCGTCGGTCACCGCGCCAGACGATGGGGCTGTGCGCTGCATCGCGCGGCGCCCCGCCAGGCGTGCGGGCACCGTTTCGGCAATTGCCTCGTGGCCGCGGCCGTGCAAAAAATCTAACAGCTGCATGTCGCTTCGCGCTCAGCTCGATGCCGCGGCCACCCTGCTCGACGAGGGTGCCGCCAACTCGGCGGTACGCATGCTCCGGAGCTCGTGGGAGCCGGAGCTGCCCGAGGAGGATCGCATCCCGCTGTACTGCATGTGGATCCGCGGGCTGTGCGACACCGGCGATCTCGAGCACGCGCTGGTGCTGGCCGAGCGCGCGGCCGACGAGCTGCCGCGCGAGGCCGACGTGCTCATCGCGCTGGGCAACGTCTACGACCTGCGCGGCCAGCTCGAGGACGCACGCGACACCTTCCTGCGCGCGATCGCGGTCGACGCGGTCGGCTCGCTGCAGCACTACAACCTCGGCGCGGTGCTCGAGCGCCTCGGTGAAGAGGCCGACGCGGAAGGCTGCTACCGCCGCGCGATCGAGGTCGACGGCGAGGGCCCCACGCTGTTCGAGGCCAACGCCGCGCTCGGTGCCCTGCTGCGCCGCAGCGGTCGCCTCGAGGAGGCCGCGGAGGTCTACGAGTCGTACCTCGACGAAGATCCGCTCTCGGTCGAGATGCTGGTCGAGCACGGCATCTGCCTGTCGGACCTCGACGAGTTCGAGGAGGCGATCGACCGCTTCCGCACCGCGCTCTCGCTCGACACCGGTCACGGCAGCGCCTGGTACAACCTCGCGATCACGCAGTACCGCATGGGCCAGGCCGAAGAGGCCTTCGGCTCGATGCGCAACGCCCACGAGGCCGATCCGGGCAGCCCGCTCACGCTGGCGGTGTTCGGCGCATGGACGCTGGCGCAGCCCGACGCCGATCTCGACAAGGCCCTGGGCCTGCTCTACGGCGCGATCGATCGCCTCGCGGCCATCGACGCCAACCACCTCTCGCCCAGCTACGCGAGCCTGGTGGCCGAGGAAGTCTTCGACGCGCTGTGGTCCAAGTCGCGGCTCGCCGAGGCCCGCGAGGTCGCACGCATGGCCGGCCAGCGCGACTGGATCACCGCGCACATGCTCGAGACCCTCAACGAAGCCGACCACGGCCGCGGCTCCGAGATGACGACCTTCACCGTCACCGCCCGCGCCGAGTCGCCCAGCGCACCCGAGCACTGGCCCAGCGGCGCGCAGGGCTACACCACCGGCTTCACCGTGCTCGCGCGCGACGAGGACGAAGCCCGCCGCTACTCGTTGGAGTTCCTGCGCTCGCTCGAGCCGTTCCCGCAGGTGCAGTTCCAGATCGAAGCCGTGCGCCCCGGTGGACCCGATGACGACGTGCGGCTGCAGGCGACTGCAGTGCCGCGCGCGCGTGGGGTCATCGGCGTGGGCGGCCGCGCGTACTTCCGCGGCTGAAGGCCCGCGGTCGCGCGCGTCAGCTCGGCTTCTCGGGCTTGTCCCGATCCAAGCAGATCTCGCCGGTGTCCTTCTTGAGCAGGTCGATCTGCTCGCCGGCCTTCTTCTTGTAGTCCTCGGGCGCCTTGGTCTTCTTCTGGCGCAGCGCGTCGAAGTACGCGATCGCGTTGTCGCACTGGCCGAGCTTCGCGAAGGCGAGGCCGGAGTAGTAGAGCGCGTCGGGGATGACGGTGGAGTCGGGTGACTCCTGGATGACGTTGTAGAACTCGCCCAGCGCGGCCTTGTAGTCGCGCTCGGAGAAGTACGTCAGGCCGATCTGGAACTTGACCTCGGGCAGCTTGGGGTCGTCCGGGTAGCGCGACTCGTAGGTGCGCAGCAGTCGGCGGGCGTTCTTGTACTTCTTGGCCTTGAACTGGCGGTCGGCCTCGGCGAAGAGCTCGGTCTTGCTCTCCGGGATGTTGGTGGCCTCGTTGAGCTTCTCTTCGAGCTGCTTGAGGCGGGCGTCGAGATCGCCGCGGACCTCCTTGAGCTCCTGGTCGACCGCGGTGGCGCGGTTCTCGGCGTTCTCGGCCTTGCCCGCGAGCTCCTGCACCTCGGTCTCGAGCTCGTCCACGCGCGCGCCCAGGCCGGCCTGGTTGGAGCGCAGCACGTCCTCGACCTGTGCGAGCTTCTTCTCGAGCTCGTCCGACAGCGTCGAGGCGCGCTGCAGCGTCTCCTGGCTCTGCGCGACCTCCTTGCGGAGCTTGGCGACCTCGCGGGCGATCTCGTCTTGATCGGCCTTGAGCGCGAGGCAGCCGGTGAACAGCCAGGGGGCCGCGAGGGCGAGGACGGGGTGGATCCGAGTCGTGCGCACGCGAAACCCTCCGGCGATGGTGGCTACGGCCACACGAACTCGACGCGACGATCCTTCTGCATCGAGGCCTCGTCGGTGCCGTTGGCCTCGAGGTCACCCTTGCTGACGACCTGCATGTTCGAGGCGGTCACGCCGAGATCCTCGAGGAACTTCTTCACCACGTTGCCGCGCTTGTCGGTCAGCATGATGTTGTACTCCTCGGTGCCGCGCTGGTCGGCGTGGGCCTCGAGGTAGACCAGCTTGTTCTGCGTCTTCATGCAGTCCGACAGGCCCTTGAGCTGATCCTGGGCCTCGGTCGACAGGTTCGGGCTGTCGAAGTCGAAGAACACGGCCTCGACCGCGCACGGGTTCTGCCCGCCGGGCTCGACGCCCGAGAACACGCAGGTGCCGTTGTCGCAGATCTCGTCCATCGCGCACTGGTCGTCGGTCTGGCACGCCGTGCCACCACCGCCGCCACCGCCGGGCGAGTTGCACAGGCCGGTACCGAGATCGCAGGTGCCGGGCGAGCACTGCAGGTCGTCCGTGCAGTTGGAGCACTTGCCCTCGGTGCACACCGTGCCGCCACCGCACTCCGCGGTCTGCGTGCAGGGGTCACCGAGCTTCTTGCCACCACCGCCCGCGCCGGCCGGGATCGCGTTGGGATCGGTGCAGCGGAACTGATAGCAGGTCCAGTCACCGCCGCCGGGCGCCTTGCCCTTGCAGTCGTCGTTGGTGGTGCAGTTCTGGCACTGGCCGTCGACGCACTTCTCGCCGAGATCGACCTTGCACTGCTTGTCCTTCTTGCACGCGGGATACTTCTTGTTGTCGCAGCCGGACAGCGACATCACGAGCGCGCAAGCGAAGACCGAGAGGGGGACCAAGCGTGAGAGTGAGAGGCGCATCGTGAGGTTCTCCCGCGACAGTGCGGCGCTGCAGTCGAGGGTTCCTCGGCCCGCCGCGCCGCGCAAGCAATAGCACGCCGGTAGCCTGTGTCAACCGCGCAGCGAGCGGGCAAAGATGCGGATTTCGTGGAGTTCTCCGTCGATCTCCACCCGCTGCCGGTGCACGTCGCGTCGCACGGAGACGATGTCCGCGCGCGCGATCTTCAGCGCGGGCTCGCCGAGCTCGAGCGCATCGGAGAGCTGCAAGCGATGGAGCAAGTACTCCGACACGTCGACGGCGCGGTAGTCCGCGTCGTGCACGTGCAGCGACCACTCCAGCTCGATCGCATTGCCTGGGTGTTGATGTGCGGTGACGGCGAGCGAGAACTCGCGTCGACCGTGATCGGTGCGCACGCTGCTGTGCAGCTGCAGCTCGTGTCCGTCGGGCACGACCGTGCGCTGACGTTTGAGCACCGCACGTGCCCGCGTGCGCGCGTCGTCGTCGGTGTCGATGCGCACGATCTCGGCCTCGAGCGCGATCGGCCACAGCGAGTCGACTGCGAGGTTCGAGATCGGTGTCGACAGGCTCGGCGCGAGCTCGCGGTCGCGCGGTCGCTCGCTGCCGTCCGCGCGGACGGAGCCCGGGGTCGCGACGAGGCACGCGAGCGTGGCGAAGGCAGCAGCGGTGCGTGGGAAGGCGCGGAGCATGTGCAACGCAAAAGGCACGAGTGCCCGCGAGCGCGCAAGTTTTCGGCCTGCGCGCGGGCGCTGGTCGCGGGCTTGCCCCGACGGCCACGGTGCGGCGATGCTTCGCGCGGCATGATCCCTCGGCGACCTCTGGCGTCCGTGTTCGCGGGCGTGGCCGTGGCCGCGTCCGCGTGCAGCGAGACGCCGATGTCGACGTTCCGCGCGCTGCCGCAGCTGCGCGAGGCGCTCGCGCCGCTGGGCGTGGAGATCGAGGCCATGCCCGACGGCGTCGCCGCGCTGCAGTGGCAAGCGCCCGCGGCCGCATGTCCGTGGGTGATGCAGCTCGACGTCGCCTACACACCCGCGCAGGCCTACGAGCAGGACTCGCGCTCGATGATCGCGTTGGCGCGCGACGACGATCGCCTCGCACTGGTCGACGGCGCGCCGATTCCCGCCGGCGTGGCCGCGAAGCTGTCGCTGTACTACGAGGGCCTGCGCGCCGAGAAGCGCGGCCAGCTGCGCGAGGCCTGGGCCAGCGGCGAGTTCTTCGGGCCCGCGGCGCCCACCGCCGGCTGCATGCCGCGCACGTGGGACCCCATGGAAGACGCGCTGGCGTTGGCGTGGCCGCGTGTGCCGGCGCGCGTCGTCGCGGTCGACGAGCAGTGGGAAGGGCTCCGCGTCGACGGGAAGTGCAACCGCTCGCCGTGCGTCGATCCGAACACCGGCGGTGGCGGTCCCGACAACCATCACCGCGCGTGCGTGGGGATGGCATGGCGCGAGCGACTGGCAGGGGTCTTCGAGATCGCGGACGGGCGCTTCGCCCTGGTCGAGAGTCACTGGGACGACGGCCACGCGGGCCAGGGCATCGAGACCGATCGGCAGACGCTGATCTCGCTCGAGCACGGGCGTCCGGTGTGGTCGCGCACGGTCGTCAATCATCGCTTTCCGCAGCCGGCCGCCGATCGCAGCTTCGCGCCGGTCGTGCGCACGTGGACCATGCAGACGCTCGACGGCTGCGGCGGCTCGCTGACGACGCTGGGCCTGGCGCCCGATCCGAGCCAGACCGAGCAGGTCGCGCACGTGCTCGACCGCCTCGCGCACCCCGATCCGAAGACGGTGGAGCGTCCAGCGCAGTCGCGCTCGGATGCGCCGGCGTTCCCGTCTCCCCCACCGCCGCAGTAGCGCGGCAGAGCGACCTCGAACGCATGGACAAGATCGTCATCCACGGTGGCCAGCGCCTGCGCGGCGAGGTCACGATCCACGGGGCCAAGAACGCAGCGTTGCTCATCCAGTGCGCGGCGTTGTTGACCGAGCGCCCCTGCGTCATCCGCCACCTGCCGCGGCTGTCGGACATCGCGACGATGTCGGCGCTGCTGGCCCACCTGGGCTGCGCGACCTCGGGCGATCGCACGCTGAAGATCGACCCCGGCGGCGTGCGCGAGGGCCCGCTCGAGGCGCCCTACGAGATGGTCAAGACCATGCGCGCCTCGGTGACGGTGATGGGGCCGTTGCTCGCGCGTCACGGTCGCTGCCGCGTGTCGTTGCCCGGCGGCTGCGCCATCGGTGCGCGGCCCATCGATCAGCACCTCAAGGGCCTCGAGGCGCTGGGGGCGAAGATCACGATCAAGCACGGCTACGTCGATCTCAAGGCGCGACGGCTGCGCGGCGCCGCGTTCATGTTCGACACCGTCACCGTGGGCGGCACGCAGAACATCATGATGGCCGCGACGCTGGCCAAGGGCACCTCGCGGCTGGAGAACGTCGCGCGCGAGCCCGAGGTCGAGGAGCTCGCGCGCGTGCTGGTGAAGATGGGCGCCAAGATCAGCGGCGCCGGCGGCTCGGTGATCGAGATCGAGGGCGTCGACGAGCTCTCGGGCTTCGATCACGCGGTCGTGCCCGATCGCATCGAGGCCGGCACCTTCGCGGTCGCGGCGGCGATCACCCGCGGCGACGTGCTGCTGCTCGACGCGCCGGTCGATCACATGCACGCGACCATCGCCAAGCTCGAGGAGGCCGGCGTCGAGTGCCGCGTCGAGGCCGATGGCCTGCGCGTGGTCGGGCCCGAGCGACTCGATCCCATCGACGTGACCACGCGGCCGTACCCCGGCTTCGCCACCGACATGCAGGCGCAGATGATGGTGCTGGCGGCGTGCGCGAGCGGCCAGAGCCTCATCACCGAGACCATCTTCGAGAACCGTTTCATGCACGTCCCCGAGCTGTGCCGCATGGGCGCCGACGTGACCGTGCACGGCAACTCTGCGGTCGTGCGCGGCGGCGGGCGACTCAGCGGCGCCGAGGTCATGGCCACCGACCTGCGCGCGTCGGCGAGCCTGGTGCTCGCGGGCCTGGTCGCGAACGGCAAGACCGAGATCCGCCGGGTCTACCACCTCGATCGCGGATACGAGCAGATCGAGAAGCGCCTGCGGGCGCTGGGCGCGAACATCCGCCGCTTCCACGGCGGCAAGGCGTGAGCGCTCCGACGCGGCTCCGGTCGCGCCGGCCGGCTCGAAGTGCGGTACGCTGATCGCGACGGTGGACCAAGGGCTCACGATCGCGCTGCCCAAGGGGCGCATCCTCGGCGAGGCAGCCGCACTGCTCGGCCGTGCCGGGCTCGGGACCGCGGCGCTGCGCGGCGACGATCGGCGGCTGTCGATCCCGCTGCCGGGCGGCCACGTCGCGCTGCTGGTCAAGCCCGTCGACGTACCGACCTACGTCGAGTACGGCGTCGCGCAGCTGGGCGTGGCCGGCGGTGACACCCTGCGCGAGCAGGCCCGCGACCTGTACGAGCCGGTCGACCTCGGCATCGGCCGCTGCCGCCTGGTGGTGGCAGAGCCGCGCGATCGTCCGTCGCGTCTGCAGCGAGGCATGACCGTGCGGGTCGCGACCAAGTACCCGCGGCTGGCGCGGGCGCACTACCTCGAGCACGGCATCGATCCCGAGGTCATCGAGCTCGGCGGCTCGGTCGAGCTCGCCGCGGTGATCGGGCTCGCGGATCACATCGTGGATCTGGTCGAGAGCGGCGAGACCATGCGGCTCAACGGCCTGCGCGAGGTCGAGACCGTGCTCGACGTGACCAGCCGCCTGATCGTGAATCCCGCGGCGTTCAAGCTGCGCGCCGCGCAGGTCACCGCCGCCATCGAGGCCATCCGCGCGGTGGTCGGCAGCGTGTCCGAGGATCTGAGGGAGGTATCGTGAGCTTGGGCGCGGATCGACAGAAGGACATCGAGCTGGTGCGTCGCGCGGTGCTCGACCATCTCAAGGTGCACCCGCGCGTGGCCGATCAGGGCCACGCACCGGACGCGGAGATGCTGCAGGCGCTCGCGGACACGCTGCCGCAGCTGTCGGCCTTCGGCACCAAATCGTTCGCGGCCGTGCGCGCGATCCTCGACTGGGATCACCAGCTGCCGAGCCAGTTCTACCTGCTGCGCGTGCTGGCCTCGTACGACGATCGCGACCGCGAGCGCGTCGAGGCCGTGGTCGAGGATCGCGACGAGGAGATCGGCGAGACCAACCTCTACCCGGAGTTCGATCTGCCCGACTACGGCGAGATCGACGCCAGCGAGTCCTACGTCGCCGTGCTGCGCGCGGGCACGGCTCGCGTGGAGGACTTCCGCTTCCTCAGCCATTGGCGCAAGCAGGTCGGCGGCACCATCGCGGATCTGGCGATCAAGACCGTCACGCGGCACCCGAACTACCAGAAGGCCGCGGCCTCGCGCCGCACCGACGGCCTGGGTGGTGCGGTCGTGATCGGATGGGCGCCGCCGTGTCTGGCGAACACCGAGAACTGGGCGGTCGAGATCTGGCTGCTCACCGAGTTCGATGGCCACACGGGCAAGGCCCGCGTGTTCATGGTCGATCCGGAGCGCAAGGAAGTGACGCGCGAGTACGAGACCGACGTGCAGTTGGCGTAGCTGGCGTCGTGGACTCGAGCGGCCCGCGCCGGGCCACGGTGGGGCATGGGTCGGCGCGTGTGCGCCCGCGCCGCGCGCCCGCGCTGCGGACGTTCGCGGCGTCGGTGTGCGAACCTCGGCATGCGATGTCGTCGCCCGCCGAGCGGGAGCCATCGGCCCCGACGCAAGACGCCGACGGGTTGGTCGCGCGCCGGCGACTCTACGTCGAGTTCGGTGACGCGATCCTGGGCGATCGCGATGCGAGCGAGCCCGACGCCTTCGCGCGCCTGCGACTCGCGGGCACGGCGATCGTGAAGCTGCTCGGCGACCAGGGCCATGCCGACGCGCCGGCGAACGAGCGCGCGACGTTGCGCGGGCTGCATGAACGCATCCTCGCGTGGATGCGCGAGGAACCCGTCGATGCGGTGCTGGGCCTGTCGCTGTGGCGCGAGGTCGTCGACGCCATCGATGCGGTCATGCGCGTCAACGACGAGCCCGCGCTGCTGACCCACGATCTCGTGGCCCTGCGCGCGTGCCTCGATCACCTCGAGGCCGGTGATCTGTCGGCGTGCCGCGAACGCGCGGGCTCGCTGGTCGGCCGCGACGCGGCGCTCGATCGTCGCATTCGCGGCGCCGCACCGACCGCGGCGCTGCGGGCCTCGCTGCGGCGGGTGCTGCTCTCGCTGGTGCGCGAGCAGGCCCGCCGAAGCCGTCGTCGCTAGACGTCGCGCGTCAGCCTCAGCGGGCCGGCAACCGCTGCAGCGCTCGATCCGCGCCGTCGGCCTTGCCCACGCGGATGATCGCGGCACAGCGCGCGTCGAACGGCGCGGCGACCTTGCCCAGGGCCTTCGCAACGCAGCTGCGC
>JAIBBS010000233.1 GCA_019694555.1 Nannocystaceae bacterium
TGCCCGCTGCAGCACCGCGAGCAACGGCGCCATGTCGGGCCAGCGCGCGGCGGGATCGGTGGCGAGCCCGCGACGCAGCGCGTCGGCCACCGCCGCGGGCACCGGCGCCGCCGCGGTCGCGGCGGTGATCCGCCCCGCGCGCTTGCTCGCGCGCAGCTCCGCGACGGTGCGACCGCGGAACGGTCGCACGCCGAACAACGCCTCGTACAGCGCGACGCAGAACGCGAACTGGTCCGAGCGCGCATCGGCGGCGTGGCCCTCGTGCTGCTCGGGCGCCATGTACACCGGCGTGCCCATGACCCACCCGCTCTCGGTCAGCGTGCGCCCATCGAGGCTACCGTCGCCGAGCACCGCCGCGCCCGAGGGCGGCGCGGCGCCCACGGAGCGCGCGAGCCCGAAGTCGACCACGCACACCCGCGACGGCGGGTCCTCGCCGGCGACGAGCACGTTGCTGGGCTTGAAGTCGCGGTGCACCAGTCCCGCCTGGTGCGCCGCCTGCAACCCGCGGCCGGCGGCGAGGAAGACCGCCAGGATCGCGGACACCGATCGCGGTGTGCTCGACCACGCGCGCAGATCGACGCCGTCGATCAGCTCCATCGCGAGGAAGACCCCGCGATCGGGCACCAGCTTGCGCAGCGGCCAGTCCGCGGGCGCCTCGTAGGTCCCGACGTCGAAGATCGCGACCACGTTGGGGTGGGCCAGACGCGCCAGCGCCTGGGCCTCGCGCACCATTCGGGCCTGCCGCGCGGACGCGCTCTCGCCCTCGCCGCGACCGGCGTGCAGCAGCTTGATCGCGACGGTGCGATCGAGCTGGGGATCCCGCGCCGCGAAGACCATGCCGCCCCCGCCCGCGCCCAGCTCGCGCTGCAGCTCGTAGCGTCCGACCGTGGGCGAGGGCGCGTGCACACCGAACAGGCGCGCGCGCACGGCCGAGTGCGCCAGGTGCTCGGCCAGATCGCCGCCGCGATCGTCACCACCGGCGCCGAGCGAGCGCGAGTCGAGCGCTGCCTCGGTCAGACCCGCGGAATCGAGCGAGCGCGGCGTCGTCGTCGACCCGGTGGACTTGCGCGGAGACACCCGCGATCAAGCCTAGCAGCGTCAGTGGAACAGGCGTCGGACCCACGCGTCGAGGCCACGGGGGTCCTCGGCGCCGCCGAGCTGCCGCAGCACCCGCGCGAACTCTGCCGCGGTCGAGAAGCGGCGCTGCGGCAGGGGCTGCAGCGCGATCATGAGCGTGTCCTCGAGCGCAGCCGGGATGTCGGCGCGCACCTGCGACGGCAGCGGCACCGCGCCGATGGCCACGCGCGCGACGACCTGGTCGTGGCTGAGCCGCCGGTACAACCGCGACCACGTCGCCAGCTCCCACAGCAACACGCCGAGGCCATAGACGTCGCTGCGACGATCGAGCGTCTCGCCGCGACACTGCTCGGGCGACATGTACGCGACCGCGCTGCCGAGCGCCTGCAGCCGGCCCTGGGTCGGGCGCATCCGGCTGCGGGCCATGCCGAAGTCGACCAGCTTGACGGTGCCGTCGATCGCGAGCGTGACGTTGGCCGGCGACAGGTCCGCGTGCACCGTGCACAGCGGCGTGCGATCGGCACTGATGCAGACGTGGCTGTAGTCCACGGCCTCGGCCAGCGACGCGACGATCGAGATCGCGTGCCGCAGCGGCATGCGCACGCCGTATTCCTCCGCGCGCCGCACCACCTCGGGCAGCGTGCGCCCGTGCACCAGCTCGAGGCCGAAGTGCCCGTGCGACGTGGTCGCGTGCGACTCGAGCAGGCGCACGATGCCGCGGTGCGCGAAGCTCGACAGCAACAGCGCCTCGTGGCCGAACATCGCGCGTGCGTCGGCGACGTGCTGCAGCTCGGGACGGATGCGCTTGACCGCGACGACCTCCGAGATGCCGTCGTCGCGATCGGCCAGCGCGACGAAGGTCTCCGCCAGCGGACTGGTCCGCAGCCGACGCACCGGGCGGTAGCGACCGATCGCGGTCGGCAGCTCGTCCCCGCGCGCGCCGCTGCGCGCGACCCCGCTGCGCACCGCGCCGGCCCCGGCGCCGGCCCAGGGCCATGTGTCGTCCAGCGACCTCACGCCCGTCGGAGAACCGGCACCACTGGCGACCACATCGATAAGGGTGCCGCGAGCCCGCCGATGGTTCGCTCGCGATCGAACGAGCGCTACCAGAGCACCTTGAGCAGGTGCTTGCATTCCTTGACCAGCGCCGCGAACGACTCGGGGTCGACCCAGCGTCCCGGCACCGGAACTCGACGGCCCGCAACTTGCGGCGGTGGGGCCCGCAACGCGACTTGCAGCGGGAAAACCTCGCGGCGGGTCCAGCCCTGCGCGCGGATCTCGAGCGTGCGCAGCGGGATCCACTGCCGCGGCCGGTCGCCCCACGTGATCCACTCGAACGGCTGCGGTTCGCGCAGCTCGTCGGCGACGCCGGGCCACAGGAGCAACGCCGGACGCGCCGTGCCCTCGCGCAGCCGCACCATCGCCGGCAGCAGCACCGCATCGCCCGGCAGCACCTCGGCCTCCGTGCGGCGATCGGTCGGCCGCTGGTCGAGCGCGCCGGTGGTGCGCGTCAACCAGAACGCGGGCCCCTCGAGCACGTCGTCGACACGCAGCTGCGCCAGCGGCGGGCCCGCGAGCTTGGTGCGGGTCGGCACGAAGCTGGGCTCGCGCGACTTGGGTCCGCTCGTCGCGGGCTCGGGCGGCGCCTCGACCAACGTGCGCGTGCGCAGCGGCAACTCGGACCACGCCAGCGCATCGACGCTGCAGCGCCACAGTCGCCCCAGCTGATCGTCGGCCTGCGGCCCCGCGAGCATCAACGCGCCCCCGGGCGCGACCGCGAGCGCGCTGGCATGGCGCGGCAGCTTCGCGACCTGGGCCTCGGGCAACGCCGGCGGTTCGGACTTCGGCGGCGCGCCGGGCTCGGGCGGCGGCTGCTCGATGAGGAAGCGGTGCACGGTCGCGCCGGGCCGCAGCACGTAGATCCAGCGCTCGTCGGCCGCGATCGCCAGCGGCGTGGCGACCCGCAGATCGACCGCCGGCACGCGCTCTGCGATCACCCGCAGCGCACGGTTGGTCCACGCGATCGCGCCGTCGCGCGCCGCCAGCACGCAGTGCCCCGCGGGCGTGCGCCCGATCGCGACGATGGCCTCGGCCGGCACCGCGCTCGCGCTGGTCTGCTTGAGCTTGAGCTTCATGTAGCCCGAGAGATGATCGGGATCGAGCACCCAGCCGTGGTGCTGCGGCCCATAGCTCGGATCGACCGTCGCCGGCGCATGGGGCTGGCCGTCGCCCTCGGCCCAGATCGCGAGCGCACGACCGTCTGCACCGGCGACCAGCCCGAACACGTCGCGCTCGGGCACCTTGCGGCGGTGCAGCACCTCTTCCTTTTCCAGATCGAGCAGCAGCTCGCCCTGGGTGCCGACGCCGCACAGCAGTCGCGGCCGCAACAGCACCACGCGGTCGACGAAGCCGCCGAGCTTGGAGCCGAACTTCTCGGCCTTGGCCGACCAGATCGAGCCGCGGTGCAGGTGCTGGCCGCCGATCCACAGGCCGCCCTCGTCGTCGGCCAGCGACACCGAGGGCTCGGCCGAGGCCAGCTCGATCGACTTCTCGAGCTCGAGCGTCTCGGCGTGGAAGATCGCGATCTCGTACGGCAGTGCCACCAGCACGCGCTTGCCGTCGGCGCTCATCGTCAGCGACAGCGGTCGATCGTCGAGCGGGACGACATCGTCGCTGGTGCCGGGACGCGCAGCGATGGTGCGGCGGGCGGAGCTGACGACGGCGCGCTTGACCATGGTCCTTGGTTCCGAGAACCGAATCGAACGATAACCCACGTCGCCGCGGCAGGCGAGCGGCGCGCCGCGGCCGCTCGATCACCGGCGGCGATCAACGTCCGCCGTCGCGGCTGGCCCGCGGCGTCGCCGGGGTCGCGGCGACCACCGGGATGACCGCACGCGAGGCCTTCCACGTCGGTCGTGCGGGCTCGTCGGCCACACGCCCCACGAGCGAGGCCATGGTGTGGACGTCCTGCAGCGTGCCCTCGAACGACCAGCGCTCGTCGAACTCGTCGTCGACGGTGTGATAGTGGCGCGCTCGCTGCTCGCCCAGCTGACGCCCGCGCTCGCTGCCACCGTCGGCCATGTCGCTGCCGCCGCGCAGGTACAACGCCGGCACGCCGCGCTGCGCGAAGCTGAAGTGATCGGAGCGGAAGTAGCCGCCGCTCTCGGGATGTTCGTCGGGCACCAGCGCGCGCCCCTCGGCGCGCACGACCTCCGCGAGCACGTCCTCCAGCGTGGACTGGCCCGGGCCGATGACCTGCACCGTGCGGGTGCGGCCGTCGACGTTCATGCTGTCGAGGTTGAACGCGGCGATCAGGTTGTCGATCGCCACCGGTGGGTGCGCGGCGAACCAGCGACTGCCCAGCAGGCCCTGCTCCTCGCCGGTGGTCGCGACGAAGTACACGCTGCGCCCCAGCGGCCGGCCACCGCGGCTGCGCACCTGCAGCTCGGCCGCGACCGCGAGCAGGCCCGCGACGCCGCTGGCGTTGTCGATCGCGCCGTTGAAGATCGCGTCGGCACCCGCGGCGGCGTGGCCGTCGGTGCCCAGGTGATCCCAGTGCGCAGTGACCACCAACGCCTCGTCGGGCGTGCGCGTCCCGGCCAGACGGCCGACCACGTTCACGTCCGCGACGCGACGTTCGGTCGTCACCAGCGAGCCCACCAGCGTCGCCGGCAGCGGCACCGCGTGGAAGCCCGGCGCGAGCGCGGTCTCGTGCCACTGCTGCAGCGACGCGCCGCAGCGGTGCGCCAGCGCGTCGGCGGCATCCTTGGACAACCAGCCCTCGACCGCGAGCGCGCCGGCGGATCCCTGCGCGTCGTCGATGATGTCGAAGCGCTCCTCGGACCAGCTGTTGCGCACGACGTTCCAGCCGTAGGACGCGGCCTCGGTCTCGTGCACCAACAACACGCCGCGGGCCCCGGCCGCCAGCGCGCGCTCGACCTTGTACGACCAGCGGCCGTAGTACGTCAGCGTGTCGCCGGCGAAGCGCCCGTCGGTCAGCGGTGGATCGCCGACCAGCACCACGACGATCGCGCCGTCGAGCTCGGCGCCGGCGTAGTCGTCCCAGCCCTGCTCGGGCGCGGTGATGCCGTGTCCGACGAACCACAGCGGTGCGTCGATGCGATGGGTGCCGGCGGCGCGCAGGCTCGTGCCGACGAAGTCCTCGCCGAAGCCCAGCGGTGCGCGCTCGCCTCCCGCGTGCAGCGCGAGCTCGACCCGCGCGGGGTCCGTGGTCACCGCGCGCATGGGCACGCGCTGCGTCCAGCCGCCATCGTCGCCGGCGGGCTGCAGGCCCAGCGCCTGCATCTGCGCGACGATGGTCGCGACCGCACGCGCGGCCCCGGGCGTGCCGGGACCGCGGCCCTGCATCTCGTCGCTCGACAGCGTCCGCACCAGCGCGCGCAGGCTCTGGGCGGTGGGCGCGAGCGAGGGCTCGGCCGGCGTCGCGATCGCAGCGGCCGGCGGCGTCGCGTCCACCGCGGGCGCGGCCGCGGGCGGCTCGCGGCCGCACGCCGCCGCGATCAGGCACGTTGCCAGGCTGCGGCGCGCTACCACTTGTGATCCCGCAGCTGCTCGCGGAGCGCGGTCTTCTTGAACTTGCCCGCCGAGGTGCGCGGGATCTCGTCGACCACCACGAAGGCATCCGGCAGCCAGTACTTGGGGAAGCGCGTGGCGAGAAACTCGCGCAGCGCGTCGTCGCTGGGCCGCTGGCCGGGCTTGGGCACGATGACCGCGACCGGTCGCTCGCTCCACTTGGGATGCGGCACGCCCACGACCGCGGCCTCGCGGATGCCGGGATGACACATCAGCGCGTTCTCCAGCTCGGCCGAGGCGATCCACTCGCCGCCGGACTTGATGAGATCGGCGACGCGATCGACCAGCTGCACGAAGCCGTGCTCGTCGATGTTCGCGACGTCGCCGGTGCGGAACCAACCATCGTCGGTCCAGCGATCGGGCACGTCGATGCCGGCGTAGCGACCGGTGACCCACGGCCCGCGGATCTGCACCTCGCCGCTGGTGCGACCGTCGCGGGGCACGTCGCCGGCGTCGTTGCGCACGCGGATCTCGACCAGCGGCGGCGGTGTGCCCTGCTTGGCGCGCAGCGACAGCTTGAGCGCCTCGGGCGCGTCACGCAGCGCGTGGGGCACCCGCGAGACCAGCCCCAGCGGCGAGGTCTCGGTCATGCCCCAGGCGTGGATCAGCTGCAGGCCCAGCCGATCGAAGTCGGTGATGAGCTGCGCCGGTGCTGCCGAACCACCGACGATCATCCGCACGCCCGGCCGCAGCCGCCAGCGATCGGGCTCGGCTTCGAGCGCGTCGCGGATGCCCAGCCAGATCGTCGGCACGCCCGCGGCGATCGTGACGCCCTCGTCGCGCATGAGATCGAGCAGGCTCGGCGGATCGAGGTAGGGCCCGGGCATCACCAGCTTCATGCCGATCATCGCCGCGGCGTAGGGCAGACCCCACGCGTTGACGTGGAACATCGGCACCACCGGCAGCAGCGTGTCGCTGGCCGAGAGCCCGAAACCGTCGGGCAGACCCAGCACCAGCGAGTGCAACAGCGTGGAGCGATGGGTGTAGACCACGCCCTTGGGCTTGCCGGTGGTGCCGCTGGTGTAGCAACAGCCGCTCGCATCGTCCTCGCGCAGCGGCGGCAGCGGCGTCGACGGATCGACCCCTTCGAGCAGCGCCTCGTACTCGAGCCGCCCCGGCGCGACCGGACCGGTCGCGCCCACCACGATGACCTGGCGAAACGGCACGCGATCGGCGAAGCGCTCGTACAGCGGCAGCAACACCTCGTCGACCAGCAGCACGCGGTCGCCCGCGTCGTTGGCGATGAACGCGATCTCGTCGGGGTGCAGCCGCAGGTTGAGCGTGTGCACGACCGCGCCGGCCAGCGGGATGCCGAAGTAGGCCTCGACGTGCTCGGCGTGGTTCCACATCAGCGTCGCGACCGGCTCGCCCGGCCGCACGCCCGCGGCGACCAGCGCCTGCGCGAGCCGGTGCGCGCGCGCGATCACGGCGCCATAGGTCGTGCGCGAGATCGTGCGATCGGGCCTGCGCGAGACGATCTCGACCGAACCGAACAGCGCCGCGGCACGCTGGAACACCAGGTCCAGCGTCAGCGGGCGCGACATCATGGTGCCGTCCATCGGCGCGCATCCTAGCAAGAAACCGCGGCGCGGATCCGGATGTGCACACCCGCTGCAACCTTCGGGGTGCTCGCGGCACGGGATCCCAGACGCCGGCTCGGACCTCGATGCGCGCAGCAGCGCGCGAGCGCCGGGCGGGACCCACCAAGGACACCGCGATGCGCACCTGGAACCTCGTCCTCACCACTGGCCTGTCGGGACTCGCTGCACTGGTGCTCGCGTGCCACGGCACGCGACCGGACGCGAAGCCCAAGGCGCACGGGGACAAGGTCGTCGCCGCGGACCTCGCGATGCTGTTCGACGACGACGAGCCCGGCGGTGACGCTGCGCCGGGCGACGGTGGCGGCGACGACGGTGCCGGCGGTGGCGGTGACGACGGTGCGCGCGGTGGCGGCGACGACGGTGCCGGCGGTGGCGGTGACGACGGTGCGCGCGGCGGCGGTGACGACGGTGCGCGCGGTGGCGGTGACGACGGTGGCAACGGCGACGGCGGTGGCAACGGCGGCGGTGGCAACGGCGACGGCGGTGGCAACGGCGGCGGTGGCGGGAACAACGACGGCGGTGGCAACGGCGGCGGCGGTGGCAACGGCGGCGGCGGTGGCAACGGCGGCGGCGGTGGCAACGGTGGCGGTGGCGACGGCGGCGACTCGCGCCCCAAGGATCCGTGCGAAGGCGTGACCTGCGAGTGGGGTCAGACCTGCGGCTCGGACGGCGCGTGCCATGCCGCGTGCCCGCCGTCGATGGCGACGTGCAAGACCAGCGAGAGCGCCAATGCGTCGTACACGTGCTGCTCGAAGCAGTGCGCGCCCACCGGTGGCTGCGACAACGATCCGCCCAAGAACCCCAGCTGCCCCGCGGCGCAGGTCGCCTGCGGGCACGTGTGCTGCCCGGTGCTGCACGCCTGCGTGAACGCGCTCACCGGTCAGTGCCAGGCCGACTTCTGATCGCGCGCTGCGATGCCGCGCGCGCGCGGCCGCCCGCTCAGCGCTCGTACGCCCCGAGGTCGATGCCACCGCCCTGCGGCCGCGGCTGACCCGCGAGATCGATCGCGCTGGCCGCGACGCCGCCGAGCATGTCGACACCGGCGTCGATCGCCGGTGCGCCATCGAGCAGGTGCCAGTCGCCGTCGCCGACGAACAGGCTGGCGCCGCCGTCGACCAGGATCGAGTGCGCGTCGTAGCCCATGGCCTGCCACGCGGCGAAGTCGAGATCGCCGTCGTCGATCGCGAAGCCGTCGATGACCGCGTTGTAGTCGCTCTGCAGCGGCGCGCTGCCCAGCGAGATGCTGGGCCCGCCGCCCTCGTTGACGAGGATGTTGTCCACGATCACGTGGCCGCCTTCGTCCTGTTCGAGACGGATCGCGGCGCCGGTGCCCTCGGGCGGCACCACGAAGGTGTTGCCGACGATCGCGAGCTCGGCGGCGCCAGCGGCCGCATCGATGGCGTACACCACGATGGCGTTGCGCGCGTTGCCGTACACCAGGTTGTCGGCGATGCGCGAGGCCTGCACGCCGTCCATGTTGAGGCCGTTGTGGCTCGAGCCCCAGATGGTGTTGCGCTCGACCACGATGCCGGTGATGAGCCCGTCGCCACCGCCGTCGCCCTCGACCGACAGATCGCCGTTGAAGTGGATGCCCGCGCCCTCGGCCGGACCCGGCGCGGCGTCCCAGTGGATCCGGTTGTGGCGCAGGATCGTGCCGTCGCAGCCGGCGTTGGCGAGGTAGATGCCGTGACCGCGATCCTCGCCGTTGGAGCCGGCGTCGACCACGTCGTTGTCCTCGAGCAGCGAGTCGCCGACCTCGGAGAGGTAGAGGCCCTCGTGGCCGGCGCCCTCGCACTGCAACGCGCGCAGCACCAGGCGCTGGTGTGGCGTGGCCACGCCGGCGGTGCCGGGGTTGGCCGAGTGCGTCGCGACGCACGAGCGCGCCATGCCCACGATGCGAAAGCCCTCGACGACCACGTCGTGCACGCCCGCGAGCTCGTCGGAGCCGACGATGCACACGCCCGCGGGCCCATCGGCACAACCGTCGCCGGGCGCGGGCGCGTCGACGACGACGCCGTCCTCGGCCGCGCGCAGCTCGATGCGCTGGCCCGGCTCGCCCGAGGCGGTCAGCTCGACGCCGGCGTAGTTGCCCGCGAACACCAGCACGGTGTCGCCCGCCACCGCGACATCGGCCGCGGCCTGGATGGTGTCGAACTCGGCATGCTCGCCGGGGCTGTCGTCGACGCACAGCACCGCCGCGTCGGCGCAGTCGGTCGGACACGCGCCGCAATCGGCCGCGCAGCTCGAGCAGGTCTCGAGCGCGCTGCACTGGGCATCGCCACAGTCGGGCGAAGGCGGCGGCTCGCCGGTGTCGCCGCCACCGCTGCTGTCGGCCGCCGAGGTGCCCTCGCCGGTCAGTCCACCGGCGTCGATGCCTCCGCCGCTGCCGCCGTCGCTCGCGCTCGCGCTCACGCTCGCACCACCGCTGCCGCCGGTGCCGGCACCGTCGCTGCCGGCGTCGTCTTGCTGCGCCACGCCGTCGTCACTGCAGGCGGACACCAGGGCGAGGATCGCGAGCGTGCGCTTCATCGTCGTCTCCGACGCCGCGCACCGAGCAGCAGCAGCGTCAGCCACGATGCTCGCACGCCGTCGCTGCGACAGCCACAACCACTGCTGGCGTCGTCGCCCGACGCCGCGCCGCCTCCGTCCGCGCCCGCGCCCGAGTCGCTGCCGCCCGCGGTGCCGGTCTCGCCCGCGTCGCCGCCGAAGCTCGCACCGCCTGAATCGCCGCCACCACCGCTGCCGTCCGCCCCGCCACCGCTGCCACCGCCATCGCTGCCACCGCCACCGCTGCTGCCTCCGCCCGAGTCGTTGCCACCACCGCCGTAGACCGGACCGATGTATGCGGTCGCGGCCACGACGTTGTCGTACCACTTCTTCTGCTCGGCATCGGGGTTGGTGCCGATGTGGAACGCGAGCCCGAAGCGATCGATCGTCAGCTCGGGCACGTCGCGCAGGCGCAGGTTGCCGAAGTCACCCGCGAGCATGCCGTCGTACCAGAACGCGATGCGACCGTCGCGCTGCCCCGGGGTGTTGGCCTGCACCATCAGCTCGTAGCAGTGCCACTCGTCCAGCGGCGGGATGATGTTGTCGCGCGGGATGAAGTCGGGTCCGAAGTAGTCCGGCGGCGGATCGGGGTCGTAGGGCGTGATGGTGCCGTCGGACCAGAAGTGATCGCCGTACTCGGAGCGCTGCTCGGGATGGTAGATGTAGATGTTGAGCAGGCCCGGCGACGCGGTCTCGGCCTCGCCGCGCCAGTTCTCGACGTTGACCAGCCACTTGTTGGTGCCGTCCGCCGGCACGCCCGGCGTCGCCTGTCCGTCGATGAAGTAGTGCGACGCGATCATGCCGCCGTTGTGGCTCGAGCCGACGATGTCGTACGGCGACATGAACTTCGAGTAGAAGCGCAGGTGCATCACGTCGAGCTCGGGCGAGACCGTGCGGTCGACCGCATTGCTGAGCTCGGCGTCCTGCTGCGGCACCGTGAACTCGAGCGCCTGCGCGCCGCCGAAGACGTTGCCGGGCTCGGTCGCGATGCGCACGCCCTCGGGCTGGTAGACCGCGGCGGTCCAGTTGCCACCCAGCTCGCTGGCGTCGGCATAGCCCTCGAAGTCGTCGGCGAAGATCACCGCCGGGTCGTCGCCGATGCCGGCGTCGCCGGGATACTGCGCGGCGATGCCGGCATCACCCTCGGGCAAGGGGTCCGCGGCCGCGGCGGTGCGCGCGAGTCCGAGCAGCGTCGAGCACAGGGCGAGCGTGCGCATGACGCCACAGTAACACGCGGCTCGGTTCGGTGCGGTCGCGCCGCCGCGAGGTCGGTGCGACGCGAACCTGCGCGCGGACAGGCTCAGATCTCGAGCAGCAGCCGCTCGGGCCGCTCGATGCACTGCTTGATGCGCACGAGGAACTGCACCGCCTCGCGGCCGTCGAGCAGGCGGTGATCGTAGCTGAGCGCGAGGTACATGATCGGCCGGATCTCGACCTTGCCGTCGATCGCGACCGGACGGTCGACGATGTTGTGCAGGCCGAGGATGCCGGTCTGCGGCGGATTGACGATCGGCGTGGAGAGCATCGAGCCGTACACGCCACCGTTGCTGATGGTGAAGGTGCCGCCCGACAGCTCCTCGAGCGTGAGCTTGTTGGCGCGCGCCTTCTCGCCGTAGGCCGCGATGCTCTGCTCGACCTGCGCGAACGACAGGCGATCCGCGTCGCGGATCACCGGCACGACCAGGCCCTTGCCGCCACCGACGGCCACGCCGATGTCGTAGTAGTACTTGTAGACCACGTCGTCGCCGTCGATCTCGGAGTTCACCATCGGGAACTCGCGCAGCGCCTCGATCGCGGCCTTGACGAAGAACGACATGAAGCCCAGGCGCACGCCGTAGCGCTTCTCGAAGCTCTCCTTGTAGCGAGCCCGCAGCTCCATCACCGCGGACATGTCGACCTCGTTGAAGGTCGTGAGGATGGCGTAGGTGTTCTGCGACTCGACCAGGCGCTCGGCCACGCGCTTGCGCAGCGGCGTCATGGGCTTGCGTTCCTCGCGGGTGCCGGCGGCGCGCGGCGGCGCGACCGGCAGCACCACCGGCTTGGCGGCGGGCGGCGGCGCGGCGACGGCGGGTGCGGGCGCGTCCGCACGCACGACGTCGTCCTTGGTGATGCGACCGCCGCGGGCGCTGCCGGGCACCTGCGCGAGATCGATGCCGCGATCGGCC
>JAIBBS010000234.1 GCA_019694555.1 Nannocystaceae bacterium
CGGTCGCGCGCGCGTCGACGGCGGCGCGCGAGCTTGGCCTCGAGCTCGTCGAGCGCGGCCTGCTCGAGCGTGCCGACCGCGGCGCGCCCGTGCTCGCGCACTGCCGCGAGCGCGACGTCGCCGTCGCGCACCGCACCGAGCTCGCGCGCGAGTCGACGCAGCGGCTTGTCGGCCTCCGCCATCGCCTCGGGCGGGCCCGCGAGCACGAGCACGGTTCGCAGCCGACGCAGTGCCGCGCGCCGACGACGGATCGCCTCGGCGTCGTCGAAGGCCTCGGTCGGACCCACGACCATGCGGTCGCGGTAGCGCTGCAGGTGTGCGCGCGCGGCCTGGGACCACGCCAGCACCTCGGGCTCGGCGTGATCTTCCCCCGGCGGCGCAGCGCTCGGACGTTGCGGCGGTCGCACCGGGCTCGGCACCGGCGTCCGCAACAGGGCCTCGATCGCTCGCTGGGCGAGCGCGCGGGCGCGTGCGCGCAGCGATCGGTTCGCCATGGGGCACGCAGGATACCAGCTGGCCGCGGCGCGGCCGACCGCAGCGCCATCGGGGGGCGCCGCGAGCGGCCCGCGCAGGTGTGCGGCCGGTCTCGGCACTCAACAACAACCCGGAGGCGACCGAAGACGCGAAAGGAAGGCGTTCGCGCGCCGGGTTTGCAGGCATGAGTCTCACCGTTCGATTGCCCTCGCCCCCGCAAGCGCTGTCCCGTGTGATCCAGGCCGCGTCGGATCCTTCGGTACCGCTGACCGTGCTCTCGCGCATCGTCGCCAGCGATCCATCGCTGTCGGTGCAGTTGTTGCGCATGGTCAACTCGAGCATGTATCGCCGCGGCACTCGGATCTCGACCGTCGAGCGCGCCGTCGCGATCCTGGGCAACCGATCGCTGCGAAACCTCGCGCTGTGCGTGGCGGTGCAGAACTGCGTGCGCGGCGGACTGGGCCAGTTCGACCTCGAGCGCTTCTGGGAGGACTCGCTGCGCCGGGCCGTGGCGGCGCGGCTGCTGGCGGCCAAGTTCCCGCAGCACGAGATCGATCCGGTCGAGGCCTTCACCTTCGGCCTGCTGCAGGACCTCGGCGTCATCGCGTTGGTGCAGACCTACGTCGATCGCTCGGGTGACTGGGCGCGCGCCCGCGGTCGCACCGGCCAGGACCGCCACCGCGAGGAGGCCAAGATCTTCGGGCGCGCCCACGACGACGTCGCCGACGAGCTGATCGCGGCATGGACGCTGCCACCCGAGCTGGCCATGCCGATGCGCTTCCACCACCATCCCGCGCGCGCGCCGGCCGAGCATCGCGCGCGCTGCATGCTCGCGGGTCAGGCCGAGCTGCTCGCGGACGTGTTGACCTGCGACGACAAGCGCCCGGCGCTGGGCGCCGCGCGTGCCGGCATGGGGCGCGAGGCCGGGCTCGACGCCGACACGGTCGACGCCCTCATCGGCGAGCTGGCCACCAGCGTCGACGAGGTCGCCCACGATCTCGGGTTCCGCGTCGGTCGTCAGCCGACGATGGAGGAGATCCTCGCGTCGGCCAACGCCGGGCTCGTCGAGCTCAACATGAGCTACGAGGAGGTCGTGCGACGGCTCGAGCGGGCGTTGGCCGAGACCGAGGTGTTGTCGCGCCAGCTCGCGGCACGCAACCGCGAGCTCGAGCAGCTGTCGATCACCGACGCGCTCACGGGCCTGCCCAACCGCCGTGCGCTGTCGGGTCGACTGTCGTACGAGCTCGAGCGCGCGGCGAAGTCGGGCCTGCCGGTCGCGTTCGCGATCGGCGATCTCGATCGCTTCAAGACCGTCAACGACACCCACGGTCACGACTTCGGCGACGCGGTGCTGCGCGCGACCGCCCGCGCGATGCAGGGCGTCGCGGCCGAGGGCGAGCTGGTCGCGCGGCTGGGCGGCGAGGAGTTCGGCGTGGTGCTCGCGGGGCTCGACCCCGAGCGCGCCCGCGCGCGCGCCGAGGCGCTGCGGGGGGCCGTCGGCGCCATCGAGCTGCCATGCCCCGACGGCAGCCATCGCCGCTTCACGATCTCGGTGGGGCTGGCCTGGATCGTCGGCCCCGGGACCGCGCCGGTCGACGTCGATGCGGTCGCGGCCCAGCTGTACAAGTCGGCCGACCGCGCGCTCTACGAGGCCAAGCATCAAGGCCGGGACCGCGTCTGCGTCGCGCCCGCGGCGCTGCCATGGGCGGCCGCGCCGGCCCGCGCCGCGTGAGCGTGCGCGATGGCACAGGCCGCCGGGCCGCGCCGGTCGCAGCGCCCGCGGTATCGTCGCGCCGTCGCCATGTCCAGCACGCCCAGCGAGCTCCTCCGACCGACCGACACCTTCCTGCCGCGCCACGTCGATGCCAGCGAGGCCCAGATCCGCGCGATGCTCGACACCGTCGGCGTCGCCGATCTCGAGGCGCTCGTGGCCAAGACCGTGCCCGAGTCGATCCGCATGCGCGGTGGTCTCGACGTCGGTCCCGGTCGCGGCGAGCGTGAGGCGCTGGCGCTGCTGGCCAGCCGTGCCGGCCGCAACCGCGTGCTGCGATCGTTGTTGGGCCTGGGCTACTACGGCTGCCACACCCCCGGCGTCATCGAGCGCAACATCATGCAGAACCCCGGCTGGTACACCGCGTACACGCCGTACCAGGCCGAGATCGCCCAGGGGCGGCTCGAGGCGCTGCTCAACTTCCAGACCATGGTCGCGGACCTGACCGGGCTGCCGCTGGCCAACGCGTCGCTGCTCGACGAGGGCACCGCGGCGGCCGAGGCCATGGCGATGGCGCACCGGCTGCAGAGCAACGCCGGTGATCTGTTCTTCGTCGCCGAGCGCTGTCACCCGCAGACCATCGCGGTCGTGCGCGCGCGCGCGGAGGCCATCGGGCTGCAGGTCGAAGTCGGCGATCCCAACGCCGCCGACTTCGCCGCGAAGAAGCCCTTCGGCGTGCTGCTGCAGTATCCCGACACCGACGGCCGCGCCGCGCCGCTGGCCCCGCTGGTCGAGCGCATCCACGCCGCCGGCGCGCTCGCGGTGGTCGCGACCGACCTGCTCGCGCTGACGCTGCTGCAGCCGCCCGGCGAGGTCGGGGTCGACATCGCGGTCGGCTCGGCGCAGCGCTTCGGCGTGCCGATGGGCTTCGGCGGCCCGCATGCCGCGTTCATGGCGACCAAGGACGAGCACAAGCGCCAGATCCCCGGGCGCGTGATCGGCCTGTCGAAGGACGTCGCCGGCGGCCCTGCGCTGCGCATGGCGATGCAGACCCGCGAGCAGCACATCCGCCGCGAGAAGGCCACGAGCAACATCTGCACCGCGCAGGTGCTGCTGGCGATCATGGCCAGCATGTACGCGGTCTACCACGGGCCCGACGGCCTGCGGCGCATCGCTGGCCGCGTCCACGGCGCGACCAAGCTGCTCGCGGCCGCGGCCGCGGCCGCGGGACATCGCGTGCCCGAGGGCGCGTACTTCGACACGCTGACCATCGAGCTGGTGGGCCCGCGCGACGCCGACGCGGTCGTCGCGGCCGCGCTCGATCGCGGCATCAACCTGCGCAAGCTCGACGCGCGTCGCGTGGTGGTCGCGCTCGACGAGACCGTGACCGAGGCCGAGCTGCGCGACGTCGCGATCGCGTTCGGGGCCCCGGCCGAGCTCGACTTCGCCGGCCACGCCGCCGCGCTCGATCGCGACGTGCTGGGCGAGCTCGCGCGACGCTCGGCGTTTCTCACCCACCCGGTGTTCCACCGCCACCACGGTGAGCACGAGATGCTGCGCTACATCCGGCGGCTCGAGGCCCGCGACCTGTCGTTGACGACCTCGATGATCCCGCTGGGCTCGTGCACGATGAAGCTCAACGCGACCTCGGAGATGGTGCCGGTGTCCTGGGCGGAGTTCGCTGCGCCGCACCCGTTCGCGCCCGCGGATCAGACCCAGGGCTACCGCGAGATGATCGGCGAGCTCGAGTGTTGGCTCGCGAACATCACCGGCTTCGAGGCCATCTCGATGCAGCCCAACGCCGGCAGCCAGGGCGAGTACGCGGGGCTGCTGGTGATCCGCGCGTATCACCGTGCGCGCGGGCAGGGCCACCGCGACGTGTGCCTGATCCCGGTCTCGGCCCACGGCACCAACCCGGCCAGCGCGATCATGGCGGGCCTGCGCGTGGTCGTGGTCGCCTGCGACCAGCGCGGCAACATCGACGTCGCCGATCTGCGCGCCAAGGCCAGCGCCCACGCCGACTCGCTGGCGGCGCTGATGGTCACGTACCCCTCGACCCACGGCGTGTTCGAGGGGGCGATCCGCGAGATCACGGACATCGTCCACGAGCACGGCGGGCAGGTCTACCTCGACGGCGCCAACATGAACGCGCAGGTCGGGCTGTGCCGACCCGGTGACTACGGCGCCGACGTCTGTCACCTCAACCTGCACAAGACCTTCTGCATCCCGCACGGCGGCGGCGGGCCCGGCATGGGTCCCATCGGCGTGAAGTCCCACCTCGCGCCGTTTCTGCCCGGCCACCCGCTGGCGAGCGTCGGCGGTGCGTCGGCCATCGGCCCGGTCGCGGCGGCGCCGTGGGGCAGCGCGAGCATCCTGCCGATCCCGTGGATGTACATCGCGATGATGGGCAGCGCCGGCCTGCGCCGCGCGACCGAGCTGGCGATCCTCAACGCCAACTACATGGCCAAGCGGCTGTCGAGCGAGTTCAGCATCCTCTACACCGGCGAGCACGGCATGGTCGCGCACGAGTTCATCTTGGATCTGCGGCCGTTCAAGGCCGCGGGCATCGAGGCCGAGGACGTGGCCAAGCGCCTGATGGACTACGGCTTCCATGCACCGACGATGTCGTTCCCGGTGCCGGGCACCTTGATGATCGAGCCGACCGAGAGCGAGCCCAAGGCCGAGCTCGACCGCCTGTGCGACGCGCTCATCTCGATCCGCCGCGAGATCGCCCGGGTCGAGCGCGGCGAGTGGCCCAAGGACGACAACCCGCTCAAGCACGCGCCGCACACCGCCGCCGCGGTGATGGCCGAGAGCTGGACCCACGCGTACACCCGCGAGCAGGCGGCGTATCCCGCCGCGTGGCTGCGCGATCACAAGTACTGGCCGCCGGTCGCCCGCGTCGACAACGCGTACGGCGATCGCCATCTGGTCTGCAGCTGTCCGCCGGTGGCGGCGTACGACGGGCCCACCAGCTACGGCCAGACCGGTCCCTACGCCGGCTACGGCAGCTCGGGCCCGTACGGCGCGTACGGCAGCGGCACGGTCAAGCTGTAGCGCGCGCGCACCAGTCCGCCCGGCCGCGTGCCGGGCGGGCGCGCGTCACTCCGCCAGCTCGACCAGCAGCGTGGTGATGTTGTCCTTGCCGCCCTTGGCGTTCGCGAAGCGGATGGACTCGAGCACCGCGTCCTCGACCTCGAGGTCGAGGAAGTAGCTCATCTCGTCCATCGACTCGACGTAGCCGTGGAAGCCGTCGGAGCACAGCACGAAGCGGTCGCCGCCGAACAGCGGCACCGGCATGGTGTCGACCTCGACGTAGTCCTTGTGGCCGACCGCGCGCGTGATGACGTTGCGCGCGCGGGACTTCGCCGCCTGGTCGGCGGTGATGAGGCCGTGCTTGAGCTGGTAGTTGATGAGCGTGTGATCCTCGGTGATCTGCTCGACCTGGCCCTGGCGCACCAGGTAGACCCGCGAGTCACCGACCTGACCGACGATGCCGATGCGGCCGCACACCAGCAGCACGCTGGCGGTCGTGCTCATGCCGCGCTGATCGGGATCGAGCTGGCCCATCGTGTGGACCATGTAGCAGGCGTTCTGGATCGCGCCGCGCACGATCTGGCACAGCTGGCCCGCACGCGCGGTGGGATCGCCGGCGGCGGCCTCGCGGATCGTCGCCTCGTGGCGCTTGACCCACTCCCACACCAGCTCGACGGTCTCCTGGCTCGCGACCTCGCCCTTGGCCCGGCCGCCCACACCGTCGGCGACCACGAAGAGTCCGAGGTCGGGATCGGCGAGGTGGGCGTCTTCGTTGTGGTCGCGGGACAGGCCGGTGTCCGTGTGACCGAAGTAGCGGATGTGCATGGGCGCGGGGAGGACG
Source organism: Nannocystaceae bacterium (assembly GCA_019694555.1). GTDB lineage: Bacteria > Myxococcota_A > Polyangia > Nannocystales > Nannocystaceae > Xiheibacterium. Next base: position 6,063 of record JAIBBS010000234.1, read on the forward strand.
TGGCAGCGTACCATGGTGCCGCGCCGCGCGCCTGGTTTCGCCGCGAGCGTCGCGCTCGTGCGCCGCTCGTGCCGCTCGTGCGGCGCGTTCGGGAGGTATCGTGGCTCGCGAGCGCGGCGACGGTTGCCGAGGACTTCGCCGCGCCGATGGCGGGCCGGTGGCGCTCAGGCCCCCCGGGTGTGCAGCGCCAGCGCGTCGAGGCGCTCGGCCAGCACCGCGGGCAGCGGGCACACCACGCGGGGTTCGCCGCTGCACGCCGCGCCGAGGTCGAGCACCACCGCATGCAGCGCGAGCGCACCCTCGCCGCCGCCGTAGCGGCCGTCGCCATCGATCGGCAGTCCCAGCGCGGCCAGGTGCACGCGCGCCTGGTGACGATGGCCCTGGCGCAGGTGCAGCGCCACCAGCCAGTGCGTCGGGCCCCCGGCGAGCGGCGTGACCAGCGACTGCGCCGGATGGCCGCCCGGCCGCACCGCGACCTCGCGCCGCGAGCCGCCGCGTCCCAGCGGCAGCGACACGATCACCGTCTGCGGCTGCGTGGGCACGGGCAGCTGCGGCGGCAACGGCAGCGCTGCGGGCTCGTGCGGCTGCACGCCTGGGAGCTGCGGCGGCCATCGTGGATCGTCTGGCGCGTGGCACAGCGCGACGTACAGCTTGAGCGCGCCGGGGTGACGGATCGCGCGACGACCCTCGAGCCACGCGCCGGGCGTGCGTGCGAACGCGACGACGCCGGTGGTCTCGCGATCGAGGCGGTGGATCGCGCCCCCTTCGCGCGGCACCGCGCTGGCGTCGGCGCACTCGGGGAAGGCGCGCGCGACCGCGTCCGCGAGCGCACCGGGTTCGTCGGGGCGCAGTCGATGCGTGTGCGTGCCCGCGGGCTTGGCCACGTAGACGAAGCGCTCGGTCACCGTCAGCACGTCGAGCGACGCGGGCGGCAGCGTGCTGTGGCGGCGCAGCTCGAGTCGGTCGCCCCGCGCGGCGCGGTCGGAGGGCCGCGCGCGCGCACCGTTGCGCGTCACGCCACCGGCGAGCGCGACCGCCCGCGCGACGCGTCGCGACAACCCGGCGACGCGCCGCCCCAGCACCACATCGATGCGCGCGCCGACGTCGTCGTCGGCCTCGACCACGATCGCGACGTCGTCGGTCAGCATGAGCCTCCGCTGGGCAGCAGCAAGCAGCGGCAGCGCGCGCCGGCGGGCAGCCGCGTGGTGCCGGCGGGCACCCGCACCAGCAGCTCGGCGCCGGCGATCGAGCGCAGGTTGCCCGAGCGCTGGTCGGGCAGGGGCAGCGCGAGTCCCTCGTGCAGTCGCGCGCGCACGAAGTGCTCGCGCCCGCGCTCGCCCTCGACCTCGCCGCCCAGCGCGAGCTCGAGCTGCGGCAACGCGGGCTCGTGCACACCCGCGAGCGCGCGCAGGCACGGGCGCACCAGCACCGCGAACGCGACCAGCGTGCTCGCGGGGTTGCCCGGCAGCGCGAACAGCAGCGTCGAGGCCAGCGTGACCACGCCGGTGGGCTTGCCCGGCCGCATCGCGATGCCCCACAGCAGCTCGCGCGCCTGCAGCGACGCGAGCGTGCTGCGCACGAGATCGTGATCGCCGACCGACGCGCCGCCGGTGGTGAGCACGACGTCGGCGGCGGTCTGTGCGTCCCGCAGCGTGCGCCGCAGCGCCTCCGCGTCGTCGCCGACCTCCCACTGCGCGACCAGCTCGGCGCCGGCGTGCTCGAGCAGCCCGCGGAGCATGGTGCCGCTGGTGCTGGGCACCTGGCCGGCCGCCGGCGTGCTGCCGACCGCGACCAGCTCGTCGCCGGTGCTCACGACCACCACGCGCGGTCGTCGGTGGACCTGCAGCGCGACGGCCCCGACCGCACCCGCGAGCGCGTGCTCGGCGGGACCCAGCACCGTGCCGGCCGGCAGCACCATCGCGCCGGCGCGCGCGTCGGCGCCGGCGGGACGCACGTGACGGCCGGCGGCCGCCTGCTGCCGTGCGTCGTGCGAGAGCACGATCGCGTCGCGCTCGCGCGCGACGTCCTCCTGCGGCACCACGCACAGCGCCGCGTCCGGCACCACCGCGCCGGTCGCGATGCGCACCGCGGTGCCCGGCGTCCACGCGCCCGCGAACGGCTGGCCCGCACGGCTCTCGCCGACGACCGCGATCGCTGCGTCGCGGCGCACCGCCGCGGCATCGATCGCGTAGCCGTCCATCACGCTGACGGCGGCGACCGGCAGGTCCCACGCCGCGGTGATTGCCGTCGCGAGCACGCGGCCGCGCGCGGTGTCCCACGCGACTGGCTCGCTCGGCAGCGGCGAGGCGGCCGCGCGCGCGCGCGCCAGGGCGTCGTCGAGCGAGGGCAGCATTCAGCGTTCGTCGTCGCGGCCGGGCACGCGACTGGTCTGCGGGGTCGAGGGCGAGTGTCGGCGGCTGCGACGGCCGCGCTCGCGCCGGCGCGCGGGCGCGGCGTCGTCGGTGGCGCGGGTGTCGTTCTCGCCGCGTGCGCTGCGGCCCGAGGGCTGCTCGGCCTCGGTGCCCTCGCGCTCGGCCAGCGTGGGTGGCTCGGCGCCGCGCGGCGGCGGGGCCTCGAGCGTGCCGCGACGCCCGTCCTCGTCGACGTAGACCACCACCAGCTCGCCGACCGTCAGGCTGTGGTCGCGGGGGTAGCCGTTGATGCGCGCGAGGTCGCCGCTCGACAAGCCGTGACGGCGTCCGAGCGACTCGAGCGTGTCGCCCTTGCGGGCCTTGACCGCGCGACGCAGCTTGCCGCGCCGTGCGAGCTCGGCCTCGATGTGCTCCCGCGAGCCCCGGGTGACGTGCTCGACGTCGTCGCGCTCGAGCACGACCACGCCGCGGGCGCGCGCGTCGAAGTCCGCCGGCACCACCAGCTGCAGCAGCTGCCCGGGCTGCAGCCGTGCCAGCGGATCGAGGTCGTTCCACTGCACCACGCGCTCCCAGCGGGTCGCGAACGCCTGCGCGATCGAGCGCGGCGACGAGGCGCGCGTGACCTCGAAGAACACCAGTCGCTCGTCCTTGCCCAGCGTGACCGCTGGCACCGCCGCCAGCGGTCGCGTGGCCGCGCGCTCGTCGTCGGCCATCGCCGCGGTCGCGGGCACGACCAGCACCACGCCGGCGGTGACCTCGGCGGCGTCGAGGATGCCGTTCTTCTTGCGCAGCTCCTTCTCGCTCAGGCCGTGGGCACGCGCGATGCTCTCGAGCCGCTCGCCCTCGCGCGCGACGATGGTGCGCTCGCCCTCGTGCTCGCGCTCGACCTGTGCGAGCGCCTTGGGCACGCTCGCGAGCTTGTCCTTGGGGATCCGCAGCTTGGTCGCGCGTTGTCCCTGGCCGCGCAGCGCCGAGGCCGGCGGCGTGCGGCCGCGGACCAGCTGCGCGTTCCATTCCTGCAGCAGCTCCAGCTCGACGTCGAGCGCCTTGGCCACGCTCGCCAGCGTGACCGAGCGCGAGACCTCGATCTCGGCCCAGTCCGCGGCGGGCAGCGGCTCGACCGCGTCGGGGCCGAAGCCGAAGTGCTCGCGGTTGCGCGCGACGATCGCGGCCGCGACGATCTTGGGCACGTAGTTGACGGTCGCGTGCGGCAGGCCGCTCTCGATCTCCGCCAGCGCCCAGAAGTTGTTGGTGTTGTGGCGCTCGATCGCGGTCATCACCAGGCCGTAGCCGGCGTTGTAGGCCGCCAGCGCCAGCTCCCACGAGCCGAAGCGCACGCGCAGATCTTCGAGGTAGGTCGCGGCGGCGTGGCTCGAGCGCTCGATGTCGAAGCGCTCGTCGATCCAGAAGCTCTTGTCGAGCCCGTAGACCCCGCCGGTGCCCTCCATGAATTGCCACGGCCCGGCCGCGCCCACGGCCGAGCGCACGCGCGGGTTGAAGCCGCTCTCGGCCATCACGACCCACACGAGATCCTCGGGCACCGCGTGGCCGCGCAGGATCTTGCGCAACCTCGCCTCGTAGCGGCCGGCGCGGCGCAGCCACGCGCGCATCATCGTGCGGCCCCGATCGTCGCGCGTGAAGTACTCGAGGTAGTCGACCAGGCCGCGGTTCCATCGCACCGGCAGATCGGGCAGGGTCAGCGCCTTCATCCACGGCTCGGGCGCGACCTCGACGATGGTGGTGCTGGCCGTGCGCGCAGCCTCGAAGGTGGCCAGCGCCGCGCGATCGTCGGCGTCGGGCTCGAACGCCGGTGGCGACCACGCCGCGTGGATCGACGCGCGCTCGGGTCGATCCCCGCGCACGCGCATGCGACCCGCAGGATCACCTGGTTCGATCGGCGCAGCGCTCGGCTCGGGGGCCACCGACCTCGGCAACGCTCGCTCGGCGCTCGCGAGCCGTGGCAGCGACGCGGCCACGAGCACGGCCCCGAGCCACACCGCGCGCCATGACCCGCGCCGGCCCCCGGCAACGCCGGGTCCCGTGCGAGGGGCCCGCGTCCTTTGCGCGACCGGCGAACGCCCGCTCACGCTGCGACGCTAGCATTGCCCGCCAAAGCCGACTACCTTTCCGCCATGGTCACCGTGCTCGGATTCGGGGTCGGCCCACTCGAGGTGGTCGTCATCCTCGTGGTGGTTCTGCTGGTCTTCGGCCCGTCGAAGCTGCCGGCGCTCGGGGAGGGCATCGGCAAGATGCTCCGCGGCTTCAAGAAGGAAATGAAGCAGATCGACGAGGACAAGCCGTCCGCCGTCGCCGACAAGATCATCGAGCGCGCCGACGACCGCGACGCGATCGACGTCACGCCCAAGAGCGCGGGCGAGACCAAGACCTGATCCGCGCCCGCCGGCGCGATCGCTGCCCGTCGACTCACATGTGCGGCTGCAGCCGCCGCAGCACCGCATCGCGCAGCCGCGGCGCGAGGTGGGCATCGGCCGCGATGTCGCGCAGCTCGCCGGCGTCGAGCAGCCCGACCAGCCGCAGCGCGACCGGCAGCGGCAGCTTCGGGTTGCGCACCAGCGCCCGTCGGACCCGCGGCGAGAGGCTCCACTTCGCCGAGCGCAGCACCAACATCAGGATCGCCGCCGAGCTGCGTCGGTGGGTCGCGATGCGCAGCACGTCGTCCTCGGTGAGGTGGGGATTGGCCAGCAGCAGCGCGACCACGTCCGCGTGGGGATCGACCAGCAGCGGCACGAGCACGTCGCGGGACCACGATCGCGCCAGCGCCTTGCGCTCGCCCAGCGTGAGCGGCCGACCGCCGGGGATCAGCGGACGCGGTGCGGCGGCGCGCTGATCGCCCTGCAGCTCGACCTCGCCGAGCAGATCGCGGCACGCCGACAGCCCGTGGGACTCCGCCGCGGCGTGGATGGCCGCGCGCGCCTGGTCGTCGAGCCCCTGCGCGCCGAGCAGATCGACGGCGGCGAGCAGGCCGATCGAAAACGGCGGGCCGCCGGCGCGGCCGGCGGTCGCGAGCGCATCGAGCAACCACGCCGCATCGTGGGGGTCACTGCTGCGCAGCAGCTCGCCCAGTCGCGCCGCTCGCATCGCGCGGGCCGGCAGCGCCGCCAGCCGCGTCGCGACCGCGCGCGGATCCAGCGTCGCGCCCGGTTCGTCGCGCTCGAGCGGATCGTCGCTCGGCTCGCTCATCCCTCGATGATGGCAAATCCGGCGCGGCTGCGCCGGTGCGGCTCACTTCATCCAGCCGCGGACGAGGTCCTCGAGCAGCGGCCGGGGATCGGGCGTGCCCTTGCGCAGGACGCTGGCGATCGTCAGGCCCACCGCTGCGACGAGCAGCAGCAGCACGAGCATCGTGCCGACCACGCTGCGCCGCGGCGCGGGCTCGGGTTCGTCGAGCACGACCGGCGGCGGGGCCGGACGCGGTCGCGGCGGCCGCTCGGCGCGGGGCGCCG
>JAIBBS010000235.1 GCA_019694555.1 Nannocystaceae bacterium
CCGAGGTCACGCTGGCATCGGTCGAAGGTCCGCATCGACGGGTGCGCACGCGAGAGTACCGCGGGCTGCCGCCGCGTCGTCGACCACGCCCGCGATTCGTTGCACGCCCGCCGCGATCGCAGCACCGACGCTGATCCGAAGCACACTGCCGCCTCGCATGGTGGCATCGACGAGCCCGGGCGAGGGCGCGGCAGCGCCGACGCGCGGCGGCGCTGCCCCGCCGCCAAACCGCCGTCGGGGTCTGTTGCCGCGTCGGGATCGCCACGTCGGGCGACTGCCGGCTGGGTGTCCGCGAGGTCGCGCGGCGTCAGCCGCTGGGCGCACCGACCGAGCTCAGCGCGAACCCGGTCATGTCGCTGTAGGTGTACGCGCCGACCAGCCCGCCGACGGTGTCGACCGTGCCGGTCGCGACGTCGACGCGGTAGGCGTTGCTGCCCGCGAACGCCACGCCCCACACGTAGCCGTCGAAGTCGATGCTGATGCCGTGCACGTACTCGGGGATCGCGAGCTGCTGCACGATCTGCACCGTCTCGGTGTCGATGCCGACCAGCGACGCGTTGGGGTACGCGCTGTGCCACAGGATGCCGTCGGCGTCCTCCATGCACCCGCCCAGCGCGCTGCCGCCGTTGATCGGGGCCAGGTGCGTCCAGCTCTCGCTGACGGGATCGAAGCGCGACGCGCCACCGCTGCCGCACAGCCACGCGCGACCGACCTTGTCGACCGCGAGGCCGTAGTGGACCTGGCCGGTCACCGGCCAGCTGTCGTAGGTCATGCTCTGACGGTTCACGCGGATGAGCGTGCTGGCGCCGTCCCAGTTGTGATCGACGGTCCAGAAGTCGCCGTCGGGATCGACCGCACCGCCGTACAGCTGCGCCCAGCCGATCACGTTGGGGATCGAGACCATGTCCTCGACCACGCCGGTCTCACCGTCGAGCAGCAGCACGTCGGCGGTGCCGGCGTTCATGCCACCGGCGGTCCACAGCTTCTCGTTCTGGTAGGTGCACAGCGCGTCGTTCCAGTCGCCCGCGGCCCACGCGACCGGACGCTGCGTGGTGTAGTTGAACGGCGTGTACCAGGCCACGCACTCCTCGGTGCCCCACGCCAGCGCGTTGGCGTCGCCCGAGGTCTGGATGCCGGGCATGCCGTTGCTCTCCTGGCAGTCGTCGGGGTTGGCGAAGATCTTGATCACGCCGCCCGAGCGGTTGGCCACCGCGACGTTGCCGGTCAGCGACACCGAGGTGCGCGAGGGGTTGCCGGCGGAGTCGGGCCGCACGATGTAGCGGCCCTCCTCGACCAGGGTCTGGGTGTTGATCTTCGAGACCGTGCCCTGGCCGCTGTTCGCGATCCAGATGTACGAGTGCTCGACCGCGCCGCCGGTGCCCTCGGGGCAGGCGGTGCCGGCATCGGGCACGCCGAGATCGAAGTGCAGCGTCGCCGAGCCCGCGCTCTCGTCGGCATCCGAGCCACCGCCGCTGCCGCTGCCGCTGGTGCTGCCGTCGTGTCCGTCCGTGGCCGATCCCGCGGTGCCGTCGGCGGTGCCGCCGGTGGCGCTGAGGCTGCCCACGGAGATCGACGCGCTCGCGTCACCGCCGTCCTCACGGCCACCGCCGCCGCTCTCGTTGCCACATCCGATCGCGACCACGGCTGCCGCCGTGATGAACCGTCCACCGGTCGTCATGATGCTTCCCCCTCCACGGCGCTCGAGCCCACCCCGCCAGCGGCGCGAGACGACGCCTTGGCAGGATTGCACGGCGGGCGGCCGCGTCGCAAATGGTCCGAGCGGCGGCACTCGCGGTAGTGTCGTGCACCGTGGGATCGGCGGCGCCCGAGCACGGCGAAGGCGAACGCGGGCGCGGGCACGCAGCGGCGGCGCAGCCGCAGCGCTGGGCGCTGTGGGCCCGGCTCGGGGGGTTCTACCTCGTGCAGGGGATCGTCTACGGCTACGGCGGCTTCCTGCTGCTGCCGCGGTTGGCGGCGGCCGAGGTCGGGCTGTGGGTGCAGGCGGCCATCGTGTCGCTCGCGAGCGTGCCGTGGGTGTTCAAGCTCGCGTGGGGCCCGTGGATCGACGCGCCGTGGGCCCGCCGCGTCGGGCCCGCTCGCATCGCCGCGTCCGCGACCGCGGTGCTGGCGGGGTTGCTCGCGCTGCTCGTGCTCGTGCGCGATCCGGCGTCGCAGCTGCTGCTGGTCGCGTCGCTGTGGCTGGCGATCAACGTCGCGCAGAGCCTGCAAGACGTGGCCACCGATGCGCTGGCGTTCGATCGCGTGGCGCCTGTGGATCGCGGCCGCGCGTGGTCGATCATGCTCGGTGCGCACCACATCGGCGACGGCCTGGTGATCGCGGCCGTGATCGCACCGGTGGCCGCGCGCGCGGGCTTGACCGGCGCGACCGCGACGACCGCCGCGATCGTGGCCGCGATCGCGATCGCGGCGGGACTGCCGTGGCGCCGCACCGCCGCCGCGGGACCCCGCGGCGCGCGACCGGATCTGCGCCAGGCCGGCCTCGCGCTGCGCGGCAGTGTCCGCGCGGTGATCTTCGCGACGGTGGTGTTCGCGGCCGACGTGCTCACCGCCGCGATCTCGACCGAGTGGCTGACCCAGGGCCTGCGCTGGTCGCCCGAGGCGGTGGCCGAGCGGCTGGCGTGGCTGCTCGCGCCCGCGACGCTGGCCGGCTACGCCAGCGCGGCGGTGGTGCTGTCGCGCTGGGGCGCGCGCCGTGTCGGGGCGATCGCGTGCGTGCTGCTGGGGCTGGCGTGGCTGGGCTTCGCCGCCGCCGTGCCGCTGTGGCGCACGCCCGCGTTCGTGCAGGGCTTCGTGGTGGTGCAGGCGATCGTGACCGCGTGGGTCTACGCCGCCAGCCACGCGGTGCTGCTCGACGCGACCTCGCCGCAGCTGCGCGCGACGCAGTTCGCGATCCTGACCGCGTGCACCAACGTGCCGCGGCTGTGGGCGCCGGCCGTCGGCGCCGCCGCGGTCGCAGCCGTGGGCTTCGCCGGCAGCTTCGCGCTGTGCGGCGCGTGGCAGATCGCGGTCGCGCTGGTGGTGCTGTGGGTGCGGCCGGTGCCGCTGGTAGGCTCGCAGCGATGAACGCCACGCTCGAGCCCGAGGTCGCGCTGCTGCTCGCGCTCGGCCGCGGGCTGCACGAGGCCGGCGTGTCCGCACCCGCGCTCGAGGATGCGCTGTCCCGGGTCGCGCGGCACCTGGGCGTCACGGCGCAGTTCTTCTCCACGCCGACGTCGATGTTCTCGGCCTTCGGCGAGGGCGCGGCGCAGCACGTGCACCTGTTCCGGGTCGAGCCCGCGTCGGTCGATCTGGGCAAGCTGGTCGAGCTCGAGGCGCTGACCGACGCGGTGTGCGACGGCGCGCTCACGCCCGCGGCCGCCACCGCCAGGGTCGCGGCGATCAGCGCCGGGCATCCGCCGTTCTCGCGCGAGCTGACGGTGCTGGCGTTCGCGCTGTCGTCGGCCGCGTTCGCGCTGTTCCTGGGCGGTGGCGTGCACGAGTGCATCGCCTCGGCCGCGATCGGCTTCGTCACCGGCACGCTCGCGGTGCTCGGGCGTCGCGTGCCTGCGATCGCGCGCGTGCACGAGCTGCTCGCCGCCGCGCTCGCATCGCTGCTCGCGGTCGTCGCCGCGCACGTGCTGCCGCCGCTGTCGGTGTTCACCGCGACGCTGGCCGGGCTCATCATCCTGATCCCTGGCTTCACGCTGACCACCGCGCTGACCGAGCTCGCGACGCGCCACCTCGCGTCGGGCACCGCACGTCTGGCCGGCGCGCTGGTGACGTTTCTGACCATCGGCTTCGGCGTCGCGCTGGGCAGCCGCGTCGGCGAGGTGTTGCTGGGGCCGGTGCCGGCCGGCGGCGAAGGGGTCGCGCTGCCGTGGGCCGAGCCGATCGCGCTCGTGGTCGCGCCGACCGCGATGGTCGTGCTGCTGCGCGCGCCGGTGCGCGAGCTGCCGTGGCTGCTGGTGACCGGGACGCTGGGCTACTTCGGTGGACGCATGGGCGCGCGGTGGTTGTCGCCCGAGCTGGGCATGTTCGCGGGGGCGCTGGCGCTGGGGCTGGCGAGCAACGTGTACGCGTGGTTGCGTCGGCGCCCGGCCTCGACCGTGTTGGTGCCGGGGATCCTGCTGCTGGTCCCGGGCTCGATCGGCTATCGCAGCCTCAGCGAGCTGCTCGCGCGCGAAGTCATCCCAGGGATCGAGACCGCGGTCGAAATGTTCCTCGTCGCGGTTTCGTTGGTCGCAGGACTGTTGGCGGCGAACGTGCTCACACCGCCTCGCACGTTCGCGCGTCGGATCGGCGCCGCGCTCGGGATGCCCCCGGGCGATCGCTCGCCTTGACTCCAGCGGTGCGGGCGCTGAAACCCGCGGCCGCCCGCGTTGTCCTCGGAACCACCGACCCGGCCCCCGCACCCCATGCATACGATGCCGCGCCTCGCCCCGTACTCCGCCATCGTCCTGGTCGCCGCGCTCGCGGGTTGCGAGGCCGCACGCGGTGCGCTCGATCGCCTGCGCGGCGACGGCGAGGGCGACGAGGTCGCTCCCGCTGCCGTGGTCGAACCCAGCGCGCCCGCGTCGCCCGAGCCGGCCGCGCCCAGCGACGCCGAGGCGCTCGCGGCGGCGGTCGCGTCGATGGCCGCCGAGCCGGCGGCGGACGAGCGCGACCCGGTCGCGGTCGCGCCGAAGCCCGCGGTCGCGGCCGCCGACACGCTCGCCGAGCTCGAGGTCCACGACGTCACGGTCGAGTTCACCGCCGCCAGCGGCCCCGGCTACTACTACGGCTACGGCTACGGCGGCGAGCCACCCAAGGTGCTGGTGATCGAGGCCAAGGCGCGCACCAAGGCCAGCTCGACCAAGAAGGCCGAGGTGCTGGTGCGTGCGCGCTGCAACGACGGCGGCGTCGAGCTGGCCGACATCGAGGCCGCGTCGACCGACGGTCGCTACGGCGATCCGGTGCCCGCGCCCGGCGTGGACTTCAAGGTCGGCGCGCGGCTGTTCCAGTCCAACACCTTGGGCGATCCGAGCGACTGTCGCGTGACGATCTCGCTGCGCGACAACGGTCGCTCGCCGGCGCGCCGCGGTGCGCTCGAGCTGTGCTGGACGCCCGCGCGCAAGACCGCGGCGCCGTGCCAGACGCCCGCGCCCGCGGCGACGGAGGCGGACTGGAGCGTGCGCGAGGCCCAGTTCCTGCCCAGCAACGAGTTCGGCTTCGCGGTCGTCGCCGGCACCGGGCGCGCGCCCGATCGCGTGGGCGTGCGCGTGACGTGCCACCAGTCGGGCAAGCACTTCGTCGAGGTGCAGCTGCTCAGCGGTCGCTGGTACGGACTCGAGCCCGGCGACGTGTTCATGCACCGGCAGACCCTGCAGAGCGCGTGGGAGTTCATGCGCTCCAACGAGTGCGACATCGAGATCCAAGACGTCAGCTACGACTTCGAGACCTACGCGGTGCGGGGCGTCCGCGACATCGGCCGCCGCTGCATGCGGCCCTCGGGGCTGCGCGACGGACAGTGCCGCACCGCCGTGGACGCGGTGCCGGTGCCCGAAGGCACGACCACGCCGGTGTCGCTGGCGGTGCTCAACGCGTCGGCGTCGTCGTACATGAACTGGTACAACGCCTATGCGCAGGCCGAGCTCACCGTGCTCGCGCCGCTGACCAAGGCCGCGAGCGTCGAGTTCGTCAGCACGTGCGGCAAGAAGGTCGAGCGCGTGGGCGTCTCGCTTTCGACCTCGCTCGATCAGATCTATCCCGGCCAGAGCCTGCGCGTGCAGGGCGGGGTCTCCGGCACCGGTCGACGCAAGCCGTCGAGCTGCCGCACGGAGTTCGTGCTGCACGACAACGACGCCGCCGGCGTCAAGCAGTCGTGGCGGCTGGCCGAGCAGTGCTACACCCGCGACGGCATGCAGACGCCGTGTCCGGGCGCGCCGGCCGGCAGCGCGCCGCCCGGCGGCGTCGTCGGTGGCCTGGGCGTGCGCGGGACCGGCTTCGGCAGCATCGGGCTGGGCAGTCGCGCGCACTGACGCGACGCGCCCACGCTCACGCGCCGGGCTCGGCCGGCTCCTCGCTGATCTGCCAGCGATCGAACACCGCGGGCGCGCGGTCGATCTCGGTGAGGAAGCGGCTCGGACGCAGCAGCGTCGCGGGTCCGTCGCGGCCGTGCTCGATGGTGGGAAAGCACAGGTACAGCTCGTCGGCCGCGCGCGTGCACGCGACGTAGAACAGCCGCCGCTCCTCCTCGAGCTCGGCGGCGATGCGCAGCGACTGCGCGGTCGGGAAGCGGCCCTCGACCAGCCACAGCGCGAACACGATCGGCCACTCGAGGCCCTTGGCCTGGTGGATGGTCGACAGGATCACGCGATCGTCGGGCGCCTCGGCGCCCAGCACCGACTCGGCCGCGAGGCCCTCGAACAGCGCCAGCTCGGCGAGGAACTCCTGCGAGCCGCCGTAGCGCTCGGCGTAGGCCGCGAGGTGCTCGAGGTCTTCCTTGCGCACGTCGGCGTTGGTGAACGAGCGCTCGGCGTACTCGGCGTAGTGGGCCTCGACCACGCGGCGGATGGCCTCGCCGGGGCTGGCCTGCTCGGGCCGCGCGAGGATCTCGAACAGCGTCGCGAGTCGCCCCAGCGCCTCGGCCGCGCGGCCACGCGCACTCGCGGCGAGCTGTTGCAGTGCCGAGGGCAGCTGCTCGCGCGCGGGCACGGCCGCGAGCGCGGTCGCGAAGGCCTCGGCCGAGCTGCTGCCGACCCCGGGCCACTGCTTGAGCAGCCGCACCCACGCGAGCGCGTCGCGGGGGTTGTCGTGCGCGCGCAGGTACGCGACCACGTCCTTGATGTGCGCCTGCTCGAAGAAGCGCACGCCCGAGCGCACCGCGTACGGGATCTGCCGCCGCGTGAGCTCGACCTGCAGCTCGAGGCTGTGGCTGTGGTTGCGGTACAGCACCGCGAACTTCGACAGCGGCAGGTTCTGCTCGTGGTGCAGCTCGAGCAGCCGCTGCGCCACGAACTCGGCCTGCTGGTACACGTCGCGCAGCGGGATCACGGCCGGGCGCATGCCGCCGTGCTTGATCGCGCGCAGCTCCTTGGGGTAGCCGCGGCTGTTGCGGGCGATCGAGCGGTTCGACAGCTCGAGGATCTCGGGCGTGCTGCGGTAGTTCACCGTCAGCTCGAGCACGCGCGCGTCGCGGTGGCGCTCGCGGAAGCCGGCGATGGACTCGAAGTCGGCGCCGCGGAAGGAGTAGATCGACTGCGCGTCGTCGCCGACGCAGGTCAGCGAGCCGCAGCGCGCGGCCATGCGGTCGCACAGCGACGCCTGCAGCGCGCTGACGTCCTGGTACTCGTCGCACAGCACGTGGTCGAAGCTGCCGGTGATCTCGTCGCCGACCGGTGAGTCGAGCAGCGTGTGCCAGTGCACCAACAGATCGTCGAAGTCGACCACGTTGAGCGCCCGCTTGCGCTCGGCGTAGCGCGTGCACACGTCGAGGATCGCCGGCAGCTGCGGCACCAGCTGGGTCGCGCGCGCGGCGACGAGGTCGGGCAGGGGCGTGCCGGTGCCCTGGGCCAGGCCGATGAGCGCGTGCAGCAGCTTGGGCTCGGGGAAGCGCCGCGCCGACAGGGCCTTGAGCCCCAGCTCCGCGATCACGGCGGCGAGGATCGAGCGTGCGTCCTCGCTGTCGAGGATGCCGAAGTCGGCGCCCAATCCGACCACGTCGGCGTGGCGGCGCAGCAGACGGTTGCCGACGTGGTGGAACGTGCCGGCCCAGCAGCGGGCCATGTCGAGGCCCAGCAGCGCCTCGACCCGCGCGACCATCTCGCGTGCGGCGCGGTTGGTGAACGTGCACAGCAGCAGCCGATCGGGCCGCACGCCGCGCGCGACCAGCCGCGCCACGCGGTATGTCAACGTGCGGGTCTTGCCGGTGCCCGCGCCCGCGAGCACCAGCAGCATGCCGGGCTCGGCCTCGACCACCGCGCGCTGCTGCGGGTTGAGGTCGCGCTCGGCGTCGAACGCCGGCTTGGCCGGGCGATCGCTCTTGATGACGTACTTCACGGGCGGCGAAGACTGCGATCGAAGAAATCGCGGATCCGCTCCTCCATGTACACGCGGTCGGCCTCGCCGCGGGGCATGTGACGCTCGGACGGGAACATCATCAGCTCGTAGGGCTTGCGCGCCTTGATCAGCGCATCGATCAGCCGCGCGCTGTGCCGGAAGTGCACGTTCTCGTCGATGGCGCCGTGCACGATCAGCAGGTCGCCGCGCAACGCCTCGACGTGGCTCATCACGCTCGAGCTGCGATAGCCCTCGGGGTTGCCCGCGGGCGTGCCCATGTAGCGCTCGGTGTAGTGGGTGTCGTAGCCGTCCCAGCTCGACACCATCGCGCCCGCGACCGCGGCCTTGAAGGTGTCGGGCGCACGCATCAGCGCCATCGCGGCCATGTAGCCGCCGTAGCTCCAGCCGTAGATGCCGACGCGCGCGGGATCGGCGAAGCCCTGCGCGACCAGCCACTGCACGCCCGCGACCTGGTCGTCGACCTCGAGGTGACCGAGGTCGTGCTTGATCGCGCCCTCGAACGCGAGCCCGCGCCGCGCGGAGCCGCGGTTGTCGAGCTCGAACACCAGGTAGCCCAGGCCTCGCAGGTACTGCGCGCGCATGTCGACGGTCTGCTCCCAGCTGTTCGTGACCCGCTGCGCGTGCGGTCCGCCGTAGACGCTGACGATCGTCGGCCACGGCGGCGGTCCGGCCTCGGGGCCGGGTCGGTACAGCGTGCCGAACAGCGGCGTGCCGTCGGACGCGGCCAGCTGCACGATCTCGGGGGGCGTCAGCGCCAGCGCGGCGGTGCGGGGATCGGGCGGCACCGGCACGCGGTGCACCAGCCGGCCGTCGTCGGCCATGCGGATCGACACCGACGGCGGCGCATCCATGCTGCTGTGGCTGTCGACGAAGATCGCCCGTGCGCGATCCATGACCACGCCGTGCATGCCCGGCTCCTGGGTGATGCGCGTGATCTCGCCGCCGGCCAGCGGCACGCGATACAGGTGCATCTCGGTGGGGCCGTCCTTGCTCGCGGTGAAGTAGACCAGGCCGCGGGTCTCGTCGATCGCGACCAGGCTGTCGACGATCCACTCGCCCTGCGTCAGCGGTCGGATCACGCGGCCGTCGCGGGCGACCAGGTACAGGTGGCGGAAGCCGCTGCGCTCCGAGCCCCACACGAACGCGCCCTGCAGCTCGCCCTCGCCGCGCTCGAGCGGCTCGAACATGTGGTGCAGGTTGATCCACACGTCGCTGCGCTCCTCGAGCACGAGCTCGGGCTCGCCCGTGCGCAGATCGAAGCGAACCAGCTGCAACCGCGTTTGCGCGCGGTTCTCGAGCTCGGCCATGAGCTCGCCGGCGGGGGTCCAGTGCACGCGCGCGAGGTAGATCTCGCTCTCGCCGTCCATCGCGAGCTTCATCGCGACCGGCGTGCCGCCCTCGCGTGGGATCACCGACAGCTCGACCTTGGCATTCGCGGCGCCGGCGAAGGGGTAGCGGTGGTCCTCCCAGCTGGGCTCGGCGTCGCCGAGGTGGACGATGCGCCACACCGGGATCGCGGTCTCGTCGACGGTCTCGTACGCGATCATCGAGCCGTCGTGGCTCCACCAGAAGCCGTGGCTGCGGTCCATCTCCTCCTGCGCGGCGTACTCGGCCAGGCCGTGGGTGCGGCCGGTGCCGCGCGCACCCTGGGTGAGCTGGCGCGGGCCCGGGCCCTTGTCTGCCGCCGCGACGACGTAGAGCTCGGCGTCGCGCACGTACGCGACCCACTCGCCGTCGCGGGTGATCTGCGGATCGATGCACGGTGAGCCCTCGGCCTGGGCGATCTTCCGCGGCGTGCCGTGCAGCCCGTCTTGCACCCACAGATCGCCGCGCACCGGCACCAGCACGCGGTTGGCTTCCTTGGCCCACTGGTAGCTCGTCACGCCCAGGCCGCGCTCGCGCGCGCGCTCGCGGCGGAGCTTCTCCTCGAGCGAGAGGTTCTGCTCGGTCGCGCCGCCGTCTTGCGGGCTGAACATCAGCTTGCGCTCGCCGCTGTTGGGGTCGTGCGCGTACAGCTGTCGCGTGAGCGAGCCATCTTCGCTCCACAGGTACGTGAGCATTCGCCCGGCGGGATCCGGTCGCACCGCGCTGGGCAGGAACGCCATGCCCGGCAGCGGATAGCGGGCGACGTCTTCGATCGGGATCTTGCCTTGTGTTGGTGCCACGGTGCCCTCACGCGCGTCCGGCTCGGCTTCGCTGGTCACCGCGCGACCGCTCGCGCCCTCGACGGCGGTCGACGCGGTGTGCTGCGGGCCGCCGCACGCGGCGAGCGACACCGACGACAGCAGCGCCGCGGCGACGACGACGCGGACGCCTGCGGTGGAAACGCCTGAGCCCAGCGGTACGCGCATGGCGCGGATGATACGACGGCCGGCGCAGGCGCAGTCGGGTCGCTTGTCAGCCGCGGCGAAATCGGGGAGCGTCGCCGGACTCGGTATGTCCAGCCTGGTCGAGAAGCTCACCGCGCCCGAAGTCCGTCCCAAGGTCGTGTCCGCCTGCTGCGATCTCATCGATCGCGAGGTCGACGCCAAGTCGGGCATCTCGGGCTTCGCGGTCAAGGCCGGCTACAAGGTCATCAAGGCGGTCAAGCCCGGCTTCGTCACGCAGGTGGTCGAAGCACTGCTGCCCGACTTCGCCGCGGCGATGGAGCCGATGCACGCCAAGACCATCGCCGGCGGTGCCGACGCGTTCGCGAGCTACCTCGAGGGGCACCGCGAGGAGGTCGCCGACGCGCTGCTGTCGGTCACCGACGAGCGCGCGCAGCGGTCGAAGAACTCGACCGTGCGCAAGACCTACGAGAAGCTGCGCGGCGGCGCGCGCGACAACGTCGTGTCGGCGGTGCCGAACCTGGTCAAGACGCTGCGGCCGTTCTTCTGAGACGAGAACGAGACGCGTCGCGTCTCGTTCTCGTCTCATCCCATCCACGCAACGCCGTGCTCGCGGCGCGCCGGCTCACACGCCGTGGCAGCGCGGGCCCTGGTCGTCGCAGCGCAGCCGCACGTGGATGTGACCGCGATGGCCGGGCTCGTGGCGGATGATCGCCTCGGCGTCGTAGCCGTCGGGCCACTGGAACCATCGATCGAGCACGCGCGGGTGCACGCCCGCACGCGCGCCGGCCTCCATCAGGTGCGCCTGCTGGCGCAGATCGAGGAACACGTACGAGACGTCGCCGGTCTCGAGGAAGCTCTGCACCAGCGCCCAGGTCGCGTCCCAGTCGACGTGTTCGGGCGCGATCGGCAACACGGTGCGATCGAGCCCGGGCGCGAGCACCAGGCGGATGTCGATGTCGCGGCCGCTGCGGTGCGAGACGTGCGGCGGTAGGGCGCCGCCGCGCGGGCCGCTGAGATCGCCGATCACGACCTCGGCGTCGATGCCCCGCTCCGTGCGCAGACGCGACAGCGCGGTCACGACCGTGCGCACGGTCTTGCTCGTGGCCCACGCGCGCGAGGCATCGCGGCGCGTGTACAGTTGCGGCGCGTAGGGCAGCTGCACCGCGCCCTGCAGCGCGCCGTCGTCGGGCGTGCCCACGCTGACGCCACCGTCTGGGATCGCGGTCGCGCCGACGCCCGCGGGATCGAGCCCCTCGGAGCCGGGCAAGGCCAGCAGGACGTCGGGCGGCAGCTCGGGCGCACCGACGGCGAGCAGCGCGGCCTCGTCGTCCGTCGCGTCGCCGATCGGCTGCGGTGCGGATGCGGGCGGTGCCTCGCGCACCGCAGCGCGCACCGGCGGCGCCAGCGAGCGCGTCGGC
>JAIBBS010000236.1 GCA_019694555.1 Nannocystaceae bacterium
CCGCCGCGCCCGCCGTGCCGCCACGGTCCGGGCCTCGGCGCGGTCGCGCGCCTGCGACCGCCGGCAGGCACAACCCGAGCGCCAGCAGCGGCACGATCCCAGGCGCCCCGACGCGACGCACGCCTCGGCACTACCACGCTGGCGCGCGCCCCCCGAAAAACCGGCGCGACGCCCCGCCTTCGCGCTTGTCACGAACGTCGCCGCCCCGCAAGATTTCGACTGCCACCGCTCGGCGGCGCTTGGATTGTCCATGTCGGATCCCCTTCGATGCCGCGCCGCCTCGGCGCCCGCGCGCACCGCCGTGATGGTGGGCGGCGTGATCGCAGCGATCGCGCTGGCCGTGGTCGCCTGCGGCGATGCCGGTGGCGCCGATGCTCAGTTCGAGGCGCGCCTGGACGCGGTCGAGGCGCTGGCTCAGGCGCGCTGTGACGCGAGCGCGCAGTGCGGGTGCACGCCGTCGGCCGCGCAGGGCGGCTGCGACTCGGGCCTGCGCGACGACTGGCGCGCGCGCGTGATCGCAGGGCGCGATCGCGGCCTGCAGTACGACCAGGATTGCGTCGACGCGATCGCCGACGCGATCGAGGCCCAGGGCTGCGCGTGGCCGGGCGTCGAGCGCAACCCCTGCGACGACTTCTGTCAGGTCTTCCACGGCGATCGCGGCGCCGGCGAGCACTGCGACGGCTTCGATCTGCTGGTCAGCGACTGCGCGCAGGGCTTGCTGTGCGAGGGCGGACGCTGCATCGCGCCGTGTGCCCGACTCTCGGGCCTCGCCGAGGGCGAGACCTGCCGCGACGCCGCGAGCGGGCAGGCGCTCGACCGCTGCGCCGAGGGCCTCGAGTGCGATTTCGCGGCCGCTCGCTGCGTGCGTCCGGCGAGCGTGGGTGAGTCGTGCGCGGTGCTGCCGTGCGATGGCACGTCGTGGTGCGACAACCAGAGCCTGCGTTGCGCGCCGCGGGCGGGCGAAGCTCAGAACTGCGACTTCGTGCCCTGCACCGAGGGACTCACGTGCCACTACGGGCCGCCGGACTACGTCGGCGTGTGCGTGACCGAGCCGCGCGAGGGCGAGTCCTGCGCCGAGGTCGGCTGCAGCGAGGACCTGTGGTGCGACGGCAACGCGATCTGTCGCGCGCGCGCCGCGAAGGATCAGCCCTGCTACGATCAGCCGTGCGCCGAGGGACTGGTGTGCAGCGACGCATTCGCGTGCATCGAGCCGCCGGCGGCGGGACAGCCCTGCGCGCAGGGCGAGTGCGAAGCGGGCGCCTTCTGCGACTTCACGGTCGCGTTCCCGACGTGCGTGGCGGGTGCAGCCGTGGCCGAGCCGTGCAGCGGCCACCGGCAGTGCGCGAGCGGCTACTGCCCCGCGGGCTACTGCGATCACCCGCCACAGCGAGGCGAGTCGTGCGAACGAACCCTGGTCTGCGCCATCGGCACGAGCTGCGACGGCAGCGTGTGCCGGGCCAGCGTGACACACGGCCCCGCAGTCTGCGTCTACGAGGCGTGGTGATGGCCACGAGGAACTCGCTGCGCGCGCGCACACCCATCGATTCCGGTGGATTGGCTCTACCGCTGGCCAAAATGCAAGCGGACACTATGCAGTCGAAGAGGACGTCATGAGCGATCGCAAACCTGTGCTTCGTGGTCTGGTGTGGGTGTTGTGCAATGCGGCGATGCTGTCGGGCTGCATCATCACGAGCGGCGGTCAGAACGACGAGGGTGGCGACGACTCGGGCTCGGGTTCTCAGAGCACGACCAACCCGTTCACCACCGGCGACACCAGCGGTCAGGCCGACTCGGGCGAGACCGGCAACGACGACCTCGGCACCACCACCGACACGCCGATGGGTGACTGCGGCAGCAACCTCGCGGTCGATGGCGGCTTCGAGGCGGGCACGCCCAGCGAGGTGTGGGACGAGCAGTCGGACATGTTCGGCACGCCGATCTGCGACGCGAGCTGCACCGAGGACATCGGCGCCGAGCCCTACGCCGGCGACTGGTTCGCGTGGTTCGGTGGTGTCGATGGCGGCGAGCCGGAGACCGCGTCGGTCAGCCAGTCGATCACCATCGATCCCGACGCGGCCTACCTGAGCTTCCGCTTCGCGATCAACGACGCCGCCGGCACCGGCAACGACGTCTTCACGGCCGAGATCGACGGCGAGGTCGTGTTCCTCGCGACCGACATCGACATGGCCGAGTTCGAGGGCTACACGCCCGTCACGCTCGACGTGAGCACCTACGCCGACGGCCAGCCCCACGAGCTGCGCTTCGCAGCCGAGCTGACCGGCGAGGCGCTGACGAACTTCTTCCTCGACGAGGTCGAGCTCATCAGCTGCGACACCGGCATGGGCGGCTCGAGCAGCGACGGCTCCTCGGGCACGACCGCGGCCGACGGCAGCACCTCGGGTGGCTCGGGCAGCACCGACACCGGCGGCTCCTCCGGCGGCACCGGCACCGGCAGCGGATCGTCCTCGGGCGGCTCCTCGGGCGGCTCGTCCTCCGGTGGCACCGCCTGAACATCGGTGCGCCTGGGCGCCCGTGTGCCGCGGTGCACGGGCGCCGGTGTATACTGCGATCGTGGCGCAACCTCGTCGGGCCTCGCGCACGCTCCGGCTCTCGCTCGCGGCCGCGCTCATCGGCGGCTGCACCGTCGACAGCGAGGACGGTGCCACCTCGCTCGCCGACCCGACGTACGCGGCGACGACCGCGACGACGGCCTCGACCACGGTCGCGACCACGATGACCACGGGCGCGTCCGCGTCGTCGACCACCGACGGCGAGGACGCGACCAGCGGCAGCGGCTCCGGCGACGCGACCAGCGACGCGACCGGCACCTCCGAGGGCGACGCCGAGACCGGCGGCGGCACCGGCCAGCCCTCCGACGGCGCCTACTCGCCGTGCGAGACCGCGGCGATGTGCTTCGGCCTGACCGCGTGCGTGGTGCCGATGCCGGGCCTGGGCTTCTGCTCGGAGCAGTGCATGATCCCCGGCGACTGCGGCCCCTCGCCGGGCGGTACGGCCCAGCCCGCGTGCGTGATGGCGACCGTCAACGGCGGCGCGATGCAGGTCTGCGCGCTCGACTGCAGCGGCGGCAAGACCTGTCCTTCGGGGATGGAGTGCGTGTCGCTCGAGTCGTCGATGGTCTGCGCGTGAGCGAGACCGCTGCAGGCCGACGATGACGGCGTTGTCGTCGCCACGAATCTGGACTAGTCGTCCTTCGCGCCCGCGGCGATCCAGTCGCGCACCTTTGCGATCAACTCGGGTCGCGCGAGCGTGACCGAGTTGTACGGCATGTGCGAGACGGCGTCGCCGGCGTCGTCGCGGGGCTCGCACTGCGACAGCAGCCGCATCAGCCAGCTGCCGTCGGGATCGCCGGGCGCCACCAGCGGCAGCGCGGTGTCGGCCTGCACGGCGTGGCCGAGCAACGCACCGTGCAGATCCGCGGCGCTGAGGTCGAGCCCGGCCGCGGCCGCGCCGCCGCCGTGACACGACGAGAAGTTGCAGCTCGACTCGAACAGCGTGCTGGCGATGCTCGACAGCGTCGCGGGCTGGTGCGCCGCGGCGTCGGCCGGCAGGTCCTCGCACGTGGGCACCTCGGGCAGCTCCGCGTCGTCGGGCGTCGACGGCGGCACGTACAGCGGCGCCGCGATCTCCTCCGCCGTCGGCATGCCCTGCGCCGCGTTCTTGGGCAGACCGATGGCCGCGCACGCGCCCTCGTTGAGCACGACGCCGTCGGCCTCCCCGGAGATCTTGCCGTTTTGCACCGACGCGTCCATGAGCACGGCCGAGTCGGCCAGGCCCAGCATCACGCACATCTCTTGATCACCGATGCCCCAGCCGATGGCCTTGTCGAGCCAGTTGTCGTAGCCGCAGGTGAAGTGGAAGCCCTGCGCGCCCGTGAGATCGATGGGCGGATCGAAGCTCTTGCCGTTGCTGCTGGCATCGAAGCCGTCGAGTCGGAACACGCTCTCGCCGTCGCGCGCCCCGCCCATGACGGTGAGGTCGAAGAAGTTGCCGAGGTAGTGGTAGTGCGGCGTGACGTAGTAGAGCTTCAGATCCAGCGGCTTGCCGACCTGGTCCTCGTACAGGCCCGAGAAGTCGCAGGCGCCGGAGAACCGCGACTGGCGCCCCGCCGGGATGTCGAGGTCGTAGTAGGTCAGGCGAAACGGTGCCGCGACCACGCGCACGTCCTTGGGGTGCACGAGCTCGAACGCCAGCCGCATCTCGGTGGTGTAGGGCGCGTCCGCGAGGTTGAGGAAGTGCCCGCCGGCGACGACCTTGTGTCGCGGCGGGATCTTGATCACCACACCTTCGGGCAGCCGCTGCTCGTCGATGCGCGACTGCGTGGACTGGGCGAACAGCACCGTGCCCGAGACCGCCGCCTCGATCTCGGCGAAGCCGCGGGACTCGCACTCGAAGTAGCCGTCCTCGCCGGGGAACGAGTCCTCGGGCACCACGAACCAGTTCGAGTGGTGCGACGCGCCGTCGTTGGTGAGCCGCACGGTCTGCACGTACAGCGGTTGCTCGTTGCCGATGGTCCACTGCAGGCACGGCTGGGTCTCTTCGCGCGGCTGCAGGTCCAGCGCGCCGAAGCTGTGCACGACCACGTTGGCGGCGTGGCCGCCCCCGTCGGTGTCGCCGCCGCTCGACGAGCCGGCCTCGGGCGCGGGCAGATCGCTCGAGCCACAACCACAGAGCGCGAGGATCAACGCGGCACGACAGGCGCTGGGATCGAGGCGGCGCGGCATGGCGAGAGCATAGCCGGGCGTTCGCCGCCCGGCTCGCCCGAGACCGCACGGTGTGGTTTGCCAAGCGCGCGCCGGCCGGGCAGGCTGGCTCGGTGCAGCGTCGCCACCCGATCGCACCGTTGCCCACCTCGCTCGCGCTGCTGCTGGCGGGTTGTCCCGCACCCGAGCAGCCCAGCGCCGACGCGAGCAGCACCGCGAGCAGCGGTGCGGGCAGCAGCACCGGCGCCGCGGACTCGAGCAGCGGCAGCACCAGCGCGGCCGACGGCAGCAGCACCGGCGACGGCCCGCCGCCGTCGCGCTGGGTGGTGACCGCGGACTTCACCGCGCAGACGCTGACGCTGGTCGACTACGACGCGCTCGCCGCCGGCGAGCGTGACCCCGCGGCGCTCGTGCGCGGCACGATCGATCTGTCCGCGTGGGCACCGGGCCCGCTCGAGGTCGAGATCGCACCGGACGGCCACACCGCGCTGGTGTCGGTCTCGTCGGGCTTCTTCGACGGCATCGTGGGCCAGACGCTGGGCTTCACCGATCTGACGCTCGACGGCACCGGCCTGGTCGTCGATCTCGACACGCGCGAGGTCGTCACCGAGCTCGCGACCGCACACGTGCCGATGGGCTTCGCGTTCCTGCCCGATGGCTCGCGCGCGTACTCGGCCAACTTCGGCTACACCGGCGCGCGCGGCTCGACGCTGTCGATCCTCGATCCCGCCGACTGGTCGGTGATCGAGGACGTCGAGGTCGGCGAGGGCCCCGAGCAGGTCGCGATCGACGAGAGCGGCACCCTGGGCATCCTCAACGTCGACAGCCTCGGAGCCGTGCGCGTGTTCGAGACCGCGGACCCGGCCGGGACGATGTCGGCACCGCTCGAGGTCGCGGTCGATCCCTCCGGCGTCGCGTTCGTCTCGGGCATGCCGCTGGCGATCGTCGCGAACTCGCTGACGCCGTCGAACTGGGCGGTCATCGACCTCTCGGACCCGGCAGCGCCGGTGGTGCGCGATCAGTCGAGCCCACCGGGCGGCTTTCCTTACGGTGTGACGCCGGTGCCCGGCACCGCGCAGGTGCTCATGACGCTGGCCAACGACGACACCAGCTTCGTGCTCATCGACGCCAGCCCCAATCCCTCGGCCGCGGTGTGGACCGCGTCGGTGCCGGGGTTGCGCTCGTTCCCGCTGGGCGCCGCGGTCGACATCGCCTCGGGACTGGCGCTGTCGGGCGCGGTCGGGGCCGAGGCCCTGCTCGCGATCCACCTCGATGGCTCCGCGGTGGAGACCATCGCGTGGAGTGCACCGGGGCCCAGCTACGTCGCGATCGGCCCGCCGCGCGGGTGAGCCGTCGCTGCGGGCCCCGCGGTCAGCCGCACTCGACGATGTCGCGCAGGCTGCCTTCGACGGTCTCGCCGATGCGCTCCATCGGCAGGTCGTTGGGGTCGGTGCCGAACGGGTCCTCGATCTCGACGCCGATCTCGTCGATGCCGAACAGCGCGAACGCCAGCACCGCGGCCGCGACCGGCGCATAGGCCTGCAACGACTCGGCCATGGCGAATGGCACCGTGTAGCAGAACAGCACCACGAAGATCTTGATGTGCTGCGCGTACGCGAACGGCACCGGCGTGCGGCGGATGCGTTCGCAGCCACCCAGCGCGGCGACCAGCGCACCGAGGTTGCCGTCGATCGCACGCAGCTGCTCGGCGTCGAGGTGACCGTCGCGCTGGGCCTGCACCAGCCGCGCGCTGAGCCACGTCATGACCACCGGCGCACGCGAGCGCGCGGGCTCGAGCCGGGCGCGCTCGTCGGCGCGCAGGCGCTCGCCGAGCTTGCCGAGGTCGCGCTCGTCGCGGACGCTCTGCACCAACAGCCAGTAGAATGCGCCGACCCAGCGCTGCATGTCCTCGCACACCGCGGCCTTGCCGGGATGCGGCGCGACGTAGGCCACGACCTGGCGCGCGACGTCGCGACTGGCGTTGACGATGCGGCCCAGCAGCTCGCGGGCCTCGACGTAGCGGCCGAAGCTCGCGTTGGTGCGGAACACCAGCAGCAGGCCCAGCGCCACGCCGATCAGCGTGTGCGCCAGCGGCGGGATCGAGGCGTCGTTGGTGCGGTGCAGCCACACCGCGAGCACACCCAGCGCGGCCGCGATCGCCACGCGCACAAGCAGCCGCGGCACCACCGAGCCGTGCAGGGTCAAGACGATGCGCAGCCAGGATTTCGGATCGTAGTCGATCATCGGCCCTTGAACTCCGGCTTGCGGCCCTGCATCCACGCGAACACGCCGTTCATCACGTCCTCGCTGCGCAGCAGCGCCAGCTGACCGGCCTTCTCGCGCGCGAGCGCGTCCTCGATCGTGCCGTCTTGGCCTTGTCGCACCGCGCGCTTGATCGCGCGCAGCGCCAGCGGCGGACCGTCGGCCAGCCGCGTGGCCAGCTCGAGCGCCGCCTGTGGCAACGCGTCGGGCTCGACCACCGCGGTCGCGAGGCCCAGGCCCACCAGCGCATCGGCCTCGACGCGCTCGCCGAGCAACAGCAGCTGCAGCGCACGCCCGACGCCGACCAGACGCGCGAGCGTGAAGCTGCCGCCGCCGTCGGGCATCAGGCCGATCTGCACGAACTTCTCCTGCAGGTACGCGCGACTCGACGCGATCCGCAGATCGCAAGCCAGCGCGAGGTCGCAGCCGAAGCCGACCGCGGCACCGTCGATCGCGGCGACCACCGGCTGCGGCGTCTCGACCAACGCGCGGATGACCGCGTGGAACTCGTCGATGCGTGCATCCATGCCGTCGCCGAGGCCCTCGCTCATCGCCTTCTTGAGATCCGCGCCGGCGCAGAACGACCCGCCGGAGCCGGTCAGGATGATCGCGCGCACCTGGGCATCCGCGGCGGCGGCATGCAGCGCCTCGCGCAGCGCCTGCAGCAGCTCGCGATCGAGGCTGTTGCGCGCGGACGGTCGGTCGAGGGTGAGCACTTCGACGGCGCCTTCGCGCTGGACACGAAGCGGAGCGGACGGGGAGTTCACGGCGCACGATTACGCCGCGACGTCGCAGCCACGGTCAACCAGTGCGCCGCGACACGACCGAGGCACGTCCGGGCGGCCACGAGCGGCCGGCCCCATGAAGCCGCGCCCGCGCGGTCCCGTCGGTGCGAGCATGGTCGAAGCCCGGCGAAGAGTCGCGATGCGGTGCTTGTGTGCAGTGCTGGCGCTGTGGGCCAGTGGCTGCGTCACGATCGGGCCGCCCCCACCGCCGCCGCGGGCCGCCGATGGCTCGCAGGCCGCGCAGTGCGTGGCCGAGTGCGGCGTGCTGAGCGGTTGCCACACCGCATGCACGCCGGCCGAGCCCGCGCCGCGGTGACCCGCGGGGCCGCGCAGCGGACCACTGAGGTGCCGATGGCACCCTCCGCACCGCTCCCGCCCCTGCGTCGCGCGCTCGCGCTGCCGCCTGCGCTCGCGGCCCTGACCTGCATCGGCCTCGCGACCGGCTGCACCCAAGTCCGCGGCGAGCACGACCTGTGGGCCGACGCGACCGCCGACGGCGGCGCGAGCGAAGGTCGCGGCGACGAAGCCGGCTCGACACCGGCCGACCCGGGTGACGAGGGCGGTGACGACGGTGGTTCGGATCTGCCCAAGCTCGACGTCGGCTCGGGCGACAACCCCGGCGGCGGCGACGAAGGTGGCGAGTGCCCGCCGTCCCCGCCGGGCGCGGCGACGCTGACCGGCACGGTGTACGCACCCAACGGCACGCTGCCGATCAGCGGCGCGGCGATCTGGCTGCAACCCGAGCTGCCCGAGGGCGTGCCCGACGAGGTCTTCTGCCTCGAGTGCGTCGCGATCCCGTGCGACCAACCCCACGCGTTCTCGCAACCCGACGGCAGCTTCGTGCTCGATGCCCCGGCGGGCCACTACTGGCTCGTCGTGCGCAAGGGCCAGTTCATGCGCGCGACCGAGGTCGAGGTCGTCGCCGGCGCGACCGCGCTGGACGACGGACTGACGACGCTGCCCTCGCAACGCGATCCCGCGCACGGGGAGTGGATCCCGAACATCGCGCTGGCGTGGGGCGAGTACGACGCGCTGCAGGACGCGCTCGCGAAGTTGGGCCTGGGCGAGCTCGATGCCCAGGGCCGCACGCTGCAGCCCGGCAGCCAGCGCTTCGACGTGTGGGACAACCACTCGCCGTACAACACGCCGCAGCAGAACCCGCTGACGACGCCCGCGATGGGCACGCTGACCGAGTTGGTCGAGGACGCCGAGGCGCTGGCGCGCTACCACATCGTGTTCGTACCCTGCTCGGGCGGCTCGGAGTCGCTGTCACCGACGGCGATCGAGAACATCCGTGCGTGGGTCGCCGCCGGCGGCCGCTGGTACGTGGCCGACTGGTCGCTCGCGTGGCTCGATCAACCCTTCGGCCAGTACCAGAGCTTCTGGCAGGACGGCTTCACCGGCGGGCCCTACCTCGACGCGTTCGACAGCGTCGGCACGGTGCGCGACGACGATCTGTCGGCCTGGCTGGGCGCGCTGCCGCCGGCCTACCACGACATCAACCCCGCCAACGGCGGCGGCAACGCCCACCCGACGCTCGACGGACTGCCGCACATCGACCTGCGCGATCTGTGGAGCACGATCGCGACCACGCCGTCGGTGATGGTCGACGACGGCAACGGCGGACAGGTCGACGTCGGTCACAAGGTCTGGATCGACGGACCCGGCGGCGGCGAGGATGGTGCGCCGGCCAACGCGTCGTGGCCGCTGTCGGTCACCGCGGAGTATGGCTGCGGCAAGATCATGTTCACGAGCTACCACACCACCGAGTGGGAGACCTACGCGGGCCTGACCCCGCAGGAGCTCGTGCTGGCGTACCTGATCCTCGAGATCGGCACGTGCCAGGTCCCGCACCCGCCGCCGCCGCCCGCGGGCTGACCCCCGAGCCCGACGACGCGCGCGGGCGGGCCCGTGCGCGCCCGGTCGCGCACGGGCTGTAGCGCAGCTCGCGGGCACACCCGAAACCGGCGCCTGCACGCGCGGGCGCGCGATGTCGCCACCCGCCTGGGCTCACGTCGCCCGAGCACCTTCGCAGATGACCGCGGGCAGCGCGGCCCGTAAAGTGGACCGTCCCCTACCCTTTGGTGACTGCCCATGCGCTGCCGTCGTGCTCGAACCTCGTGTCTGTCGTCTGTGTACCTCGCAACCATCGCGCTCGCGCCGATCCTCGGCTGCGGGGACGACGGCAGCGGTGATGGCCTCGGTGGCGACAGCTCCAGCTCCGCCGGCGACGGCACCACCGGTGGCAGCGCGAGCGTGAGCAGCACCAACGCGTCGGCCGACAGCAGCGGCGGCGTGACCGGCATGAGCGCCAGCGGTGCCGAGAGCAGCGGCGGCCCCAGCGACACCTCCGGCGGCGGCACCGACACCGACACCGGCTCGCCCGGCTTCGCGTGCATCGACGAACCCTTCGTCAACGGTGCCTCGCCGGTGGGCGACTACTCGATGTTCGACGTACCGGTCGGTTCGCACTGCAACGGCACCAACCAGCAGGACATCACCGAGATCGAGCGCGTCGTGTTCCTGGGCGACTCGGTCACCGTCGGCACGCCGCCGACCAGCGCCGACGAGTTCTACCGCACGATCCTCGCCAACGCGCTCGCAGAGCAGTTCGGGCTCGAGCCGCCGTCGTCGCAGTGGGACAGCGTCAACCCCATCGCGGGCACCTCGTCGGTGATGGAGAGCGGCGCGTTCGCGTCGTGCGCGGTGTGGGGCGCCCGCAACGACGACCTGGCGGAGCAGCTGAGCAACTGCTTCGCGGTCGAGGACTTCACCCAGCGCACGCTGGTGGTGTTCACGATGGGCGGCAACGACGGTGCCGCCATCGCGAAGGACTACCTCGACGGCACGCCGCTGGCGGACGTGCTGGCGGAGCTCGACGCGATGGTGCTCGCGCACGAAGAGGCGGTGCAGTGGCTGCTCGAGCCCGACAAGTTCCCCAACGGCGTGTTCGTGGTCAACGCGAACGTCTACGAGTTCACCGACAACACCTTCGACTTCCTCAGCTGCCCGACCGCGGGCATCGCGGGCTTCAACTCGAATCCCGACATGCCCGAGGTGTTGCAGAGCTCGCTGCAGCACATCAACACCGAGTACATGCGCATCGCGCAGGAGAACGGCACCGACGTGGTCTTCATGTCGGAGGGCTTCTGCGGCCACGGCTTCCACGCCACCGACGCCGAGTCGCCGTGCTACCGCGGTCCCGGCAACGAGACGTGGTTCGACCTCACCTGCATCCACCCGACGCCAGCCGGACACGCGGCGCTCGCGGAGATGTTCGTGAACGTCATCGCCGAGTGACGCGCTCGCGATCCCCGCGGACCCCGGCGAACCCCCGTGCGCCCGCGCACTCGCCCGTGGGCTGCGAGGGTCGAGACTTCGTGCACCGCCGTGCGCAACCGCGGCGACGGGTGTTCGTCCGGATGGGCGAGATGTTCACTCGATCCCTGCTCGCGCTCACCCTCCTCGTCCCCTTCGCCGCCGGCTGCGACAGCAAGACCGACGACAAGAAGGCGGAGACCAAGACCGCCGACGCGAAGAAGGCCGGCGACAAGAAGGCCGAGCCCGCCAAGGCCGACGAGAAGAAGGCCGAGCCCGCCAAGGCCGAGCCTGCGCCGGCCGCCGAGCCCGCTGCGGGCGGTGGTGGCGGTGACGTGGCGGCTGCCGGCGGTGGCGGCAAGCCGGTCGACACCAACCCCAAGGATCTGTTCGCGGAGTTCACCAAGGCCGACGCGAACGTGCTCGACCTGATGACCAAGTACGAGGCCGGCGCGACCTTCAGCGGCAAGCTCGTCAACGTCGCCGCCGAGGAGAGCGGCACGCCGGTGCTGTTCGTCGACGTCGACGGCAAGGCCAAGATCTCGCTCGGCCTCGCCGACCCCAAGCCGTTCGCGGACAAGAAGTTCAAGGTCGGCGACGAGATCAAGGTGACGTGCAAGATCGGCGGCGCGATGGACAACCTCATGCAGGTCACCGACTGCACCCTGGCGCAGTGACGCGCGCGCGCGCG
>JAIBBS010000237.1 GCA_019694555.1 Nannocystaceae bacterium
ACGGGCTCGCGGCCGACCGTGCGGCCGGCGCGGGCACCCACCCCCGGCACCGGCCGCCAGCCCGTGGCGACCACGGGGCCGCTCGCCGCGATCGCCCCCGACGCCGCCAGCGGCCGAACCTTCGGGCACGCGGTCGTGAGCGACGAGTCGAAGCGCGGCGCGGGTGCCTGGGCGTGGATCCTTGGATTCCTGGCGATCGGCGGCCTGGGCTACGTCGCCTACGCGCTGTTCACCACGAAGTGACGCCGCAAGTCGTGGTACAAGGAGTGGCGCCCGGCGCAATGAAGAACGGCAGCCACAACCCGGGTTCGTGGAGTCTGCCCGCGTGGTCGCGCATCGGCGCGTTCCAGGTGTTCGGCGACTACACGGCGATGTCGGGCTTCCGTCTGGTCGTCG
This sequence comes from Nannocystaceae bacterium, assembly GCA_019694555.1. Lineage (GTDB taxonomy): Bacteria > Myxococcota_A > Polyangia > Nannocystales > Nannocystaceae > Xiheibacterium. Next base: position 397 of record JAIBBS010000237.1, read on the forward strand.
CACTCGGGCCCAGCTCGAGCGCGCTGACCGAGCTGCTCGAAGGCCGCGCCAACGATGCCGCGTGGCTCGATCCCGATCTGGCGCGCGCGAGCATCCGCGCGGGTCTGGGGCTGCTGCGCGCCGGCGTCGGCGACTTCGTCTACGCCAACCCCGAGCAGACGCTGGTGCTGGTGCGGCGCGATCTGTCGGCGCGCACCGGCTCGGCGCTGACGGTGCAGTCGCAGCTGGTCAGCAGCTACGCCGCACGGCTGTCGCTGTTGTGCGGGCGCGAGCTGTCGGTGCAGGCGCGGATCTTCGAGTTCCCCGACATCACCGTGGTCCGCCGCGCGCTCGCGACCCTGGTCGAAGAGATCGAGGAGACCACGCCGCTGCGCAGCTCGATCTGGCTCGGCGCGCAGCTGCGTGGCCGCGGTCAGCCGTTCCATCCCTCGATGGTCGAGACCATCGAGGAGCAGACCAGCCTGCTACGCGGTCACGGCATCGACATGGACTCGCTGCCCGCGTGGTGGTGGCGCGGCGTCGCGGCGCAGCTGGGCGAAGGTGGTGCGCTGCGCGTGTTCGACGATCTGCCCCACGGCGAGGCGTTCGGCGAGCTCGTGCCGGAGTGACCTCGGAGGGCGCGGCCGAGCCGTCGGCTGGGCTGTACGTGCACGTGCCGTTTTGCGCGCGGCGCTGCACCTACTGTGACTTCGACTTCGAGGTCGGGCGCGTGCCACAGCGGGCGCGCTACGTCGCGGGACTGCAGCGCGAGCTCGCGGCGCGTCGCGACGAGCTCGCGCAGCTGCAGCCGCGCACGCTGTACGTCGGCGGCGGCACGCCGAGCCTGCTGGGCGCCGACGGCCTCGCTGCGCTCGTGGCCCAGCTGCGCGACGCGGTCGCGCTCGATCGGCTGCGCGAGGCCACCTGCGAGCTCAACCCCGAGCACGTCGACGCGGCGATGGTCGCCGCGCTCGCCGCCTGCGGCTTCGATCGCGTGTCGCTGGGCGTGCAGAGCCTGCAGCCGGCGGCGCTGCGGCAGCTGGGCCGCGTGCACACGCCGCAGCAGGCGCTCGCGGCGGTGCGCACGTGCCTGGCCGCGGGCCTGGCGACCAGCGTCGACGTGATCGTGGGGTGGCCGGGGCAGGACGCGGCGCTGCTCGACGCCGACCTCGCGCCGCTGCTGGACCTGGGCGTCGCGCACCTGTCGATCTACGCGCTCACGATCGACGAGCCGCCCGACCGCCGCGGTGCGCCGTGGCGCACGCTGGTGCGCCGCGGGCTGCGGCGCATGCCCGACGACGACGTGCAGGCCGAGCTGCTCGCGCACACCGAGTCGATGCTCGCGCGCGCGGGCCTGCGTCACTACGAGATCGCGAGCTATGGTCGCGCGGGCGTGCGGGCGCGACACAACTGCGCGTACTGGACCTGGCAGGACTACGTCGGGCTCGGGCCCTCGGCTGCGTCGGCGCGCTACCACGACGACGGTGGCGTGCGCCGGCGCGACAACCCGCGCACGCTCGCCGCGTGGGCCCAGGGCGCGCCGCCGACCGTGGAGGACCTGCCGCCCGAGGCGGCCGCGCGCGAGGGCCTGTGGCTGGGCCTGCGCCAGCTCGAGGGGCTCGACGAGACCGCCTTCGCGCGACGCTTCGGCGCCGCCGCCCGCGGCTGCGACGCGGTCCTCGCCGCCGCGATCGCCCGCGGCGATCTCGAGCGCGCCGCGGGCCGGCTGCGCGTGACGCCGACGCGCTGGCTGCACCACGACGCGATCGCGGCGCGGCTGCTGCAGGGTTGAGCGCCTGCCCGCGGATGCCGACGTCGGCCTCGACCGCGCTGCGTCAGCGCGGCCGCGCCACGTTCGCACCGCAGTGCTCGCAGCTCGCGGGCTGCTGGATCAGCGCCAGCACCGGACCGATGCCGAGCATGTACGCCATCAGCAGCGGCAGCATCACGGCGTAGTCGGCCCCGATGATCGGCAGAAACGGCAAGAACGGCAGCGGCAGCAGCAGGTACCCGCGCGCCAGCCGGCGCGCGCGCGGGTGCTCGTAGACGCCGACGGTCTCGCGGGAGCAGCGCTCGCAGTGCACGGCCATCGAACGGATCGAGCGTAGCCCGCGGTGACGGGTGGCGGCGGCGCTCGCGGGCCCGCGGCCGTGAGTTTTGCGCAGTCGCGCGCCGTGCCGACGGCGACCGCCCCGGACTCGGCCGGGTGTGTGCGCGGCCGCGCGCGCTGCTACCATGACGACCCGTGGACGACGAGCGCCTGACGCCGCGGCAGATCGAGCTGCTGCGGGCGCTGTGCCGCGAGTACCTGCTCAGCGGGCAGGACGTCGGCAGCGCTGGCCTCGCCCGCCACGCGGGCTGGTCGTCGGCGACGATCCGCAACGAGCTCGTCGCGCTCGAGCGCGAGGGACTGGTCGAGCGCAGCCATCGCTCCGCGGGCTCACGCCCGACGCGATCGGGGCTCGAGCACTACCTGCGCGCGCTGCCCCGCGACGTCGAGCCCAGCTCCGCGCACGCGCGCGTGGTCGATCGCTCGCTGCTGCCCACGACCGCGGCGCCGCACGGTGTACGCGCGGCGGTGCGGGTGCTGTCCGAGCTCGGTGGCTGCGTCGCGGTCGGCTTCATCGCCGACCCCGGTGCGCGGCGGGTGCAGGCGCTCGAGCTGGTGCCGCTGTCGAGCACGCGCGTGCTGGTGGCGCTGGGCTTCGACGACGGCGCCTCGATCGTCCAGCCGGTCGGGCTGGGCGCGCATCGCAGCCAGGCGATGAGCGCCGAGGAGGCCAGCTGTGTGCAGCAGCGGCTGCGGCGGCTGTGCCTGGGGCGCTCGCTCGAGCAGGCCCACGAGGAGCTGCTGGCGCTGCAGCGCGAGCTCGAGTCGCACGTCGACGCGGGGCTGGCCGAGTTCGTGCGCGTGGGGCTCTCGGTCTGCGCGGGCGCCGGGCTCGATCCGTTGTGGCTCGCCGTCGCGGGTCAGGCGAGCCTCGCGATCGATCTCGCGGCCGACCCCGCGGTCGCGCCGGCACAGCCGCACCGCGGCGCCGCGGTGCGGGAGCGGCTGGCCGAGCTGCTCGCGCGCTTGGAGGACGAGCGTCGCCTCGCCGAGATCCTGTGGCAGCTGTTGCCCGCGGCCAGCGCGGCGGGGCAACCCCACGCGCAGGTGCGGCTGGGTGGAGTCACCCTGCTCGACCCCGATGCCTCGCGCACCGCGGACGACGCGGACCTGCGGCTCGCGCTGGTGGGCTGTCGACTGCCCTCGGCGAGCGCCGATGCCGGCGGTGCGCCGGCTGCAACGCGCGGCCGCATGGGCGCCGTCGCGGTCCTGGGCCCGGACCGGATGGACTATGCCGCGGTGATTCCTCTGATAGAATACGCAGCCAGAGCGCTGGCCGTCCGCCCCTGAATCGCGCGTTCGTTGCGGCCTCTTGCCACGCGGACACCGGCCGAGTCCCGCTCGAGGAATCGATGACGAACGCAAAGGACCCAGCCGCGAAGGACGACCTCCACGACGAGATCAACCGCGCCATGGCCGAGGCCGAGGCCGCGGTCACCGGCATGGGCGGCGACGCGGCGGACGATCCGGCGGCCGACACCGCGACCGGTCTCGCGGCGGCGGTGGTCGAGCTCGAGACCGAGCTGCAGGCGACCAAGGATCGTTGGCTGCGCGCCGTGGCCGATCTCGAGAACTTCAAGAAGCGGGTGCGCCGCGAGGTCGAGGAGGCCCAGACCCAGGCGGTGCAGAAGCTGTTGCCGTCGTTTCTGCCCACCATGGACAACCTCGAGCGCGCGCTCGAGGTCGCCGGCCCCAACGCCAGCCTCGATCAGCTGCTGCGCGGCATCACGATGGTCCGCGACGAGTTCATGAACGCGCTGCGCAAGCACGGCATCGAGCCGGTCCGCAGCATCGGCACCGTGTTCGATCCCGCGGTCCACGACGCGCTGCAGCAGGTCGACTCGCCCGATCACGCGCCCGGTGTGGTGGTGCGGGAGTTCGAGCGCGGCTATCGCCTGGGCGAGCGGCTGCTGCGGCCCGCGCGGGTCGTGATCGCGGGGCCGGGGTCCACCGGCGCGCCGCCGGCGGGGACCGACGGCTCGGAGGCCTGATCCATGGGCGCAGGCAAGTCGCGCATCATCGGCATCGATCTCGGCACGACCAATTCGTGTGTCGCCGTGATGGAGGGCGACGAGGTCAAGGTCATCCCCAACGCCGAGGGCAGCCGCACCACGCCCAGCGTGGTCGCGTTCACCGAGGACGGCGAGCGCATGGTCGGCCAGATCGCCAAGCGCCAGGCGATCACCAACCCGACCAACACCGTGTTCGCGGCCAAGCGCCTGATCGGTCGCAAGTTCGACGAGCCCGCGCTGGTGCAGCTGACCAAGCTGCTGCCGTACAAGGTCGTGGCCTCGGGCAACGGCGACGCGTGGGTCAGCGTGTGGGGCCGCGATCACTCGCCGTCCGAGGTCGGCGCGGCGGTGCTGGCGAAGATGAAGGAGTCGGCCGAGGCGTACCTCGGCGAGAAGGTCACGCGCGCCATCGTCACGGTGCCGGCGTACTTCAACGACGCGCAGCGCCAGGCGACCAAGGACGCCGGCCGCATCGCCGGACTCGAGGTCGAGCGCATCATCAACGAGCCCACGGCGGCGACGCTGGCCTACGGCCTGCACCGCAAGACCGAGAACCGCGTCGTCGCGGTCTACGACCTCGGCGGTGGCACGTTCGACATCTCGCTGCTCGAGCTGCGCGGCGGCGTGTTCGAGGTGCTCGCGACCGCCGGCGACACGTTCCTGGGCGGCGAGGACTTCGACAACGCCATCGTCAACTGGTGTGCCGAGCGCTTCCTCGCCGACAACGGCCTCGATCTGCGCACCGAGAAGCTCGCGACCCAGCGGCTCAAGGAAGCCGCGGAGAAGGCCAAGCAGGAGCTGAGCTTCGCGCTCGAGACCGAGATCAACCTGCCGTTTCTCGCGGCCAAGAGCGGCGCGCCGCTGCACCTGCAGACCACGCTGTCGCGGCGTCAGCTCGAGGAGCTCACCAAGGGCCTGGTCGAGCGCACGCTCGAGCCGTGCCGCCAGGTGCTGGCCGACGCGAACATGGCCATCGGCGAGATCGACGAGGTCCTGCTGGTCGGCGGCCAGACGCGCATGCCGCTGGTGCAGCAGCGGGTCAAGGAGTTCTTCGGCCGCGAGCCCAACAAGGGCGTCAACCCCGACGAGGTCGTCGCCGCGGGTGCGGCGATCCAGGGCGCGGTGCTCGAGGGCGGCGTCGAGGGCGTGCTGCTGCTGGACGTCGTGCCGCTCAACATCGGCGTCGAGACCCAAGGCGGCGTGTTCTCGGTGCTCATCCCCAAGAACACCACCATCCCCACGCGCAAGTCCGAGGTCTTCAGCACCACGGTGGACAACCAGCCCATCGTCAACGTGCACGTGCTGCAGGGTCTGCGCGAGATGGCCGACGACAACCAGAGCCTCGCGCGCTTCCAGCTCACCGACATCCCGCCCGCGCCGCGCGGCGTGCCGCAGATCCAGGTCACCTTCGACATCGACGCCGACGGCATCCTCGGCGTGTCGGCCAAGGACCTCGGCACCAACCGCGAGGCCAAGATCCGCGTCACGCCGTCGTCGGGCCTGAGCGAGCAGCAGCTGCAGGACATCGCGCGCGAGGCCGAGGTCAAGCGCGCCGAGGACGTGGCCAAGCGCGACCTCGCCGACCTGCGCAACCGCGCCGAGACGCTGATCTACACCTGCAAGCGCTCGCTCGAGGCCTACGGCCACGCGCTGCGCTCGGTCGATCGCGCCGACATCGAGAACGACACCGCGCGGCTCGAGGCGCTGCTGACCGGCTCCGCGTCGGCGGTGGCGCTGCGCGACGCCCTCGCGGCGCTGGAGAACTCCTCGCACATGATCTACGAGGCCATGCTGGCGGGCTCGGGCTCCGGCTCGGGCTCCGAGTGATCGCTTGAGCCAGGTCGATCACTACGCGGTGCTCGGCATCGATCCCTCCGCGAGCGCGGAGGAGGTCAAGAAGGCGTTCCGCCGCCTCACGCTCGAGTACCACCCCGATCGCCACGCCGGCGACGCGACCGCGGAGGAGCGCTACCGCCAGATCAACGCCGCGTACGAGACGCTGTCGGATCCGGCCGCACGCGCGCGCTACGACGCGCAGCGCCGCTTCGGCGGCCTCGATCTGAGCCGCGGCGGCTTCGACGGCCAGAGCGCGCGCGACCTGCTGGGCAACGTCTTCGGCGACGTGTTCGGCACGCGCCGCAACCAACGGCGCAAGGGCAGGGACCTGCGCTACACGCTGACGGTCGATCTGCCGCAGGCGGTGCTGGGCGGCAGCTTCGGCATCGAGTTCGAGGCCCCGGGGGTGTGCACCGGCTGCAACGGCAGCGGCACCAAGCCCGGCGGGCGCGCGGCCGAGTCGTGTCCCAACTGTGGCGGCCGCGGCGAGGTCAAGGGCGAGGGCATGTTCGCGCGGCGGACCCGCTGCGGTCGCTGCGACGGCACCGGCATGATCCAGCTCGACGCGTGCGGCGACTGCCGCGGCTCGGGCGCGCGCAAGCAGCGTCGTGCCTTCGACGTGAAGCTGCCGCCGGGCACCGCGGCCGGGGCCGAGCGCGTGCTCACCGGCCTGGGCGAGCCCGGCCGCTTCGGCGGCGAGCCCGGCGATCTGCGCATCACCGTCAACGTGCGTCCGCATCCGCGCCTGCGCCGCGACGGCGACGACATCCGCTGCGAGCTCGCGATCTCGCTGACCGAGGCCGCGCTGGGCACCAAGGTGCTGGTGCCCACGGTCGACGGCGAGGTCGAGCTGGAGGTGCCCGCGGGCATCCGCAGCGGCACCAAGCTGCGTCTGCGCAACAAGGGCGTGCCGCTGGCCGAGGCCGCGCGGCGCAAGCCCGCGCGCGGCGACCAGCTCGTCGAGGTCGTGGTCGAGACGCCGCAGCTCGCCGCGACGCCGGCGGGCGAGCGTGTTCGCGCCGCGCTCGTGGCCCTGCAGACCGCGTGCGACGAGGCCGGTGCGCTGCCCCGGCGCGCGTCCGAGCGCTCGCGCCCGGGGTGATTCCGCAGTGAGCGGGCCGCGGCGCCGCGAGCGGCCCGAGGCGTGCCGCCACGAGGCTGCGTGCGTCCTGTTAGACTGTTGCCGCGCGCGGACCGATGGTGTTCATCGACATCCAGCACCGGGAGATCACGCTCAAGCTGGTCTACTACGGTCCCGCGCTCAGCGGCAAGACCACCAACTTGCAGCAGCTGCACGCGCTGATGGGCGATCACGCCGGCACCGGCTTGATGACGCTCAACACCCGTGACGACCGCACGCTCTTCTTCGACCTGCTGCCGCTCACGATGGCGACCGGCAGCGGCATGTCGATCAAGCTCAAGCTCTTCACCGTGCCGGGGCAGGTCTTCCACGCCGCGACGCGACGCATCGTGCTGCAGGGCGCCGACGGCGTGGTCTTCGTCGCCGACAGCCGCATCTCGGAGACCCGCGCCAACAACGAGAGCTTCGCCGATCTCAAGGCCAACCTCGCCGACAACGGCATCGGCTGGGGCGACATCGCGGTGGCGATCCAGTTCAACAAGCGCGATCTGCCGGGCATCCGCAGCGACGACGACGTGCGCCGCATCGCGGCCAAGGGCGACGAGCCGGTGTTCACCGCCATCGCCATCGAGGGCGTCGGCGTGGCCGAGACCTTCCTGGGCATCGCGGCATCGACGTGGCAGAAGCTCGAGCGACGCTACGAGCTGGCGCGACGCTTCGGCGTGGGCGAGGACGAGTTCATGGCCCACCTCGAGACGTCGTTGCGGCGCCCGGGGGACCCGTGACCGCGCCGGCGTCGCCCACCGATCGCGCGCCGCCGCTGGGCGAACTCGTCGGAGCCCCCGAGCTGCAGCGTTGTCTGGGCCCGTGGCGCGTCGCGGGCGTCGACGCGCTGGTGGTGTTCGACGAGCAGGGCCGCGCGCACGCCCGTGCCGCCGAGCCCGGCTCGCCTGCGGCCGCGTGGGAGCAGCTGCCGCCCGAGGCCGCCGCGGCGCTGCGCCGCCAGGGCGCGCCGCACTTCGGCGTGGGCGAGCACGTGTGCGCGGTGCGACCGCTGTTCGCCGGCAGCGACCGCGTCGGCGCGCTGGTGGTGCTGTGGCGCGTGGCGACGCCTGCCGCCGATGTCATGGTCGAGCCCATCGTGGTCGCGGTGGGGCAGATCCTGCAATCGGCCTACGCCGCGTGGGTGACGTCCGAGCTGCACCTGCAGACCAGCGCCAGCGCGTGGCGGGCGATGGCGCAGCAGAACGCCGAGCTGACCCGCGCGGTCGAGCACCTGCGCCAGCTCGATCAGCTCAAGGGCAACTTCCTCGCCACGGTCTCGCACGAGCTGCGCACGCCGCTGACCTCGGTGATCGGCTTTTCCGAGATGCTGCTCGAGGGCATCGCGGGCGAGCTCAACGCCGAGCAGGCCGACTACGTGCGCACGATCCTCAGCCGCGGCGAGGAGCTGCTGCAGCTCATCACGCAGGTGCTGGAGATGTCGCAGCTCGAGGCCGGCGCGGTGCGGCTCGAGCTGCGCCCGATGACGGTCGCAGTGCTGGTGGCCAAGGCCATCGACGCGGTCGCGCTCGCGGCTCAGACCGCCGAGGTCACGCTGCGCGCCGAGCTGCCGCCGCTGCCACCGGTGCTGGTCGACGGCGAGAAGCTGCAGCGGGTGCTGGTGAACCTGCTGGGCAACGCGATCAAGTTCTCGCCCCGCGGCGGCGCGGTGGTGGTGCAGGCCGCGACCGCGCCGATCCGGCGGCCGTTCGAGGCCGAGACGCTCTTCGGCGAGGAGGCCCACGACGCGGTGCGGATCTCGGTCGTGGACCAGGGCATCGGCATCGCGCCCGAGCAGCTGTCGCGGGTCTTCGAGGCCTTCTACCAGGTCGACGCCGGCCCCACGCGGCGGCACGGCGGCGCGGGTCTGGGGCTGTCGATCGTGCGCAACCTCGTGGTCGCGCACGGCGGCGAGGTCTGGGCCGACAGCCGCGTCGGCGCCGGCACGACGATGTCGTTCACGGTGCCGCTGGCGTCGGCGCAGGCCGATCCCGGCTGATCGCGACGCCCTCGATCGCGCGCGGGATCGGTCGGAGATCCGATCGGGATCGTGCCGCACCACCGGCCGATTCGGTCGAATTCGGGTGATCGCGCGGCGCATCGCCCCCTGCTTCGAACTTGCGCAGCGGCTCGCGCTCGGACAGATTGAGCGCGCCGCGACCCACCGGGCGCGACCGTCGAACGATGAATGCCGAGCAACAGCTGCAGGAGCTCGAGCGCGTGGCCGAGCAGCTGCGCGTCGAAGTCTCCTACGAGCCCATGGCCGGCCTGGTCCAGGGCACCGGCGGCCTCGTGAAGCTGCGCGGGCAGTACCGCATCATCGTGGACAAGCGCCTGCGCGCGGCCGAGCGGGTCAACATCTTGGCCGATGCGCTGCGCCGCTTCGACCTCGCGCGGCTCGAGCTGCCGGCGCCGGTGCGGCGGCTGCTCGTGCGCAGCGAGCCCGCGCCGACGCCGTCCGCATCCGCGCCCGACTGAGAGCCCGGCGCTTGGCGCCGGTCGCAGCCGCGCGACGCGGGCTAGCGGCGCAGCAGGTTCGCGAGCGTGGGATCGCCGGTGACCAGGGCCTCGACCTCGGCGCGGATCGACTCCACCAGCGCAGGATCGGCGCCGGGCCCCAGGGCTGCGTTCACCGCGTCTGCAACGAGCGCCGCGGTCGCTGCGTCCACGTCGAGCGTGCCCGCACCGATCCCCGTGGTGACCGCCTCGACCGCGGTCGCGTGCGCTGCGGTGATCGCCTCCGCGCCGGCGACCGTGCCGACGCCCTCGGGGCCTTCGAGCGCTTCCGCGGCCGCGGCGGGATCGGTTCGGGCGACGGCACCGATGCGGATGGGATCGTCGTCGGGCTCGGCCATCGTTCGGGCTCCTGGGGAAAGGGCGTGCCGGGGGCGGGCGGCGCGGTCGCGAGGGCCGCAGCGAGCCTACCATCGGCCGAGCGTGCCACGGCGTTGCGTCGGCTCGGCACCGCGCCCGTGGAGCCATCGCGCGCGGGCACGCACGCCGCCGGGGGTGGCCAGACCGGCCCCGGACCCTCGCGCGTCGTCGTCATTGCAGCGCCCGGCGGACAAATCCCGCTATACTGTGCGCCGGCTTGGCGGGGTGCGCGCTCCCGCAGGCCTGCGCTTGCCCGGAGTCCAGCGTTGAACCTCCCCACGCAGTACGGCCCCTACCTGTTGCTCGAGCGCATCAGCGTGGGTGGCATGGCCGAGGTCTACAAGGCCAAGGAGTACGGCGTCGAAGGCTTCGAGCGCACCGTCGCGGTGAAGCGCATCCTGCCGCACGTCGCCGAGGACGACGAGTTCATCGCCATGTTCAAGGACGAGGCGAAGATCGCCGTCCAGCTGAACCACGGCAACATCGCGCAGATCTACAATCTCGGTAACGAGCAAGACAGCTTTTACATCGCGCTCGAATACATCAACGGCCGAGACCTCCGCGCCATCTTCCAGAAGTGCCAGCAGCAAGCGCGACCCATGCCGGTCGCGCAGGCCTGCTACGTGATCATGAAGATCTGCGAAGGTCTCGATTACGCGCACAACAAGAAGGACAAGTACAACCGCGAGCTCAACATCGTGCACCGCGATGTCAGCCCGCCGAACATCTTGGTCTCCTTCGAAGGCGAGGTGAAGCTCATCGACTTCGGCGTGGCCAAGGCCGCCGGTCGAGCCTCGCGCACGCAGGCCGGCATCCTCAAGGGCAAGTTCGGGTACATGTCGCCGGAGCAGGTCCGCGGCATGCCGCTCGATCGCCGCAGCGACGTGTTCTCGGTCGGTGTGGTGCTGTTCGAGGTGCTCACCGGCAATCGCCTGTTCCAGGCCGACACCGACTTCGCCACGCTCGAGAAGGTGCGCGCGGTGGACGTGCCGCGTCCGAGCTCGCTCAACCCCGAGATTCCCAAGCCGCTCGAGAACATCATCTACAAGGCGCTCGCCCGCGAGCCCGAGCAGCGCTACCAGTCCGCGATCGAGCTGCACGACGAGCTGCAGGCGTTCATGTTCGCGCAGGGGCTCTTCTACAGCCGCAAGGATCTCGCGGCGTGGATGCGTCAGCAGTACGCGCGGGAGATCGAGCTCGAGAAGGAGAAGGCCGCTGCGCCCACGCCTCCGCCGCCCGCCGATGCGGGTCGGCGCAAGACGATGATGATGGGCCCCAGCGCCACGCCGCCGCCGCCACCGCCCGGTGGTGCGAAGCGGCCGCCGCCGCCGCCCGGTGCCGCGGCGACGCCGGCC
>JAIBBS010000041.1 GCA_019694555.1 Nannocystaceae bacterium
CGCGCGACCGGGGGCACGGTCGGCGGCCGCACCGGCGGCGGGGGGATCGTCGCGGGCTTGCTCGCCGCCGGCGGCGCTGCGGGGCTCGGCCCACCCGCGGGGCTCGGCGCACCCGCGGGGCTCGGCGCACCCGCCGGGCTCGGCGCACCCGCGGGGCTCGGCGCCGCCGCGACCGTCGGTGCCGACGCGACCGTCGGCGCTGTGATCGTCGGCGGCGTGATCGTCGGCGGCGTGACCGAGGGCGGCGTGATCGTGGGCGGCGTGATCGCACCGGTGGCAGGCCGCGGTGCCGGCGTCACGGCGGGTCGCGGCGTGGGCACCGACGCCGGCTTCGCGTCGGGCGGATCGCGGGGCACGACTTGCGGCTCGAGCTCGACGTCGGGGACCTCGAAGGCACCCGTCGCGGTCGAGCGCGTCTCGCTGCTCGCCGGCGCCGCGGGCGTTGCCGCCCCGGGCGGCACCGAAGGCTGGGTCGCGCGACGCGGCGGCGGCGGCGAGGCAGCCGGCGGCGGGGCACCGGCGGCAGGCGGCTGCGCGCCCGGTGCTGGCGCCGGGTTCACGCGGCGCGCGAGCCCGGGCGGCGGCGGTGGCTTTCGGCGGGAAGGATCGTTGGGCGTGGTCACGAGCGATCGCGCGCCGGCGCGATCGCCAGCATCCCATCATACGGGGATCGCGGGGCATCGCGGGGCTTTTTGCGGCGCGCGAGCGAGCCCAGCGGCCGACACACCCGCCAATTGAGTCGCTGCGCGTACGTGAACGACGGCAGCGCCCCCGAGCGCCACCGAGCTCGGTGCCCAGCGGACGCGCCTCAGCGGGTCAGCGCATGGAAGATCTGGATCGCGATCAACCCGACGAACCCGAAGAGCAGCAACCCGGGCAGGAGCCGGTCTTCGAGCGTCTTGGGGCCCCGGAGCGTGCGCAGCGGCACCTGCGGCAATGGACCGGTCGCGATGCGACGCGCGCCCATCGGCTTCGCAGCACCATGACGCACACCCATCATGATCTTGTTGTGCATCGAGATCCGTGGTCGCGCAAATTTTCGACGCGCGCACGATCGTCGCGCTTGCGCGTCGGTGCGCGACCCGTGATCGCGATGTCGTGGTCGACGATCGACGCGGGGTCGCGCGGCCACACGTTCTCGCCATGGCCTGCGATCCGGATCACCCGAGCGTGCGCAGCCGGACGAGCGTCGCGTCGCCGTCGGCATCGGGCCGCGCGGACCACTGCGCCCAGCTCTCGTCGGCGCGCTTGCCCAGCGCCCAGAGCAGATCGCAGACGTCGCTGGGGCGGTAGAACACCTCGCCGGCCACGATGCTCGGGCGGAAGCGGGCGGGCAGGCGCATGCCGGCGAGCACCGCGAGGTCGTCGGCCCAGCGCGCGAGCTCGGTCAGCGCCGCCGGCGAGAGCACTGGAATCGCCGCGTGCACCCGCGCGAGCGTCCACGATTGGGCCGCGGTCTGGACCGCCGCGACGTAGGCCGCGGCGCGCGAGGAGATCTCGCCCTCGCTGGGCGCGACCAGCCCGCCGATCACCGCGACCATGCTCGCGCCCACGCCGATGGCCACGGCTGCCCGCTCGACCGTGAGCCCGCCGATCGCCACGACCGGCCGCGACGACACCCGGCACGCATCCGCGAGCCCGGCGACGCCCACGGTCGGATCGGGGTTGGCCTTCGACGGGGTCGGGAACACCGGACCGAACGCGACGTAGTCGGGCGCCTGCAGCAACGCCGCGCGCAGCTGCGGCAGGTCGTGGGTGGAGATCCCCACCAGCAGCCGGCGCGTGCCCGCACGGGCGCGGAGCTCCGCGACGCGATCGAAGCCGGGATCGCCCTGGCCCAGGTGCACGCCGTCGATGGCGGGCTCGGCCAGCGCGAGCTCGGCATCGTCGTTGACCACCAGCGGCACCCCGGCCGCGCGACACGCCGGTGCGAGCGCGAGCGCGAGCGCGCGCCGCTGCGCCGTGCTCTCGTGCTTGGCCCGCAGCTGCACCGCCGCGAGCGGACCGCCGGCGAGCAGCGCCCGGCACACCGCCTCCACCGACAGTCCGCCGGCGTGGGGGCTGTCGACGATTGCATACAGTCCGGTGCGGTCCATGGCGCCGCGCATGTTACTGCGCACCCGCGCGACGTTGCTGCCGGGCCGCCGCGGTCGCGTAGACGCCCAGGGCGATCCAGATCCCCGCGAACGCGACCACGTGCCAGCGCGACAGCGGCTCGCCCAAGACGGTGATCGCCAGGATGAACGAGCAGCTCGGCGAGAGGTACTGCAGCGTGCCCAGGGTCGACAGCTGCAGGCGCTGCGCGGCGTGGCCGAACCACACCAGCGGCAACGCCGTGACCGCGCCCGAGGCCAGCAGCAGCAGGTCCAGCCGCAGCGACTGCCCGAACACCGACGGCGGCTCGATCACCCCCGCCATCGACAGGCCCAGGAACACCGCGGCCGGCGGCACCATCAGCGCGGTCTCGACCAGAAGCGCGGTCATCGGCGCGATCGCCAGCCGCTTGCGCACCAGGCCGTAGGTGCCGAACGAGCCCGCGAGCAGCAGCGGGATCGTCGGCCACACGCCGGTGCCGATCACCAGCACCGCGACCGACAGCGCCGCGAGCCCGACCGCGAAGCGCTGCGCACCGCCGAGTCGCTCGCGCAGCAGCCACACCCCCAGCAGCACGTTGACCAGCGGCGTGACGAAGTAGCCCAGGCTGGCCTCGAGCACGCGGCCGGTGTTGACCGCACCGATGTAGACCAACCAGTTGGTCGACAGCAGCAGCGTGGTCAGCAGAAACCATCGCAGTCGCGCGGCGCACAGCTGCGCGATCGCGGCGCGCCACTGCCCGCGCACCGTCACGAACAACGCGAGCAGGACCGTCGCCCAGATCACGCGGTGCGCGAGCGTCTGCAGCGCCGGCACCTGCCGCAGCTGCGCGAAGTACAGCGGCAGCACGCCCCACGTCAGGTATGCCGCGAGGCCGTAGCCCAGGCCGATCGTGGCCTGCGTGCGCGCGCCCGTCGACACCGCGCGAGCATGGCACGCGCGGCGCTGCTACGCTCGCCACCCCCATGCCGCCGCGTCGTCGCAGCTCCAATGGATCGCGCTCCAACGGCGCCCGCGCCCGCACCGGCGCCGAACCAGGCGTGGTCGCGCGACGTCCGGCACCGGAGCCCACCACCGAGGACGGCGAGACCTGGGACCCCTCGCGCGTCGCGATCCCGCGCCCGGAGTTCGAGCATCCGTTCGAGCTGGTGACGTCGTTCGTGCCCGCGGGCGGGCAGCCTGCGGCGATCGACGCGCTGGTCGCTGGCCTCGAGGCCGGCGAGGCCGCGCAGGTGCTGCTGGGCATCACCGGCAGCGGCAAGACCTTCACCGTCGCCAACGTGATCGCGCGGGTGCAGCGACCGACCATCATCCTCGCGCACAACAAGACCCTCGCGGCGCAGCTGTACGCCGAGTTCAAGGCGCTGTTTCCCAAGAACGCGGTCGAGTACTTCGTCTCCTACTACGACTACTACCAGCCCGAGGCCTACGTCCCCTCGACCGACACGTTCATCGAGAAGGACTCGACCATCAACGAGCAGCTCGATCGCATGCGCCACTCGGCGACCTACTCGCTGCTGTCGCGACGCGACGTGATCATCGTGTCGAGCGTGTCGTGCATCTACGGCATCGGCGCGGCCGAGGCCTACCTCGGCATGGTCGCGCAGGTCGCGGTGGGCCAGGAGCTCGACCGCGACAAGCTGCTGCGCAAGCTGGTCGAGATGCAGTACGAGCGCAACGACCTCGACTTCCACCGCGGCAGCTTCCGCGTGCGCGGCGACGTGGTCGAGGTGTTCCCGGCCTACGAGGACGACACCGCCATCCGCATCGAGTTCTTCGGCGACGAGGTCGAGGCCATCCGCGAGATCGATCCGCTGCGCGGCCAGCCCAAGGGCTCGCTGCAGCGCGCGAGCATCTTCCCCGCCAGCCACTACGTCACGCCCGCCAGCCAGCTACGCCGCGCGATCGAGGGCATCAAGGTCGAGCTGCAGCACCGCCTGGTCGAGCTCAACGACAAGATGAAGCTGCTCGAGGCCCAGCGGCTCGAGCAGCGCACGATGTTCGACCTCGAGATGCTGCAGGAGATGGGGCACTGCTCGGGCATCGAGAACTACTCGCGCCACCTCACCGGTCGCAACCCCGGCGAGCCACCGCCGACGTTGCTCGACTACTTTCCCGAGGACTACCTCATGATCGTCGACGAGTCGCACCAGACGGTGTCGCAGGTCGCGGCGATGTACCGCGGCGACCGCAGCCGCAAGGAGACCCTGGTCGATCACGGCTTCCGCCTGCCCTCGGCGCTCGACAACCGCCCGCTGCAGTTCGCGGAGTGGGAGAAGCGCGCGGGCCAGGTCATCTTCCTCAGCGCGACGCCGGGCGACTACGAGCTCGAGCGCACCCACGGCGTGGTCGTGGAGCAGATCATCCGCCCCACCGGCCTGCTCGACCCACCGATCGACGTGCGCCCCATCGCCGGTCAGGTCGACGATCTGCTCGACGAGATCCGCAAGCGCGTGGCCAAGCAGGAGCGCGTGCTCGTGACCACGCTGACCAAGCGCATGGCCGAGGATCTGACCGAGTACTTCGCGGATCTGGGCGTCAAGGTCCGCTACCTGCACTCGGACATCGAGACGCTCGAGCGCGTCGAGCTGATCCGCGGCCTGCGGGTGGGCGAGTTCGACGTGCTGGTCGGTATCAACCTGCTGCGCGAGGGCCTCGACATCCCCGAGGTCAGCCTGGTCGCCATCCTCGACGCGGACAAGGAGGGCTTCTTGCGATCGGCACGCAGCCTGATCCAGACCGTGGGTCGCGCGGCACGCAACTCCGAGGGCCGCGTGATCATGTACGCCGATCGCATCACCGACAGCATGCGGCAGGCCATGGACGAGACCGATCGCCGCCGCGCGGTGCAGGCCGAGTACAACGCCAAGCACGGCATCGTGCCCAAGACCACGCGCCGCGGCATCGACCCGCTGGAGAACGAGAAGCGCCAGGCCGAGAAGCGCACCGTCGGCAAGCCCAGCGCGACCGCGACCGGTGCGAAGCAGCTGCCGGTGGGCCTGGCCGAGCTGCGCGACGGCGACCTGCTGCCGGGCGAGCTGGACGAGCGGCTGCGCGAGCTCAAGCAGCAGATGGCGCAGCTGGCCAAGGACCTGCGCTTCGAAGATGCCGCGGCGGTGCGCGACCGCATCCGCGTGCTCGAGGCGCGGCGGCTGGAGTTCGCGAGCTGAAGCGCCATGGCCCGCCCCCACGACAGCGACGACGACGACGACGACGACCGCGTGCCCACGGCCCGGCGCCTGCGCGAGCGCTCGTACATGGCCGAGCTGGGCCAGCGCGTCCGCGCGCTGCGAGAGGAGCGGGGCCTGACGCAGCAGAGCCTGGCGCAGGCCGCCGGCATCGCCACGGACATGGTCTCGCGGCTGGAGAACGGCCACTACAGCAGCCCCGGGCTCCGCACGCTGCTGCGCATCGCGTTGGGCATGGGCACCTCGGTGAGCGCGCTGCTGCCCGAGCTCGCGATGCCGGTGCGCGGACGCGAGGGCGAGGTCTCGGCGCGCGCGCGGCTGCAGGCGCTGCTGGCACGCGCCAGCCTCGACGAGCTCGAGCTCATCAGCGAGCTCGCAGCGGTCGTGGTCGCGCGGCGTCGCGAGAGCTGATCGACGCGCGCGCGCGGATCAGAACCGGCCGCCGACCACGATGCCGGCACCACCGCGCAGCATCGCCGGCGAGAACGCGGTCTCGGCCTTCGACTTCTTGCGGCGGCCTCGGCTCGCGCGCTTCTCGGCCTTGGCCTTCTCGCGCGCCGCGACCTCGGGCGTCCAGCGCTCCCACTTCTGGTAGCTGACGCGATAGCCCACGCCGACGCCCAGCAGCACGGCGCCCAGCAGCGTGACCGCGGAGCCCAGCGGGATCAGGAAGTCGTCCTGATCCTGGAACTTGCACTTGAGCGGACCGGAGTACTTGCAGTGCTGCGTCACCAGGCCGAAGGTGATCGTCGACGCGAGGCCGGCCGCCAGCACGGTGCCGCCGGCGATCATCAGACCCAAGCCCTTGCGCGGCTTGCCGGCGACCTGCGGCTCGGGCGGGCGATCGGCCATCGGATCTGCCGCGGGCTCGGGCGGCGGCGGCTCGGCTGCACCTTCGGTGTCCTCGGGTGCGCCCTCGGTGTCCTTCGCTTCGCCCTCGGTGTCTTTCGCTTCGCCCTCGGTGTCCGCATCCGTGGCACCGGCCGGCTCGGCATCGGTATCGGCGGCAGCGGTGTCCGCAGGCGCGGTGTCAGCGGGCGCGGTGTCGGCCGGCGCGGTGTCGGCCGGTGCGGTGTCCGCCGGCGGCGTCGCGGTGTCCGTGGTCGCCGGCGTGTCGGCGGGCGCGGCGGTGGTCGTCGGCTTGCTCGCACCCTTGGCCGCGGGACCCGCCTCGGCGACCTCCCACGGGGCGAAGGCGAGCGCGAGGCTGAGCACGGACGACAGGGCAGGACGAGCGAGCGCGGTGCGACGCATGATCGGAAAACCTTCGCGACGGCGGGACCGGAGCGTGCGCCCCGAACGCGGCCGGGGGCGGAGTATCGTACGCAGCCGCGGCCTCGACAAGGGATCGGGGGATGAACGCGCGGGGGGCCGGCGGCTTGCGCCGGACGTCCCAAGCCCGCGCGCGAGCGCTGCGGTGAGGGCCGCCGGGCAAGGCGCGCCCCGCTGGCGGCCTTGCGCGGACCCCGAGGCGTGCGCGGCATCACGGAGCTCGGGCCGCGAACGTCCCGCGAGCGCCCGGTGGGCCCGGCTGTCGGCGACCGCTGGGCTCGCGCGTTAGAGTGATCATGCCGATGGCCATCCTCGCCCACCTCGACGACCCACCCCGGCCCCGCTGGCCCGGCATCCTGGTGGGTCTGGGCATCGCGATCCCCGTGGCGGCGGTGTTCTTCGCGTGGGTGATCCCGACGCTGGTCAACGCCGTGCTGGGTGGGGCCCGCGACCTCGACAGCCGCCTGCGCGCCGAGGACGGCTACATGAAGGCGCTGTGCTCGCAGGCCTTCGACGAGACCCGCGACGGCGCGCTGTGTGGCTGCGTGCTGGGGACCGACTATCCCTCGCTCGACTGCCAGGCGTCGTTTCGCCACTGGACCCTCGCGCAGCAGCGCCTCTCGTGCGGTGATGACGACACCCGATCGCAGGCGAAGAGCTTCTGCGCCTGCGTGGACGTGATCGCGAGCAAGGTCGACGCCGCCGCGCCGACCGAGCGCGACGCCGAGGTCGCCCACTACGAGAACTGCACCGCGCTGCCCGACGCGCTGTACCTGCCGACCATCGAGATGCTCTCGCAGGGCTAGCGTCCGCGGGGCCCAGGGCAAGGCGCGTCGTTGCTAGCGACGGCGCCAGATCATCCGCCACACCCGCTGGCCGCGCGCGATCGTGGTCTGCTCGCGTCGCGAGCTCGCGCCGTAGGGGTTGTCGCGGGTGAACTTCCACGCACCGGCGAGGTTCTCGAAGCTCTCGTCGGCTTCGACCTCTTCGAGCGCGGCGAGGCCCAGCTCGAACACATCGGTCGCGACGTGCAGCTCGCCGCCGGGGCGCAGCTGCGCCGCGATCACCGACAGCACCGCGGGCTCGAGCACGCGCCGCTTGTGGTGCTTGGCCTTGAACCACGGATCGGGAAACAGCAGGTGGAAGCGATCCACGCTGCGCGGCGCGAAGACGCGGTCGAGGTCGACGCCGAGGTTGCAGTAGGCCAAGGTGAGGTTCGGCAGTCCTTCGCGCGCCGCCCGGCGCTGGCCCAGCGCGATGATGCGCTCGCGGATGTCGAGCCCGACCACGAAGCGCTGCGGCTGCGCGCGCGCGAGCGCGAAGCTGAACTGCGCGTCGGCGCAGCCGAGCTCGACGTCGAGGGCCGCCATCGGCCCCAAGTGGGCCGGCCACTGCACGGGCATCGCCCTGGGCTCGCGGTAGCGAGCGCCCAGCGGGTTCACGTGCTGTCGAATGCGTCGTGCGCGGACCATGTCGCGGTTTGCCGTCGCGCTCGCCCGTCGCGCGATCACCTTCGGCGATCGCGGTGCGACCGGTGGGCGTGGGCGCGAGTATGCCGCAGCCACCGGGCAGTTTTTGGGCCCGCCGCGCCGCGCCAAACCAGCTACGCTGCGACGTGATGGCCGCGGGTCCAGGCGAGGCCGCGATGACCGCAGCACGCGCGGTCGCCGAGCGCGATACGCTGCTCGAACTCATCGCGATCGCGACCCACGACATCAACAATCCGCTGCAGTCGCTGGTGGTGTTGCTCGAGCTGGCGCTCGACGAGGCCCACCCGGAGTCGGATGCCTACGTGCGCGCGCAGCAGTGCCTGATGGCGGGCGAGGGCATCCGGGCGTTGAGCTCGGCGTTGGCCGGCCTGGGCCGCTCGCGGCCGCAGGATGCCGCCGCGGCGTGGGGCCGCGTGCACGGCCTGCTGTCACGACGCTTCGATCGCTTCGGCATCCAGGTCGGCGCCGATCTGTCGCGACTCGATCGGCAGCCGTTCCCGGTCGAGCTCGAGCTGCCCCTGCTGGGCGCGTGCATGCTGGTGATCGCGACCGCCGCCGCGGGCGCCCGCGGCGTGCGGATGGCGCTCAGCGGCGAGCCCGATCCGCTGCGACTGTCGCTGGCGGTCGAGGCGGCCGAGCCCCTCGCGTGGGAACCGGTCGCGCTCGCGCGGCTGGGCGCGCTGGCGAACGACACCGTGCGCATCGAGATCGCGGCCGGGCAGGTGACGCTGCGGGCCGGAGGCGGTGCGTGAGCGAGCGTCGCCGTTGGACGCCGTCGCGCGGACACTCCGGCGGCGTCCTGGTCGTCGAGGACGACGAGCTCGTCGGCAACGCGTTGCTGCACATGCTGCGACACGCGGGCTTCGAGGCCTCGCTCGCGTCGAGCGTCGACGGTGCGCTGGCAACGTTCGACACCACGCCCATCGACGTGGTCGTGACCGACCTGCAGATGCCCGGCGGCAGCGGGCTCGATCTGCTCAAGGCGCTCGAGGGCCGCGACCCGCTGGTGCCCGTCATCATCGTGACCGGCGACATGAGCCTGCAGCCCGCGACTGCGGCGGTGCGCGAGCACGCGTTCGACTACCTGACCAAGCCGGTGTCGCGCGATGTGCTGCTGGGCACGGTCGCGCGCGCGATCGATTCGCGGCGCGCGACCCAGGCGCGGGTCAACGCCGAGCAGCGGTTGCAGGAGGAGCACCGCCAGCTCGCGATCCGACACCAGCGCACGGCCATGCTGCTGTCGGTGCTCTACAACCGCGCGGTCGAAGGCATCATCGTGCTCGACGCGCAGGGGCGCTTGGTCGACGCCAGCGACAGCTTCGTCGCGCTGGTCGGGCGGCCGCTGTACGAGCTGCTCGACGCGGACATCGGCGAGCTGTTCGATCTGCACCCGACCGAAGGTGACATCCAGTCGCGCGTGGTCGAGCTCGCAGCCGCGCCGCTGTCGCGCGGCCACTGGCGCGGCGAGATGACGGTCCGCGCGGCGCGGGGCCGCCGTCTGCCGGCGCGCGTGAGCCTGTCGGTGTGCGAGGTGCCCAGCGTGGACGCCGGCTCCGAGCAGACGCGCTACGTGATGGCGCTGCTGTACTACGAGACCGCGCACGAGGAGATGAGCCGGCAGCTGCAGCAGGCCGATCGACTCGCGACGATGGGCTTGCTCGCCGGCAGCGCCGCGCACGAGATCCGCAACGAGCTCGGACCGCTGCTGGGCTACCTGACGATGCTCGAGCAGGGCAACTTCGAGGTCGCGGCCGCGGACATGATCAAGGTCATGCGCGACAGCGTGCGCCGGGTGCAGGAGCACATCGAGCAGATCCTCGCGCCGCTCAAGCCGCGCGTGCGCACCCGCGGCGCGGTCTCGATGCGCGACGTCATCGAGGGCATCTTGACGCTGCTTCGTCGCGCCGGGCGACTGCGGCGCATGCGGCTCGATCTCGACGTGCCCGAGGAGGACGTCATCGTGCACGCGGACAAGACCGAGGTGCACCAGATCGGCCTCAACCTGCTGACCAACGCGATCGACGCGCTCGGCGACGGCGGCGGTGGCGACCGCGGCACCGTGCACGTGAAGCTGTTCTACGACGGGTCCTACGGCGTCCTGCGCGTGCAGGACTCCGGCGCGGGCATCCCCGATCACCTGCGCGCCCGCGTGTTCGAGCCGTTCTTCACCACCAAGGGCAGCGGCGGCACCGGCCTGGGCCTTCCGGTGGTGCTCGACATCGTGCGCAGCCTCAGCGGTCGCGTCGCGCTCGACTCGCCGACCGACGGCGGCACCATCGTGACCGTCGCGCTGCCGCGCTATCAGCCCGGCGGCGAGACGCGCGAGACCCAAGCCATCACCTGACGCGCAGGTCGCTCGCGCCGCGCGGTGCGGTTGCACGCGCGTCGCGGCCGTGCGTACTCTGCCGGCCGCGCATGGTCAGCCTGGGTCTGTCGCTGTCGGGAGAGAACGCGCGCGCGGGAGCACCGGACCCGCGCGTCGCCATCGTGCTGCTCGAGCGGACGCTGTTCGAGCCACCGCGACTGGCCGCGATGCAGCGGTGGGCCGGCGCGATCCGGCGGCGCTTCCCGCAGGCGGAGCTGGTGCCGTACGTGTGGCACTGGATCTCGCATGCGCGCGAGGACGGACTGCGCACGCGCGCCGCGAGACGGCCCGCGGGGGCCGATCACGAGCTCGGCGCGTTGCTGGCCTCGGAGGCCGCGACGCAGGCGTGGGAGATCACGCGGCTGTGCGTGCAAGCCACCGGCAGCACGCGCGTCGTGCTGCGCACCGGCACCTCGCTGACGCCCGGTGCGCTCGGTCGCAAGCGCCTGCGCGCGTTCGTCGAGGCGCGGCGTGCCGAGGGCCTGGGCGTGATCTGGGAGCCCGAAGGGCTGTGGGAGAGCGAGACGGCGCGGGAGCTCGCGCGCGAGCTCGACATCACGCTGCTGTGCCCGGCGTTCGAGGGCGGCCGGCCGCGCTACGAACGGGCGGGCGACGACGTGCTCGTGGCGCGCGACGTGTGGCTGCGGGCCGACGGCGCGGGCGCATCGCGTCGCATCGACGCCGGCGCGATCGATGCGCTCGCGATGCACATCGACGCTGCGCCCGACACCACCGTGGTCTTCACCGGTCCACGCGCGCTGCAGCACCTGGGCGCGCTGCATGCCCAGCTCGATCCGTCGCTGCTCGAGGCGACCTGATCGGGGTCGGCGGGATTTTCCGACCGCTTAAAACACCACGCCGCCGCGGCTTCCGAGGATCGGAAACCCGCGACGGCGCCTGCGAACAGACTCGCAGTTTGGCGCGGCTCAGGCCTTCGGGGCGGCCTGCTTCGCCTTGGCGGCCTTCTTCTTGCCGCCCTTCTTCTTGCCGCCCTTCTTCTTGCCGCCCTTCTTGGCAGCCTTCTTCTTGCCGCCCTTCTTGCCAGCCTTCTTGGCGGCCTTCTTCTTGCCACCCTTCTTCGCGGCCTTCTTGGCGGCCTTCTTCTTGCCACCCTTCTTGCCAGCCTTCTTCTTGCCACGCTTCGCGGGCGCCTGCTCCATATCGCCTTCAGCCATCTTTGGACCCTCCTTCAAGGGGCAACGGTAGAAGGACCATACGGTCGGGATCGGCGCATGTCAATAACAATTAATATCTTTGTCGCCTAATTACGTGAAGGTGAGCGATCCTTTTAGGTAGGTGAGCGATCGTGATGGGTAGGTATGTGTAGGTCTCTCTACGCCATCCGAGGGGCGCAAGAGCCGCGCAACGCGTGGAAATTGCAATGCAAATTGCAACTGGAGTGTGTCTTGTCGAGCGTGCGATAGTCGCTCTCGCCCTCCTGCCCGTTCTGCGCTAAGAGCGCGGACGACCCATCGCTCATGCTCCAGCTCACGTGGACCACCGAAGCGCCGACCCCCGTCGGCGACCAGCTCCTCGCCGTCGCCATGCGCGACGCCCCGAGCCCCGACACCTTCGACGCGCGCTTCGGCAAGCCCGTGCGCGAGGCCGCAACCGCGGCTCGCTTCACCGGCAAGCACGGCGAGACGTTCTCGTTCACCCGCGTCGACGGCGAGGTGTTCGAGCGCGTCGTGTTGATGGGCGCCGCGGATCTGGCCGACCCCTCGCAGCTGCGGAGCTTCGCCCACGACGCCGTCCGTCTCGCGCAGTCCGCCGGCGTCGCGCGCCTGGTCATCGACCTGCGTGCCACGCTGGCCGGCGCGATGCCGTGGGCCGGCGGTGATCCGGCCGCAGTCGCACGCGCCGGCGACCTGCTCGCGCAGGGCTGCGAGCTGGGCTCGTACGCCTACGAGCGCTTCATCGCCGAGGACAAGCGAGCGCGTCGCAGCGTCCGCGAGGTCGTGTTCGTGGCCGACGACACCGGCCCCGCCGAGGGCACCGCGCGGGGACAGATCATCGCCAAGTCCGTCGCGCGGGCCCGCGATCTCGTCAACGGCCCCGCGGGCCTGGTGACGCCGACGTTCCTCGCGACGACCGCGTCGAACATCGTCGCGTCGCTGCAGGACGAGCACGAGGTCGCGATCACGGTGCTCGATCGCGACGAGTGCCTCGCACGCAACATGGGCTGCTTCCTCGGCGTCGCGCAGGGCAGCGACGAGCCGCCGAAGTTCATCCACATGAGCTACAAGCCGCACGGCCCCAGCAAGGGCCGCGTGTGCCTCATCGGCAAGGGCGTGACGTTCGACTCGGGCGGCTACTCGCTCAAGCCGACCGACGGCATGCTCGACATGAAGATGGACATGGCCGGTGCCGCCGCCGTGATCGCGGCGTTCGAGGGCGCGGCCAAGCTGCACCTGCCATGGGAGGTCCACGCCATCGTCGCCGCGACCGAGAACATGGTCAGCGGCCGCGCCTATCGCCTCGGCGACGTGCTGGTGGCGTCCAACGACAAGACCGTGGAGATCAACAACACCGACGCCGAGGGCCGCCTGACGCTCGCCGACGCGATGGTGTACGCGTCGAAGCTGCAGCCCACGATGATGCTGGACTTCGCGACGCTCACCGGTGCCTGCATGGTCGCGTTGGGTCCCAAGATCGCCGGCGTGATGAGCAAGGACGACCGCCTCGCCGAGGACTGGCTCGGCGCGGCCGCACGTGTGGGCGAGGCGATGTGGCGCCTGCCGCTGCCCGACGACCTCAAGGAGCAGCTCAAGAGCAAGCTCGCCGATCTCAAGAACACCGGCGAGCGCTACGGCGGTGCGATCACGGCGGGGTTGTTCCTCTCGGAGTTCGCCGAGGGCTGTCGCTGGTTGCACTGCGACATCGCGGGCCCGGCGATGGCGAGCAAGCCCTACGGTGTCACGACCGTGGGTGGCTCGGGCTTCCCGGTCGCGACCATCCTCGAGTTTCTCACCTGAGCCCGGCCGCGATCGCGGCCAGCGCTAGTTCGGGTAGTTGATCTCGACGACCTTGCCGTTGCCGATCGACACCTGCACCTCGCTCGAGGTGCCGTCGCAGTCGAGGTTGCTGCGTGCGTAGCGACCCGCCCGCGGACCGCTGGTGCAGCGGATGAAGGTGTGCAGCCGCACCGGTCGACCATCGGGATCACGCGTCACGGTGTCGGCCGGCGGACCCCAGGCCATGAACACCGCGAACTCGTCGAAGCCGACCTCGACGTCGCCTGCAGCCGCGAGCTTGCGCTGCGACTCCGGCAACGCCGACCACTTCTGCCACAGGCCCTCGCGCTCGAGGAACGCCTGACGGTCCTCGTCGCGCAGGCGCAGGAAGTCCTGTTGGTCCTGCGCGCTGTCGAGGTTGTAGTAGAAGCGACGATCGAGCTCCGGCAGCCGCTCGGGGTTGTTGGCGCAGCCGCAGAGCAAGAGCCCTGCGATCACGCCGCTCAAGGCGGTCGCTCTCGCGAAGAACGTCCGCCCTCGAACGCCGCGCGACATGGTTCGCTGCATCGAGCGGGATGATTCCTGATGCGCACCGGCTCGGCAACTTCGCGCCGGCGGCCCGCTCGCAGCCCGCTCGCAGCCCGCGGCCCGCAGCGGCGCGCTGCGGCCCGCTGCGACGGCGCCGAGCATCGCCGCGCGCACCGGCCGACGGCATCCGCGCCACCAACAGCCTCGCTCGACTGGACATCGATCCAGCGCTGCGACAGGTTTCATGCCCGCACCAAGGCCCTGTGTGAGGCTCGCCCTCGTGAGCCAGCGAGCGCACACAGGCGCGCTGTCGCCCCGTGTGCACGATTTCCGTAATTTCCAATAGAACACTGTTTTTCGCCCGTTGACGCGCGACCACGCGGCGGCTATAACTCCGCGGCCTAAGTTGCCTGTCGTCTGACGCGAGGACCACTGGCGAAGCCACGACCTGCCCTCTCGGAACCCCGAGAGGCCCCAGAAAACGAGCTTCGCAGTCGCGACCAGATTCCAACGACTTCGGTGCACGAGGAGCCACCCCCATGCCTGACACGTTCGTCGTGGGCGACAAGACGGTCTACCCGGGCCATGGCGTTGCCGAAGTGACGGGACTCCAGAACCTCCAGATCTCTGGGGCGACGATGGAGTTCTACGTGCTGCGTGTGCTCGACAACAACATGAAGGTGATGGTGCCGAAGCACAACGCTGCGGCCGTCGGCCTTCGGCGACTCGTCAGCCAAGGCGAGGTCGACGCCGTCTACGACGAGCTGCGTCGCCGCGGCGGCAAGATCTCCACCGCGACGTGGAACCGTCGCCATCGCGAGTACATGGAGAAGATCAACACCGGTTCGCTGGTGGAGATCGCCAGCGTGCTGCGCGATCTGTGCCTGCTGCGCGGTGACAAGCAGCTCTCGTCGGGCGAGCGCGAGATGCTCGAGACGGCGCGTCAGCTGCTCGTGCAGGAGCTCGCGCTGGCCAAGGGCCAGGCCGAGCACGCGGTCGCGGACGAGCTCGACGCGCTGTTCTCCTGACCACCTGCGGGTGGTGGTCGGGGCTCACGCGGCGACGGGCACGCCGGGTTGCGCCGTGGTGTTGCCTGCGAGCGCGCGCCACACGATCGGCCGCTCGAGGAACAGCTCGGCGCAGGCCCGTCGTGCGGCGCGGGCATCGCCTTGCACGAACAGCTCGAGGAATCCTGGGATCTCGGTCCAGCCCGACGCCGGCTGCGCGAACGGTTGCCAGCGCACGCGCAGGCGCTGGGCGCCATCGCCGACGGTGCCCTCCCACGCGAGTCGGGCGTCGGGCAAGCGCGTGAGAAACGAACGCTCGCTCGCGACCTCCGACCACAGCAGCTCGAAGTCCTCTGCGGTCATCGTCTCGGTGCACGGGTGTGCGGCCATCGCCGGCAGGTTCACCGGCCGCACCATCAGCACGTCCTCGGGCGCGAACTTGTTGCCGTCGGATCGCATCTGCACCTGTCGGTGCACCCAACCGCGGTCGTCGACCTCGTAGATCGTCAGCGAGACGTCGCCGTCCTCGGTGGCGAAGGTGACCCGCAGGTAGTGGAGACCGCAGGCGCTTGCAGCGTGCACCTGCGGGACATCGTCGGCGCCCGCACGCGCTTGAGCCACCGACGCGGCGGACGGCGCCGCGGGCCCCGCCCCGAGGCCACAGCGGCGCGGCGCGGCCCCATCGCCGCGCGAGGTGGACCGCGGACGGGACGCCGGTGCGCCGGCGCGGCAGGCGACCGGCCGCACCGGCGCGCACCGTCGCAGCCGTGCTATCCCTGGACCCGACCATGCGCCCGTTGTCGCTGTGCCTCGCCCTCGCCGCCGTGAGCTGCTCGTCGTCCGGCGCCGCACCGGCGGCGCCCAAGGGGCTCGTGCCGACCTACGCGGCCATCGCCGCTGCGCTCGCGGCCGACGACGCCTCGGGTGTGCCGGGCCTGGCGAGCGAGCTGCAGCGCGAGGCCAAGGCGATGCCGGACAAGCCCGGCCTGGGCAAGGTCGCGGGCGCGGCCGCGGGATTGACCGCCGATCTGACCGCGACGCGACGCGCGTTCAAGAACGTCAGCGACGGCATGATCGAGTACATGCGCGCCGAGACCTCGACGCAGGCGGGCTACGAGCTGGTCCACTGCCCGATGGCGTTCGAGGACAAGGGCGCGCTGTGGGTGCAGGCGACCGGCAAGATCGCCAACCCGTACTACGGCGCGTCGATGCTGCGCTGCGGCAGCAAGCTCGCGTGGGACGCGACGCTACCGAGCACCGCCACGGTGCAGTGACGTCGCCGCGCCGACGCCGGCTCGCGGTCGCATCGCGACGAGCGATCGGTCGGCGTTCGCGGACGGTCGCTCAGACGTCGAGGTTGCGCGCGTTGAGGGCGTTGGCGGTGATGAAGTCGCGCCGCGGCTCGACGTCGTCGCCCATCAGCACGCTGAAGATCTGATCGGCCTCGAGGTTGTCGCCCACGCGCACCTGCAGCAGCGCACGACGGTTGGGGTCCATCGTGGTCTCCCACAGCTGCTCGGGGTTCATCTCGCCCAGGCCCTTGTAGCGCTGGATGGCGAGCCCGGCTCGACCCACGCTGTCCATCTGCGCGACCAGCTCGCTGAGCCGCTTCACGGTCTGCTCGGGCTGTCCGCTGCGACGCAGCACGACGTCACCGCCGCCGAGGCTGGCGACGTACTGCCGCACGCCGATGAGCTCGCCGAGCTCGGGCGAGCCCAGCAGGTCGCGATCGATGAGCTCGTACTGCGTGACGCCGTCCTGCAGCACGCGCACGCGGATGACGTGCAGCGCGCTGTCGTTGGCGTCGCGCACGATCTCGTGGCCCAGCTGCACCACGCCCTGGCTGCCGGCGCCGGGGCCCGGGGACAGCTGCGCCTGCGCAGCGGCGATGAGCTCGGCTGCGACCTGCTCGAGCGCGGCCGCGTCGCCGAAGGCCTGGCTGGTGGCCTCGACGCCGCGGCGCTCGACGCCGTCGAGCAGCGCCTCGAGGATCGCGGGCCTGTGATCGCGCGCGAGCCCGGAGAGGATGTCGCGGTAGCGCAGCGCCCTGCCGGCGAGCTCGGTCTGGACCTCGCGCGAGACCACGTGGGGACCGATCGACAGCTCGAGGTTCTCGATCGCGTTCTCGATGACGTAGCGATCGAGCCCGGCCTCGTTCTTGATGTAGACGTCCTTCTTGCCGGCGCGGACCTTGTACAGCGGCGGCTGGGCCACGTAGAGGTAGCCGCGCTCGATGATCTCGGGGAAGTGGCGGTAGAAGAACGTCAGCAGCAGCGTGCGGATGTGCGAACCGTCGACATCCGCGTCGGTCATGATGACGATGCGGTGGTAGCGGAGCTTGGCGAGGTCGTAGGTGTCGTCGACGCCGCTGCCCAGCGCGGTGATGAGCGTGACGATCTCCTGGCTCGACAGCATCTTGTCGAGCCGCGCCTTCTCGACGTTCAGGATCTTGCCGCGCAGCGGCAGGATCGCCTGGGTCGTGCGGTCGCGCCCTTGCTTGGCGCTGCCACCGGCGCTGTCACCCTCGACGATGAACAGCTCGGCCTTCTCGGGGTCGCGCTCCTGGCAATCGGCGAGCTTGCCGGGTAGCGACAAGCCGTCGAGCACGCCCTTGCGCGTGATGGTCTCGCGGGCCTTGCGGGCGGCCGCACGCGCACGCGCCGAGAGGATCGCGCGCTCGACGATGAGCTTGGCGAGCTTGGGGTGCTCCTCGAAGTACTTCGTCAGGCGATCGTTGACGAACTGCGACACCAACGCGGTGACCTCGCCCGAGACCAGCTTGTCTTTGATCTGCGAGCTGAACTTGGGGTCGGGGTGCTGGACCGCGAGCACCGCGACCAGGCCCTCGCGCACTTCTTCACCGGTCAGCGCGGCCTTGTGCTGCTTGAGCAGCCCGGCCTCCTCGGCGTACTTGTTCACGACCTTGGTCAGCGCGGTGCGCATGCCGGTCAGGTGCGTGCCGCCGTCCTTGTTCGCGATGTTGTTGGTGAAGCACAGGATGTTCTCCTGGTAGGAGTCCGTCCACTGCAGCGCCAACGCGATGCCGAGCTGCTCGGGATGGCCCTCGTGCTCGAAGGGCTCCTTGCCCTCGAAGAAGAACGCGTCGCCGACCGCGACCTTGTTCTGTGCCAGCAGCTCGACGAACGACGAGATGCCGCCCTGGCCGTCGAAGATCTTCTCGCGGCCGTCCCGGAGGTCGCGCAGCACGATGGTGACGCCGGGGTTGAGGAAGCTGAGCTCGCGGAAGCGGGTCGCGAGGATCTCGAAGTCGATCTCGATCGCGGTGAAGATCAACGGGTCGGGGTGGAACGTGACCCGCGTGCCGCGCTTGTCGCTGGTGCCGATGATCTCGACGTCGCTGGCGACCGCACCGCGCTCGAAGCGGGCGCGGTGGGCCTTGCCGTCGCGCCAGATCTCGAGCTTGAGCCAGTCGGACAGCGCGTTGACCACCGACACGCCCACGCCGTGCAGACCGCCGGAGACCTTGTAGTTGCGGTTGTCGAACTTCCCGCCGGCGTGCAGCACCGTCATGATGACGATGGCCGCGTCCATGATCTCGCCGTGGACCTCCTTGGGTCCGGTGGGGATGCCGCGGCCGTTGTCTTCGACGGAGACCGAGTTGTCGAGGTGGATGCAGACCTCGATGCGGTTGCAGTGACCCGCGAGCGACTCGTCGATCGAGTTGTCGACGACCTCGAACACCATCTTGTGCAGACCGGAGCCGTCGCTCGTGTCGCCGATGTACATGCCCGGGCGCTTGCGCACCGCTTCGAGGCCTTCGAGGACGGAGATCGAATCGGCGCCGTAGTCGTCGGCGGGCTGGGCGGGCTGCTCGTTGGACATGGGGCGTGTGCGAGTCGGGATCGAGCCGGGCGGGCGCCGCGAAAATCCATCGCGTGCGCCCCTCGCCATCGTCGCGTTCGACCGCGCTGCAACGCGGCCGTGCTCGGTCCGAAAAGGCGCCGGAACACTACCACGCCACCGCCCGGATCGGAAGGCCGCGGTCGCGCAAAAACTTCAATCATTGCAAGTGGATAAGGCGGTCGCGCGTCAGGGTTCTGCGGGCGGTCCGGCGGGCCCCGGCGTGGCTCGCACGACGCCGCGCTCGACGGCCCAGAAGCGGTGTTCGCCCGAAGGCGGCAGCCGCACGAACTCGCGTGCGGTCGTGGTGATCACGCACTGTCCGCTGACCTCTGCGAGGCGGGCGAACAGCGCCGCGGTGCGCAGCGGATCGAGCTCGCTGCCGACGTCGTCGAGCAGCAGCAGCGGCCGCGCACCGGCCTGATCGGCCAGGCCCAGCTCGGCCAGCTTGAGCGCGAGCACGATGGCGCGGGTCTGGCCCTGCGACGCGAACTCGCCCACCGGGCGGTCGTCCAGCCGCACCAGCACGTCGTCGCGGTGGGGGCCGACCGTGGTCGCACCGCGGTCGCGGTCGACGACCCGGCGCTCGCGCAGTCGCGCGGCCAGTGCACCCGCGCGCTCGGGCTCCGCCACCGTACCGAGCCTGGCCGCGTAGGACAGGCCCAGCTCGGCCGCGGCGCCCTGCGCGGGGTCGACCCCCGGGCGGCCGTGGATCGCCGCGAAGCTGGCGCGAGCGCCCGGTGCGAGCTCGTCCAGCAGCCGCTCGCGACGGGACCAGATGCGGGCGCCGACCTGGGCCAGCTGCGACTCGTACGCGTCGAGCAGCGGCTCGCGGGTCGACGCCGTCAGCGACTCGTCGCGCAGCACGCTGTTGCGCGAACGGACCAGCCGCTCGTAGTCCTGCACGTCGGCGATGTGGGCGCGCTCGCGTGCGAACAGCATGCGATCGAGGAACTGTCGCCGCTGCGACGGGCTCTCGCGCAGCACCGCGAGATCGTCGGGTGTGAACAGCACCGCGCGCAGCCGCCCGTAGAAGTCGATCGCGCTGCGCACGAGCTTGCCGTCGGCGTGGGCGCTGCGACGCACACCGCTGCCGGTGCGGGCCAGCTGCACCTGCAGCGTGGTCGGCAGCGCGACCTGCTCGTCGTAGGCCTGCAGCGTGACCGAGGCGGCCGGCGCTTCGGTCTGCACCAACCACGACAGGTCGGTGGTGCGAAACGAACGCAGCGTCGCGAGCAGGTACAGCGCCTCGAGCACGTTGGTCTTGCCCGCGCCGTTGTGGCCCCACAGCACCGTGAAGCCCTCCGCGAGCTCGAGGCGCGCGTGCTCGAGGTTGCGAAAGCGCGTGAGCTCCAGCGAGCGCAGCAGCAGCGGCACGGCGCTCAGATGCGCATCGGCATCACGACGCCGAGCAGGTCGGGACCGTCGACCGGCTTGATCACGCAGGGGTCGAGCTCACCTTGGAACTCGAGCGCGCACTCGGTGCCGTCGATGACCTCGAGGATCTCGATGAGGTAGCGCGCGTTGAAGCCAGCGACCAGCGCGGTGCCGTCGTAGTCGATGCTGAGCTCCTGGTGCGCGACGCCCAGATCCGGGTTGTCGGCGGTGAGCTCGAGCTTGCCCTTGCTCAGCGACACGCGCACCGTGGCGGTCTTCTCCGGCGCCATGACCTCGGCGCGACGCAGCGCGCCCAGCAGCTCCTCGCGCGGCACCGTGACGCGGCGCTGGTGCGAGGTCGGGATCACGGCGCGATACGGCGGGAAGACCACGTTGGTCAGCTTCACCGACATCGACAGCTCGTCCGCACGCAGGAACAGGTGCTCGCCGATCGCCAGGCCCACGTCGCCCTGCACGCGATCGAGCAGGCGCCGGATCTCGAGCATGCCCTTGCGCGGGATGATGATGCCCTTGTCGAGCTGCGGTCCGGGGAAGCGCGCGGTGTAGCGCGTGAGGCGGTGACCATCGGTCGAGACCATGGTCGCGATCTGACCGTCGCACTCGAACAGCACGCCGTTGAGGTTGACGCGGGCTTCGTCGGTCGAGACCGAGAACTGCGTCTTGGTGATCAGGTCCGCGAGCACGTGGCCGGGCACCTCGACGAACGGCAGCGCCTTCTTGCCCTTGCCGGCCTCGGGCAGCTCGGGGAAGTCGCTCTCGGGCATGCCCATGAGCTTGAACTCGCTGCGACCCGCGACGAGCTGCACCCAGTGGTTGTCGAGCCCGCGCAGGCGCACCGGTCCGGGTGGGAGCGTCCGCACCACGCCGTGCAGGTGCTTCACGCCCACGGTCACGCTGCCGGTCGACTTCACGGTCGCGGGGATCGACTCGGTCAGCCCGATGAGCATGTCGGTCGCGGCGCAGACGAGGTGGCCATCGCTCGTGGCGCGCAGCAGCACGTTGGCGAGGACAGGCATCGTGCTGCGCTTGTCCGCGACGGTCTGCGCGAGGGCGAGCGCAGAGAGCAGGCGTGCCTGATCGATCTCCAACTCCATGGGCGAGTGCTCCGTTGGCAGGGCCGAGAGTGATCCAAAAGAAAGAATTAAAATACCGTCGTAGGGATCGGGGTGTGGAAAGGTGGGAAAAGCTCGTACTACCCTGAAACTGCAGCGGAAAAGCGGGGGATTTCGGAGGGGACCGCTCTGGGGGTGGCTGCGCTCGGGCTGGGGATCGTCGCGGTCGGGAGCGTCGCCACCAGGTCCTCCACACCCTTGTCCGCGGTGCCGTCCACAGGCTGTGCAGGGCACGACGAAGCGCGGCGCGTCGCGAACGACGGCCGCGCGGATGCGGCAACGCTGAGGTGCTTCAGGCCTGGGGTCCCACGAGCTGCGCGCGCAGACTCTCGATGATCGTGCGCAGCTCGGGGTCGGTCGTCTGCATCTCTGCCATGCGGCGGCAAGCGTTGATGACGGTGGAGTGATCCTTGCCGCCGAAGCGAAGGCCGATCTCCGGGAAGCTCGAGCCGGTCAGCTCGCGCGACAGGTACATCGCGATCATGCGTGGCCGCGCGACGCCCTTGTGGCGACGCTGGCC
The DNA here is from genome assembly GCA_019694555.1 of Nannocystaceae bacterium. Lineage (GTDB taxonomy): Bacteria > Myxococcota_A > Polyangia > Nannocystales > Nannocystaceae > Xiheibacterium. Next base: position 21,790 of record JAIBBS010000041.1, read on the forward strand.
CTTGAGGTCGGTGATGCGGACCGAGAAGTAGCCCGCGACCGCCTTCTGGATCGCCTCGACGGTGAGCTGCTGCGGCGCGCGTGGGGCCGCTGCGTCGCCCAGGACCTCGCGCACGAAGTCCTGCGAGATCGGCACGCCCTTGAGCGCAGCGAAGGTCGACACGCGCACCAGCGCGCCCTCGAGCTCGCGCACGTTGGAGCGCACGAGCGTCGCGAGGTAGACCGCGACGTCGTCGGCGATCGCGATGCGCTCGTCCTCGGCCTTCTGTCGCAGGATCGCGACGCGGGTCTCGAGATCGGGCGGCTTGATGTCCGCGACCAGACCCCAGTTGAGCCGCGAGGTGATGCGTTCTTCCATGCCCTGCATGTCCGAGGGCGTACGGTCGGCCGTGACCATGATCTGCTTGCCGGCCTCGTACAGCGCGTTGAACACGTGGAAGAACTCGTCCATCGTACGGTCGCGACCGGCGATGAACTGGATGTCGTCGATCAACAGCACGTCGCAGTCTTCGCGATAGCGCTTGCGGAATTGATCGCACTCGTTGAAGCGCACCGCCGAGATGAACTCGTTCATGAAGCGCTCGGCCGAGAGGTACACGATGCGACGGTCGGGTCGCTGCTCGTGCACCGCGTGGCCGACTGCGTGCAGCAGGTGGGTCTTGCCCAGGCCGACGCCGCCGTAGATGAAGAGAGGATTGAAGCGGCGGCCGGGCTCCTCGGCGACGGCCCGCGCTGCGGACGCGGCGAGCTCGTTGCTCGCGCCTTGGATGAAGGTGCCGAAGCGGTAGCGCTCGGACAGACCGACGGGTGCGGAGGCGCGGCGGCTCGGGCTCGGTGCGGGCGCGGGCGTCTGGACGACCGCAGGCGCCTCGTCGGCGATCGGCGCGCCTTCCTCCGAGACGTCGACCTCGATCGCGTAGTGCTCCTGCGTCTGCGCGTAGATCTCCTGCTGGACGGCGTCGCGGTAGTGGTTCTCGAACCACTCCTTCATGAAGAGGCTGGGTGCGCGCAGGTGCAGCACGCCCTGGCCGGTCGTCACCAGCACCAGCGGGCGCAGCCAGAGCTCGTAGGTCTCTGCGCCAAGTCGAGGGCGCAGGCCGGCAAGGGCATCCGTCCAGATGTCCGTCATGAGCCTCCGGTCCACAGGCAGGGGGTCGCTGTGGATTCCAGTTGAAGTCGCGGGAATCAGAGTTGAATTCCTGAGGAGAAGAGGCACTTTTCCACAGTGCCTGAGAGGAGCGGCCCGACGCCGAGTCCCGGGTGGGTCTCGTCGGAGCGCGAACCCGCGGAGGCCGCGTGGCTCGCGCGAAGACGAGGGTCTCCGGGCTCGTGGGGCCGCGCCGCCACGAGGGGGTTGCCTTCTACTCACCTCGTTGTGACGCCGCAAGCAGCCTGCGGAGCGCGGTTCGGAAGTCGTCAGGATCATTGATCTTCGATCGAAGGATCACGGCGCCGGTCCACAGGCGCTGCGCCAGCGGTGCCGAGGGGCTCGTCGATCTGGTGGTGATCACTGCGAAATCGAGTGGGGCTCTCGGGGGATCGCCTACTGCCCACATCCCAAGCCGACTTGCGACGACGCGTCTGCGCGGAGCCGCTTGGCAAGCGGTTTTGCGCGCCGACGGCAAAGCGGCGTCTCAGGCCACCGCGCTGGCGTGCCAACGGCGCCCCGCCGAGCACCCTGCAGGATCGTTCACGGGACTGCTCATCTGGCTCGCCGGGCGCCGCACGGCGAGGCCGTGGCGCCCTCGGGCGGCAGCGTTTGACACCCCCACGCCTCGCTGCTATCGATCGCGCCCCGCTGCCCGGGCCTTGGCCTGCGGTCGCGCGATCCGAGGTTCCGCCATGAAGCGCACGTACCAGCCCCACAACACCCGCCGCAAGCGCACGCATGGCTTCCGCGCGCGCATGGCGACGAAGAACGGCCGCAAGGTGCTCTCGGCCCGCCGCAAGCGTGGACGCAAGCAGCTGACGGTTTCGATCGGCCACAAGTGAGCGAAGCGTCCGTGATCGAGGCCCCGGCCATCGGTTCACGGTTCCAACGCGGCGGTCAGCGGTTCGCTCGTGCGTTTCGCTTGCGGCGCCGCGCGGATTTTCTACGCGTGCAAGGTCAGGGCGGCCGGCAGCACGTGCGACACTTTCTGGTCTTCGTCGTGCGCAACCCCACCTCGTCGAACTTGTCGCCGCCACGGCTGGGTGTCACGGTCACGCGCAAGGTCGGCATCGCCGTGATCCGCAACCGCATCAAGCGCTGGGTCCGTGAGGCCTTCCGACGCTGTCGCGCCGCGGTGCCCGGTGGCATCGACATGGTGTGGGTCGCGAAGCGCAACGCGGCCGAAGCCGACTACGCGAGCATCGCCCGCGACATGCAACGCGTCTGCGCGTCGCTGCGTCCTGCTGCAGGAGCCGCGACGTGACGCTGTGGCGGGCGATCGAGCGCGCGTTGGCGCGGGCGGCCATCGGCCTGGTCCGCGCGTACCAGCTCGTGGTCTCGCCGTGGCTCGGACCGCGTTGCCGCTTCACGCCCAGCTGCTCGCACTACGCCTGCGAGGCGCTGCAACAACACGGATTCCTCGGCGGTAGCTGGCTGACGCTGCGGCGTCTGGGCCGTTGCCATCCCTTCCATCGCGGTGGTCACGATCCGGTCCCTCCGGCTCGAGCGCAGCGGTGCCTCGGCGACGCGACGTCGCCGGTCGAAAGCGTCAGCCCATGAGCTTCCAACAACGTGCGCTCATCGCCCTGGCGCTGTGTGCCATCATCTTCGTCGCGTTCGACTTCTTCTCGCCCAAGCCCGAGCCGCAGCCCGAACCCGCCGCTGCCGCGGCCGAGGCCGACGCGAAGGCCAAGGCGCCCGAGAAGGTCGCGGCCGTCGAGGAGCCCGAGGCCGACGAAGGGCCCAAGAGCGACGTGCCCGCGATCGATCGCGAGCTCCGCAACGATCGCATCGCCCTGCGCATCACCAACCGCTCGCCCGCACGCGGCGGCATCCTCGGCGGCATCGAGCTGCTGTCCGAGCAGTTCAAGGGCGAGCTCACCGCGACCGACAGCCTGCGGCTGGGCGGTGCGCCCACGCTCGAGCTGAGCCTCGCGGACGAGGCCAGCGACGTGAAGATCCCGAAGAACGCCAGCTTCGAGCTGCGCGGCGCCGGGGCGGACTTCGTCGAGCTGGGCTATCGCGGCGCGGACGTCGAGGTCGTCGAGCGCTTCGAGCAGCTCGGCGGCTACCAGGCGAAGCTGAGCATCACGGTCACCAACCGCGGCAAGGATCCGCAGGATCACCGCCTGCACCTGACCACGCGCGTGGGCGTGGCCGACAGCCAGTACGACATCAGCCGCGGCTTGTGCCGCACCGCGGACGACCTCGAAGAAGAGGATCCGGGCGACGTCGAGGACGGCCCGATCCACTCTAGCGGCCCGGTCACCTGGGCCGGCGTCGACAACAAGTACTTCGGTCTGTTCGTCGTGCCGCAGCAGGCCGCGGCCGACTGCGAGATCCGAGCGGGCGAGGGCGGCTTCTTGCAGAACCGCGTGTCGTCGGGCGTGGTCTCGCTGCGCGCGGGCGAGAGCCAGACGCACGTGTTCGGCGTGTTCGTCGGGCCCAAGGAGCTCGAGCAGCTGCAGGCGTTCGACGCGGTCTCGGGCAACGAGCTCGACCTCGAGGAGGCCATCAACTGGGGCTTCTTCGGCGGGCTGTCCGAGGCGCTCGGTCGCATGCTGCTGGGCATGCTGCGGTGGTTCTACGGCCTCACGCACAGCTGGGGCATCTCGATCGTGCTGCTGACGGTCGTGGTCAAGCTGCTGACCTTGCCGCTGACGCTCAAGCAGATGAGCTCGATGAAGCGCATGCGCGAGATCCAGCCCGAGATCGCGAAGATCAAGGCGAAGTACGCCGAGGATCGCGTGAAGCAGGGTCAGGAGATGCAGGCGCTGTTCGCCCGCTCGGGCGTGAACCCGCTGGCCGGTTGCCTGCCGACGCTGGTGCAGCTGCCGATCTGGTTCGCGCTGTACTCGATGCTCTCGGCGGCGGTCGAGCTGGTGCACCAGACGTTCCTGTGGCTGCCGGATCTCACGCAGCAGGATCCGTTCTTCATCCTGCCGTTGGCACTGGGCGTGCTGATGGTGGTGCAGAACCGCATGATGCCCAACACGATGGACCCCGCGCAGGCCAAGATGATGCGCTGGATGATGCCCATCATGTTCACGATGTTCATGCTGTTCTTGCCCTCGGGCCTGGCGGTCTACATCTTCGCGAACATCCTGCTGTCGATCGTGCAGACCGCGATCCAGGTGGGCATCCGCGGCGACCAGGCGGCGAAGCCGGCATGAGCTGCGCCGTGGTCGACGTCCCGCTCGCGCGTGCCCGATGGGCGCGCCGCGTGGACGTGGCCGCGATGCGCGAGACGATTCGCGCGAGTCTGATCCGGGCGTGGCGCCCGGCAGGCCCGCGGGCCACCGCGGCAGCGATGGCAGAGAGGCGACCATGACCGAGACCCAATCGACCATCCCCAAGGGCAGCTCGAAGGACGGCGCGGGTGCGACCGCGGCCGACCGTGAAACCTTCGCGAAGGCCGTCCCGATCGTCCGCTCGTTTCTCGAGAGCGTGCTGGGCCTGCTCGGCGTCGACGTCGAGGTCGACATCGAGATCGAGGAAGAGGGCCTGCACTGCGACCTCAACGCGTCGCCCGAGGACGGCGGCCTGCTGATCGGTCGCCACGGCGCGACCCTCGATGCGCTGCAGTACCTGACCCTGCGCGTGCTGCAGGCCGAGGACATCGAGCGCATGCGCATCACGCTCGACGTCGCCGGCTATCGCACGCGGCGCGAGAAGACCCTGCGGCAGCTGGCGCAGAACGCCGCGGCCAAGGTGCTCGACACCGGCGAGCCCTACCACTTCGAGCCCATGAGCGCGATGGAGCGCCGCGTGGTGCACACGACGATCCTCGGCATCGAGGGCCTCACGACCGAGTCGGAGGGCGAGGGGCGCCGTCGTCACGTGGTCGTGTTCCGCGATCGCGGCGACAACAAGAACGCGCGCGCGTGAGCGGGCCGTGACCGGTCGAACGACCCTCGTGGGCGTCGCGACCGGTCGACCCGATGGCGGCGTCGCGATCGTGCGGCTGTCGGGCCCGGCCGCGATCGCGATCGCGGCGACGTTGGGTGCGACGGTCGCGGACGATCGCAGGCTGGTGGCGCGGCGGCTCGCGCTCGGCGGGGCCACGCGCGAGTCGGCGCTGGTGGTCGCGATGCGCGGGCCGGCGTCGTTCACCGGCGAAGACGTGGTCGAGCTGCACGTGCACGGCGGCGCGTGCAACGTCGAGCAGGTCGTGGCCGCGTGTCTGCGTGCGGGCGCGACTGCGGCGGGGCCCGGCGACTTCACGCGACGCGCGTTCGAGGCCGGTCGGTTGACGCTCGAGCAGGCCGAGGGCATCGCGGCGCTGGTCGGCGCGCAGACGCAGGCGGCGCTCGATCAGGCGCGGCGGTTGGTCGCCGGTGAGCTCGGGCGGCAGGTCGAGGCGCTGGTGGAGTCGATCGCATCGCTGCGCACCGAGGTCGAGGCGTGGCTCGACTTCGCCGACGAGATCGGCGAGCGCGACGTGTCGCGGTGGCAGGCGGAGATCGAGGGCCTGCGCGCGCGCGTGCAGTCGTGGCTCGATCGCCACGGCGCCGGCGTGCGCGCGCGCAGCAAGCCGCGCGTGGTGCTGGCGGGCCCGGCCAACGCCGGCAAGAGCACGCTGTTCAACGCGCTGCTGGGGTACCCGCGCGCGCTGGTGTCGGCCGAGCCCGGTACCACGCGGGACTATGTCGAGGCCGAGCTGACGCTGGGCGATCATCGCTGCACGCTGGTGGACACCGCGGGCGTGCGCGACGACGCCGGTGCGCTCGAACAGGAGGGCATCGCGTTCACGCGCGAGCAGCTCGAGGGCGCCGACGTGATCGTGTGGCTCGAGGCCGCGGACAGCGCTGTCGTCGGCGCGCCGACGGCTGCGGTGCCGGTGTTCACGGTCGAGAGCAAGCGCGACCTCGGCTGCGCCAGGCCGCAGTGGTCGGGCCTGCGCAGCGACGACGACGAGGCGCTCGCGCAGCTGCGCGGCATGCTGCAGCAGCGCTTCGATGCCGACGTGCAGGAGGCGTGGATCGGGCTCGAGCGTCACCGCGATCGCGCGCGCGAGGCCGCCGCGGAGCTCGAATCCGCGGCGGCGCGGGCGGAGGTGGCGGAGCTGGCCGCGTTCCACCTGCGCGCCGCGCAGCAGCGACTCGACGAGATCCTCGGACGCTCGACGCTGGGACCCGTGGGCGAGGATGTGCTCGAGCGGATCTTCGCGAGCTTCTGCATCGGCAAGTGAGCGTCAGGAGATCGCGCGCAGCAGCGGCGAGAGCAGATCGATCGTGCACTCGCCGTGCGCGAGCGTGCCCAGGTGCGGCACGCCCGTGGCCGCGGCGATGACCGCGGGGTTGTAGATGTTCGAGGGATCGGGCGGTGCGGTCTCGCTGAGGAAGAAGCCGCGCGGTGGCAGACCCAGCTGCTGCAACCAGTCGATGGTCGACAGCGTGTGGTTGATCGTGCCCAGGCCCGCGCGGCCGACCACGACGACGTGATCGACCAGCGCGCGGATCCACTGCGGCTGCCAGCTGCCGCCGGGCATCGGTACCCACAGGCCGCCGGCGAGCTCGACGAAGAGCAGCGCCGGCGCCTGCGTGCCCATGATCGCCGCGAGCGCGTCGACGCATCGCGACAGCGGTGGACACGGCCACACCTCGCCGCGACTGCCGGGCAGTAGAAACGGCGTCGGATCTTCGGCGAGGCCGGGCGCGAGCGGGAGATCGTACTCGAGCGTGCCGATCCAGCCGTCGCACTGCGACGACAGGCCCGCGGCCTCGCGCAGGCGCACCACGTCGCTGCGCTGCTCGTCGGCGGCGTGGCTCTGCGCGGGTTTGTACGGCACCGCGTGGATGCCCATCGCCTGCGCTTGCTCGAGCAGCACGCACACGAGCGTGGTCTTTCCGACGGCAGTGTCGGTGCCGACGAAGCCGATGCGCGGCGCGGTCACGGTACGACCCCGCGATCGATGCGCAGCGGCAGGTGCAGACGATCGAGTGCAGTGCGGAGGTCGTCGACGAAGGCGTCGAGCTGCGCGCGCTCGTGCGCGGCGGTGACGGTGACGCGCAGGCGGGCGGTGCCGGTGGGCACCGTCGGCGGGCGGATCGCCTGCACGTGCCAGCCGCGCTGCAGCAGCGCCTGCGCGACGGCGACGGCGGCGTCGTTGTCGCCGATCAGCACCGGGAAGATCGGCGAGGGCGCGTCGTCGCAGCCGAGGCGGCGCGCGAGATGATGCGCGTTGGACCACAGGCGGTCGCGCAGCTCGTCACCGCGCGGGCCGGTCACGAGCTCGAGCGCGTGGGCGATGCGCTCGGCCTGCGCGGGGCTGGTGCCGGTCGAGAACACGAAGCTGCGCGCGCGCGCACGCAGGAAGCGGCAGAGGGTATGGCTCGCGGCGACGAAGGCTCCCGCGACGCCGAGGGCCTTGCCGAGCGTGCCCACGAGGATCGTCGGCGTGATGCCGTGCGCGGTGAGCAGGCCGACGCCGCCGGGGAACAGGCCCAGCGCGTGCGCGTCGTCGACGTAGCTCGCGCCGCCGCGCGCGTGGTGGCGGCGCAGCGCGTCGAGATCGACGCGGTCGCCGTCCATGGAGAACGTCGACTCGGTCACCCACCACAGTGCGGCGGGCGGCTCGGGCACGCGCAGGGCATCGGGCGCGTCGCGATGGCGCATCACGGTGACGTCGGCGCGAGCGAGGCGCAGGCCGTCGATGAGCGAGGCGTGGTTGAGCGCGTCGCTGGCGACGACATCGCCGGGTTCGAGCAGCGCCGGCAGCACGCCGACGTTGAGCTGGAACCCCGAGGGGAACAGCACCGCGTCGTCGGTCTGCGCGAGCGCGGCGAGGCGGCGCTCGACGTCGCGGTGGATCGGCAGGTCACCGCAGATCAGGCGCGAGCCACCGGCACCGCTGCACTGCACGCTTCCGGGAGCCGCGGTGTCAGCGAGGCCGAGGTAGTCGTTGCTGCACAGGCCGATGACGTCGCGATCGTCGAGGCGATAGCGAACGCCGTGGCGTGCGCTGACCTCCGGCGGATGACGGGCGAGCCCGGCTGCCTGCAGCGCCTCGAGGCGGGCGGCGATGCGCGCGTCGATCGTCATGCCGATGCGCGAGCATACTGCAGCGCCCGTGGCATGATGGGCGCGTGCGCGACGCGTTGACATCGATCGCCCAGACGCTCGGCGTGCCGCTCGACGAGCGCGCGCTCGACCGGCTCATGGCGCTTTGCAGCCTGTGGCTGCGCTACGGCCGGGCGATGAACCTCGTGGGGGCGCGCGACGAGGCCTCGTTGCTGCCGCATCTGGGCGACGGGCTCGCGACGGTCGCCTGCGCCCAGCGGTGCCTGCCGCTCACGGAGCAGACGCGCTGGCTCGACGTGGGCTCGGGCGGTGGCTTCCCGGCGCTCATCGTCGCTGCGGTCACGCCGTGTGCCCTGACCTTGGTCGAGCCGCGGCAGAAGCGGGCGAGCTTTCTCGAGCTCGCGCTGGGCTCGATTGTCGACAACGGGCGGGTGATCCGGGCCCGAGCGGACGATGTCACGTGGGATGAAAATGCTTCTGAACACGAGCGAGGACGGTACAAGGCTTCGTTTTCTGTGGCGACTTCGCGTGCGGTTTTTGCCCCGGACGCGTGGCTCGAGTTTGGGGAAAAGCTGGTGATGGATGGTGGAGTGCTACTCGCGCACCTTCGCGCGGACGTCGACGCGCTCGCGGGGCGTGCGCGAGACGCGGAAATTGTCTGGGAAGGGTCGCGCATCGGCGCCTTTCGCGTGCCGCTGCGGCGCTGAGCCTGTTGTTCCACGTGGAACAGGGGGGTCCGAAACGCTGGTCGAGACGAGGTGGGCGCCCGCAGCGGGCGAGCCGAGCGGGCCACGCGGGGTCGGAGGCGGGGCCGCACGGCGGCGCAGTGGCAGCGATTCGGCGCGCAGTCACGGTCGCGGACCGGCGGGGTGGCTCGGCTCGCCGCCGCCCCGGTGAACCAGGCGAGCACGAGGCTGCCGGGAAGGTCCCGGTCGCGCCGCCGCCGAACCTTCGTGGGGTCCGGCCGCGGGTGACGCCTGCCTTGCTGTGACGGTCCCCGCTCCGCTTCGCTGCCCTGCCGCGAACGCAGCCCCGTCCGCTGGGCCTCACCGGGCTCGGCCGCTTGGATCCCGGCGCCCGACTCCGCGATGCGAGCAGGGAGGACGACGAACCCCGGCCCTCCGAGCCCCTCCGCAGGCCCGCCGGACGAGGGCTTGCGCCAGGCCCCCGCCGTCGGCCGACGTCCAGCCCCCGCTCCCGCTCCCGGCGGCGACTTCCTCCCGGCCGTCCGCTCGAGCCCCTACCCGCTCGGCCCCGGCCAACCGCCGCCCCGCTCCTGCCAGCCGCGGCCGCCAACGCTCCCCCTCATCCCCGCCCCCGCGGGCCGACTCAGCCACCGCGCTCAGCGGGATGTTTCACGTGAAACATTCGCCCCGTCGCAGGTCTTCAGGTGCAGCTCGATCTCCTCGACCGGCACCTCCGCCCCGTCCGACGCGCGCTGCAGCAGCACCATCCCGCCCTCGACGTCGCCGCGGCGGCACGCGATCCACCCCTTCGTGTCGAGGTAGTTCGGGTTCTCCGGTTCCGCCGCCAACGCCTCGTCCACCAGCGCGTCGGCCCGCTCGAGATCCGACCCCGCCAGCGCGAGCCCATACGCCACCGCGTTGCTGATCGCCGGATCCCCGGGCGCCAGCTCGAGCGCGCGCTCGAGCGGCGCGAGAGCGGCCTGCGGCTCCCCGCGGTCGATGAGCCGGAAGCCCACGAACTCGTGGTAGTGCGCGCGCGCGTTGGGCTTGGCCGCGATGTGCACGACCTCGTTGCCGCCGACCGCGAGCACGAGCGCAACGGCCCCTCGCAACCAGCCCCGCTGCATCCCCGCCCACGCGGTCGCGGTGCCACCGAGCAGCCCACCGACGTGCCCCGCCTGCGCGATGACAGGCACGATCGCCCCGATCGCGAAGAGCACCACCAGCGTGATCGCCAGTCCGATCGGCGACACCCCAGCGAGCCGCGTCCGCGTGTTCTCGTCCCCGCCGATCCGCCCGACGAGCAGTGCGCCCGCGATCCCGAGGATCCCCGCCGACGCGCCGACGACCACCGGCGCCTCCGCCCACGCCAACGACCCCAACGACCCCGCGAGGCAGCTGATGAAGAACAGCGCCGCGGTGCGCCAGTGTCCCCACGCCCGCTCGGCCCACTCGCCCACGGACCACAGGCTCCAAATGTTCAGTGCGAGATGAAGCCAGCTGCCGTGCAGAAAGCCGGTGGTCGCGATGCGCCACCACTCGCCGTCGACCCAGACGCGGGCCAGCGACAGGGCCCCCGCGCCCTCGAGCGTCGCCCGGCAGCTCGACATTCCGTACAGCGACTCGAGCGCGACGCGCCCGGGCGCCTCGCTGCTCGCCGCGCACGCGCCCACGGTCGCGAGGAATGCCAGCACGCAGACCGCTGCGATCCCCGCGGAGACCCACGCGGCCCGCACGCGGGCGCGCCACGGCTCGTTGCGGGGATCGCTGTGCTCGGGTTCCACGGCTCGTCGCAACGATAGTCGAAAAACACCGCGCGCCGTTGGTTCGAGCGCCGATCCAACCGCCGCGGCCAAGCCGCGCCTCGCGTCCTTGCCGCGTGATGCCGCCCGTTGCTATCGTCGCGTGCGGTCCGTCGAACCCCCCGTTCGCGTCGCGTCTGCCTTCGCCGGCGACCCGGCGATTCGGCTCGGCCCCCGTCCAGGCGCGTCCTCGCGCCGGTGCCCCCATGGCCCGCCAGAACCTCCTGATCGTCGACAGCGACGTCCGCAATCGGCGGGTCCTCGAGGTCAGCCTGCGCAAGGCCGGGTTCAGCATCACTGCGGCCGAGACCGCAGAAGAGGCGCTCGAGTTCGTCGCGCACGCCGAGCCCGACCTGATCATCTCCGACACGGTGTTGCCCGCGAAGGACGGCTTCGCGCTGTGCACTCAGCTCAAGGCCAACGCGCGCTGGCGGCTGATCCCGTTCATCTTCCTCACCAGCGACAAGTCCATCGAGCAGAAGGTCCGCGGCCTCGAGCTCGGCGTCGACGACTACTTGACCAAGCCGATCTACGTCAAGGAGATCACCACGCGCGTGTCGATGCTGCTGCAGCGCAAGCAGCACGAGAAGCTCGAGCGCAAGGACGCGCGCACCAAGTTCACCGGTCGCCTCGCCGACATGGCGGTGGTCGATCTGCTGCAGACCATCGAGATCAGCCGCAAGAGCGGCGTGATCCACTTCGGCACCGAGTTCGGCCCCGCGACGGTGTGGTTCCGCGACGGCGCGGTCATCGACGCCGAGCTCGGTCGCCTGCAGGGCGAGGCCGCGGTCTACCGCCTGCTGGGTCTGGGCGACGGCGAGTTCGAGGTCGAGTTCAAGACCATCAACCGCAGCCCCGCGATCGATGCCAGCACGCAGATGCTGCTGATGGAAGGCATGCGCCGCGTCGACGAGTGGGGCCGGCTGATGGAACAGCTGCCGCCGCTGGGCTCGGTGCTCGCGGTCAACCAATCCGCGCTCGACGATCGCCGCGGCGACCTGTCGCCCGAGCAGCTCGGCGCGATCAAGCGCTTCGACGGTCGCCGCAGCATCCTCGACGTCGTCGACGACAGCGGTCAAGACGACCTCGACGTGCTGACCGCGATCTCGACCGCGTACTTCGAGGGCCTGCTGACGCTGTCGCACGGCCCGGCCGAGCGCGCGCCCAGCGAAGAAGGCGGCGCCATCGCGCTCGAGGCGTGGGACTCCCACGCCAACAAGCACAAGGTCGAGGCCGACGCGCCGGTGGACGCGGCCGAGACCTCGTTCGCCGATCTCGACGTCCCGCCGCCGCCGACCTACCCCGCGCCGTTTCCCGCGCTGGGCGCGATGGACGAGGACCTCGACGACGCGATCGTGCCCGGCATCCCCGAGGGCTCGCCGTTGCCGGGCCCGCTGCCACGCCAGCCGCCCGAGCCCACCACCGACGTCATCGCTGCGCTCGAGCACAAGCTCACCGCGATCGAGCACGGCGCGCCCGACGTCTTCGACGACGAGGACGCCGAGAGCGACGACGAGCTGGTCGCGGTCGCCGATCTGATCGACGAGAGCAGCGCGCCCAAGCCGATGCCGACCGCGGCGCCGGCGATCGGCAACTTCCGGCCGCCGCCGCTGCCCAGCGCGCGCGCGACCGCAGCGAGCGAGCTCGACGACACCTTCGAGGATCTCGTCGAGCACAGCGACGAGATCGATCCGCGCAAGCCCCCGCCGTCGCGCGTGAGCGCCGAGACCATCGTCGCCGAGCACGAGCTCGACGACGACGACGAGCACATCGCGCCCACGCCGGGTCAGGTGAGCCCGCCGGCCGGGGCCCCGCGTGCGGCCGCCAGCGGCGTGTTCGACATGAGCGACGACCCCGACCCCGAGCCGGTGCGGCCGCCGCGGTTCGCGGGCGAGCGCGGGCTCGAGAGCCGGATCAACGCCGAGCTCGGGCTCGAGGCGCCGGTCGTCGACGAGCCGCAGACGCTCGAGCTCGATCAAGACGCCGACATCTTGCCGACGTCGACGCTGCGCGACGACGACGACGAGGACCTGCCGGAGATCGTGCCGCGACCCGAGCCCACCGCCGGCACGCTGCACGACGAGTCCGACGCAGTCGGCGTCAAGCTGCTGCGCCCGGCCGAGGAGTCGCTCGCGGACGGTCGCGCGGAGGGCCCCGCGACGCGCGAGCCGGTCGTCTCGGACACCGCGCCGTACCGTCTGATCGCCGCGGTGATCCTGATGTTCGCGGCGGTCGGCTTCGTCGTCGGCATCGCCGGCGAGCGCCGCACCGCGACCGCGGCCGCACCGAGCAAGAAGGACGAGGCGCGCCCCCGCCAGGCTGGCACCGCACCGCAGCCCGCCGAGCTGGGCCCGCCGACGCAGCCCGATCGTCCGCCGCTCGAGGACCCCGAGATCGATCCCGAACAGGCCGTCGCCGAGGCCGAGCGGCTCTACCGCTTCGGTCGCGCGCGCGAGGCCCGGCAGCGCATCGATCGCGTGCTCGCGCAGGCGCCCACCCAGGCGCGCGCGTTGGTGCTGCGCGCCAACCTCCACATCGAGGATCGCCGCCTCGACGACGCGCTCGCGGATGCCCGCCGCGCGACCGAGGCCGCGCCCGAGTACGCCGATGCATTCCTCGCCCTGGGTGTGATCGAGCAGGAGCGCGAGCAGCTCGATGCGGCCGCGACCGCGTACCGCCGCTACCTCGAGCTCGCGCCGACCGGGCTCTACGCCCAGACCGTGCGCCGACAGCTGCGGCGCCTCGAGACCGAGCTGGCCGGCACGCCCCCCACGACGCCGGGGTGAACGCCGTGCCGCGTGTGCTCGCGATCGAGAGCTCGTGTGACGAGACCGCTGCGGCCGTCGTCGATGGCAACCGCGTGCGCAGCAGCGTCGTGCGCACGCAGATCGACGTGCACGCGCGCTTCGGCGGCGTGGTGCCCGAGCTCGCGAGTCGCCACCACCTGGGCGCCATCGCGACCGTGGTCGACGAGGCGCTCGCGCAGGCGCAGTGCAGCCTCGACGCGCTCGATGCCATCGCGGTGACCGAGGGCCCAGGTCTGGTCGGCGCGTTGCTGGTGGGCGTGCAGTACGCCCGCGGCCTCGCGCTCGCGTGCGATCGCCCGCTGCTGGGCGTGCACCACATGGAGGGCCACCTGTTCTCCGCGTGCCTGGGCGACGACGAGCGCGAGCCCACACCACTGGCGCCGCACGTCGCGTTGCTGGTCTCGGGCGGGCACACCGAGCTCGTCGCGGTCGAGCGGCTGGGTCGCTACACGCTGCTGGGTGCGACGCGCGACGACGCGGCCGGCGAGGCCTACGACAAGGCCGCGAAGCTGCTGGGGCTGGGCTATCCCGGCGGGCCGGTCATCGATCGGCTCGCGCGCGAGGGCGATCCCGGCGCGGTCGCGTTGCCGCGCGGCATGGCCGACCGCGACAACTTCGAGTTCTCGTTCTCGGGGCTCAAGACCGCGGTGCTCGTGCACATCGAGCAGCACGGACTGCCGCCCTCGCGCGCGGCGCTGGCGGATCTGTGCGCGTCGTTCCAGGCCGCGGTCGTCGACGTGCTCGTGCGCAAGGCCCGTCGCGCAGTGCGGCGAAGCGGCCTGGGTCGTCTGCACATCGTCGGTGGCGTGGCCGCGAACGCGGGCCTGCGCGCGGCGGCTGCCGCGGCCGCGCAGCAGGACGGCTTCGTGCTGGTGGTGCCGCCGCTGCGCTACTGCGGCGACAATGCGGCGATGATCGGTGCGGCCGCGGCCGCGCGCATCGAGGCCGGCTGCGCGCCGTCGGTCGAGCTGCACACCACCTCGGGCCTCGACGACGCGAGGCAGCAACTGCCGTGAGCTTCGAGTCGCCGGGCGCGGTGCTGCGTCGTCACGGTCTGGTCGCGCGCAAGAGTTGGGGCCAGAACTTCCTGGTCGCGCCCAACGTGCACGCGGCGATCGTCGCGGCCAGCGGCGCCGGCGAGGGCACGCGCGTGGTCGAGATCGGCGCGGGGCTCGGCACGCTGACCGCGGGCCTGCTCGCCACCGGCGCGGAGGTCTGGGCCATCGAGCGCGATCGCGATCTGTGCCAGGTGCTGCGCGCCGAGCTCGGCGCGCACGAACGCATGCGCCTGTTCGAGGCCGACGCGGTGCGCTTCGACTACGCGAGCGCGTGCGACCCGGCGCATCCGCGTCCGATCATCGTCGGCAACCTGCCGTACCACCTCACCGCGCCGCTGCTGTTCGCGCTGCTCGATCGCAACGACTGCACCGGCGACTGGGTCGTGATGGTGCAGCGCGAGGTCGCCGAGCGCCTGGTCGCGCCGCCCGGCTCGCGCACCTACGGCGGGCTGTCGGTGGTGATGCAGCGGCATCGCGTGCTCGAGTGGATCATCGCGGCGCCACCGGGCGCGTTCCTGCCCCCGCCCAAGGTCGAGTCCGCGGTGGTGCGGCTGCGACCGCGGCCGGCGCCGCTGGGTGCGGTCGACGACGAGCTCGGCCTGCGCCAGCTGGTGCGCGCGGCGTTCCAGCAGCGGCGCAAGACCCTGCTCAACGCGCTGTCGCCCCTGGGCGGACGCGCGGCCGCGGGCGCGTGGTGTGCCGAGGCCGGCATCGATCCGGGCGTGCGGCCCGAGCGGCTCTCGCCCGAACAGTTCGCGGCGCTGCAGCGCGCCCGCGAGCGCGCGCGCTGATCGACAACCGCCGCCGCGGTGCGCGACAGTGCGGGGCCGATGCCCGAGCTGCCCGAGGTCGAGTCGGTTCGCCGTGGTCTGGTGGCCGCGCGGCTGCGCGGTCGCGTGGTGTCGGTGTGGCGCTCGCGCTGGCCGTTGCGCATCGGCACGCGCCGCGCGGACGAGGGGCTGCAGCAGCTGGTCGGTGCGCACGCGCGCGTGGTGCAGCGCCGCGGCAAGTACATCGTGTGGCGCTTCGACGCGGACGACGGTGCGCTGGGCCTGCTCGTGCACCTGGGCATGAGCGGACGCTTCGGCCTCGCGCACGCCGATCAACCCCACGCGTTGCACACCCACTTCGCGCTGCGCTTCGACGACGATCGCGAGGTGCGGCTGGTCGATCCGCGGCGCTTCGGCGCGCTGCGGGCCGCGCCGTGGCAGCAGCTGTGGCGCGAGCCGCCGCTGTGCGAGCTGGGCCCCGAGCCGATCGATCGCGACTTCGACGGTGAGGTCCTGCGCGCGCGCTGTGGCGAGAGCAAGCGACCGCTGCGCGAGGTCCTGCTCGATCAGAGCGCGGTCGCGGGCGTGGGCAACATCTACGCGATCGAGGCCTGTCATCGCGCGGGCGTGCATCCGTTGGTCGCGGCGCGACGGCTCGCGGAGTCGGCGTGGGCGCGCCTGGCCGAAGCGCTGCGCACGGTGATGCGGCAGGCGATCGACAACGGCGGCACCACGCTCAAGGACTTCCGCGACGTGAGCGGCGAAGCCGGCCACAACCAAGACGAGCTGCAGGTCTACGGTCGCGCGGGGCAGCCGTGCCCGCGCTGCGGCGCGACCCTGCGGGGCTTCGTGCACGCGGGCCGTGGCGGCGTGTTCTGCCCGATCGATCAGCCGCGCCCGCGTGGGCGCGTGCGATGACGGAGCCTTAAACGACCGAACCCCCGTCGGTGCGGGGGCTCGGAGCAAGAGGGAGCGAAGGTCCTCGGAGTGTTCGGGGTGGGCGCGGCCGGGGGAGACATCGCCCACAACCCCAAGGGGTTGCGTGTTCGTGGGTTCGTTTGCAGGGCTCCCGTGGGAGCGAACCCCCTTAGTGCAGCGGGTGTGCCAGGCAAGCGGCACGGGGGATCCAAAGTGGATCCCACGCGGCTTGGGCGCGGACCGTCAAAACACCTGCGCCCGACGGCGCCAGTGCGCTGGCGATCGCCGGGGAAGGCCTGATGCGGGGCGCCAGAGTTCTGCCGTCGCCGAGGGCCGTCCCACCACCGGACGTCAAAATCATGACAGGACCGGACTGGGACGGATTGCGGCCGGTCGGGGAACTCGGCGGGGGCCCCGCGCGTGGGACGGCTCCGCTGCGGGCAGACCCCGCCGCGCTCGCCTGCCCGCTGTCCGGCGCTCTGCCGCGCGGCGGACAGATCGGAGGATCGCCTCGCTGCGTTGTGAGCCTGCAACGCCTCGGCGAAGCGATCTCGGATGGAGCTCGGCACACAAGGGCCCTCGCCCACGCGACCGCGGTTGCCGTCCCCGTCGGCTGCGGCGCACACTCGGCTGGGCCTCTGGCCGGGCGGAACCATGCCCCCGCAGCGAGGTCGAGCAGAGCCGATGGCGGACGCGGAACTCGATGCACGCAGCGACGAGCTGCTGATGGACGCGTTCCGCCAGGGCGACGCGGGTGCCTTCGAGATCCTCGTGGTCCGCCACAGCCGCGGCCTGTTCAACTATCTGCTGCGCAGCGTCCACAACCAGGCGCGCGCCGAGGAGCTGCTGCAAGAGGTGCTCGTGCGGGTCGTCCGCTCGAAGGACCGCTACCAGCGCTCGGCGAAGTTCACGACCTGGGTCTACACGATCGCGCGCAACCTCTCGGTCGACGAGAGCCGGCGCGCGCGCTTTCGCGACCACGAGTCGCTCGACTCGCCGCGCCGCGGTCGCGCACAGGACGAGGGCCGCACGCTGCTCGCCGCGATGCCGGCCGATCAGGTCCCGACCGACGAGGGCGCCGACGCACCGCGCCTGCGCGAGCGACTCGCCCGCGCGATCGAAGAGCTGCCCGACGATCAGCGCGAGGTGTTCTTGATGCGCCAGGTCGCGGGGCTGTCGTTCCGCGAGATCGGCGAGGCCGTCGGCGCGCCCGAGAACACCGTGAAGTCGCGCATGCGCTACGCGCTCGAGAAGCTGCGCACCGATCTCGCGGATCTCGAGAGCGACTACGTCGAGGCGGCGGTCGATCTGCGCAAGGAGGGGTTGGTCCATGGCTGACCCCGCAGAGTTCTCGCCGCAGGAGCTCGACCACATCGAGGACTCGCTCGAGGGCCTCGAGTTCGCGCCCACGCTGCACGACGCCGCGCCGCCGGTGCGTCGTCGACTCGACGACTATCGGCAGATCCTCGCGCTCAGCCGCTCGGCGCTGCCGATGGTCGAGGTGCCGCGCGGTCTGCTCGACGGCGTGCTCGCCGAGGCGCGTGCGGCCGCCGAGGTGCACGCGGTCACGCCGAGCGTCGTGCCGGCGCCCGAGCGTCCCAGCATGTGGACGCGCTTGCGCAAGCTCGCGCTGATCCCCGGCCTCGCGCTCGCCGGCACCGCGGCGTTGGTGCTCGTGATGGTCGAGCGCGGCGCCGACAACAAGGCCGCGGATCGCCCGGCGTCGACCGAGGTCGCCGCTGCGAAGGCCGATCACGCGCAGGCCGCCGAGCGAGGTCCGGTCGATGGTTCGCGCCGCGAGAACCAAGCGCCCGCGCCGACACAGGCGGTCACGCAGGTGCCGACCGCCGCGCCGCCGCCCGCCGGCCCCGGCAGCCCCGCCGCCGCGCCGCCCGTCGCGAAGCCCGAGGCACGCGACGAGTTCGCCAAGGGCGCGGCCGCACCGGTCGAAGAGTCGAACGCCGAGGACGTGCAGGCCGAGGACACGCGCGGCAAGAGCCAGCTCGAGCGGCGTGAGGCCGACAAGACCACCGAGAAGCCCGCGGATGGTGACCCGCCGCGATGGGACATCATCGCGCGCGGCGATCGGGCGCGGCAGCGCGGCGACTGTTCGACCGCGCGATCGGAGTACTCGCTCGCGCTCTCCGACGCCGACGCGCGCGTGCAGGCGCGCGCGCACGCGGGCCTGGGCTTGTGCGACGCGATGGGCGGCGACCGCAAGGCCGCCGACGCGGCCTACAAGGTCGCGCGTGATCTCGATGGCGAGATCGTCGCGTTCATCGACGCGGAGCGGCCACGCGCGCCGGTCAGCAAGGCCAAGCCCAAGGCCAAGAACGCGACCAAGGCCCAGATGGACGACGCGTTCGACCAGTGACGCGCGCGTTCACAGCAGGCTGAGGTTCGCGTCGTCCTTGTTGCCCCAACTCTTGCGCGCCTCCGGCGGCAAGCGGCCGTGGCGTGCCTGGTAGGCGTCGAGGAAGCGTCGCGTCGCGGGATTGATGTAGCCGCCACCCGCGATCGGTCCGAACTCGGGCTCGTAGCGCGCGGCGATCTCCGCGAAGGCCCGATCGCGCGCGTCCTTGGCCAGGATCGACGCGGCTGCGACGGCGGTGTGCACCGACTCGCCGTGATCCTTGGCCTCGAGCCCGGGAAACAGCGCGCGCAACGGTGAGAACAACGTCGCGCCGTCGCACACGATGCGATCGCCCTGCCCCACGCCGAGCTCGCGCAGCATCTCCGCGGCGACGCGGCGCTCGAGCGCGTTGAGCTGTCCGCGCCAGGTGTAGTGATCGATCTCGTCGACCTCGACCACGCGGATCGCATGGGCACTGGCCTGCGCGACGATGGCCTGCGCCAGCTCGGCACGCATGGAACACGCCTGCTCGCCGGCGCCGAAGTGCTTGCTGTCGACCACGCCGGCGCGCCGCAGCGATGCGGCCTGCTTGGGCAGCAGCACGACCACGCCGAGCACCATCGGACCGAGGATCGGCCCGCGGCCGGCCTCGTCGACACCGAACACGCGACGCGGCGCGGTCACGGCGTGACCTCGGTGGCCGCGTGCAGCAGCGCGTCGATCGACGACAGCACCGTCGCGCGCAGCCGCAGCGCCTCGGCCTGCGGCGCCGCGCGACCCCAGCGACTGCTGCGGGCGCGCGCGCGCTCGAGCGGGCGCACCAACGCGCGCGCGCGTGCGGCCCAGGCCGCGGCGATCGGCGCGAGCGCGTCGCGGAAGGCCTCGCGCGCCGGTCCCTCACCGCCGGCGATGGCACTGCCGCGCTCGAGCATCGTGCGCGACACGAAGCCCGCGATGACCAAGCCCTCGAGCTGACCCTGTGCCCACGACACCAGCTCGCGATCGACGACCTCGCTCGCGGCTGCGTCGTGCCGCGCGAGCTCGACCAACGCGCGCTGCACCGCCGCGAGCGCGGCGTCGCGGAAGCACGCCGCGAGGTAGCTGACGTCCTGGGCGTCGAGCGGCCCCTTCACCGCGCCCTTGCCGGTGCGCAGCACGCCCAACGACAGGCCCTCGCGCACGAGCACGTCGTCGACGTCGAGCACGCCGGCGACCAGCGTGTCGGCGAAGCGCGCCAGCAGGACCGACGCGCTGGTGACGGCGCCGCGGGCCTCGTGGCCGCGCGCCGCACCGCGCTGCGCCAGCGCCTCGGCCGCGTCGACCACGGTGGTGCGCGCCAACGTCAGCGCCTCGCGCAACCGACGGGCGGTGAGCTCGCGCTTGAGCTCGCGCGCGCGCTGCAGGAAGTGACGCTCGAGCGCGTGCTCGACCGCCGCGAAGGGATCCTCCGCGCGCTTGGTGCCGGTGCGGTGCTCGAGCGCCTCGCGGGCGCACACCGGCACGACCTCGACCAGCACCTCGCCCAGCTGCGCGCGCAGGTACGCTGCCAGCTCCGCGCGCTCGGCCGCGTCGAGCGTGTCGACCTTGTTGAGCACGCCCAGCACCTGGCGGCCACCGGCGCGCAGGCTCGCGAGCATGCCGACCTCCGAGGCCGCGCCGCTGCGCGTGGCGGAGAACAACCACACCACCGCATCGGCCTCGTCGATGAAGCCGCGCGCGACCTGCTCGTGGAACGCATCGAGTGCGTTGAGCCCGGGCGTGTCGACCACCGCCGCGTCGCCCATGCGCAGGCCGGTGCGCTCGATCTCCACGTGTCGGATCGTCGCCGCGGCGGTGCTGTCGAGCCCGTGCAGGAACTTCTGCACCTCGTCGGCCGCGAGCGTCTCGACGTGACCATCGCGGTAGTGCACGCGGCCGCCGCCCGAGGGACCGCTGCGGAACACGTTGATGGTGGTGGTGGTCGGCAGCACGCCCATCGGCGCGACCGCCTCGCCCAGCAGCGCGTTCACGAAGGTGCTCTTGCCGGCCGAGAACTCGCCCATGATCGCGATCGTCAGCGGTCGCGCGAGACGCTCGCGCGCCGCGATCACCTGCGACAGCGCCTCGGGCACGCCGCCGAGATCGACGCCCAGCACGCGCGTCGGCGTGGCCGCGAGCAGCGAGGTCGCGCTCGCCAACAGATCCTCGAGCCGCGACTGCTGCTCGGGGTGGACCATCTCGGCCAACAACGCCCGCGCACGCGGCAGTGCCGGCCACTCGACCAGCGCGGCGACCAGCGATTCCTGCGCCTGCGCGAGGTTGCCGGACGCGAGCGAGAGCTCCGCGACCGCGAGCGCGCGCTCGGCCGCACGCAGGGCGGTGCGCAGATCGTCGTTGCGCACCGGGCTCATCGGATCGGGGCCCCATGCGCCGCCGAGCTCGGCATCGGCGCGGAAGCGCGGCGGTTCCCCGGGCACGAAATCACCGGCCTGATCGGCGGCGTCGCCGGCCGCGAGCCGTCGTCGCGCCCGCACCAGTCGCAGCTCCTCGGGCGCAGTGCCGGCATCGCTGTGCAGCCGCGCATCGATCATCGCCATGGCCGCGTCGCCGAAGTGCTCGAGCCGCAGCATCGCGTGCGCGAGCTCGTGCAGGTGGCGATCGCGTGCGGCCTTGGGCGCGCGCTCGCACGCACGCGCGAGCGCCTCGACGATCTCGCGGCGCATCGGCGCGTCGAGCTCGAGCTCGGGCTTGTCGGCGATGCGGCGCAGCTCGGCCAGCGCCCACAGCCGGCGCAGCGCGGCGTCCTCGGGTGCGCGCTGCAGCACCCGCAGCGCCAACGCCCGCGGATCGCCGCCCTCGCCCAACGTCAGCGCGAGCCACAGCCGCGTGCGATCGAGCTCGGTGTCCTCGTCGTCGAAGCCGCGCACGATCGCGACCGCACCGTCGCGATCGCCCTTGGCCGCGAGCACGCGCGCGAGTAGCTCGGTCGCGTCGCGGTCGCGGGCATCGAGCGCCAGCGCCTCGCGCACCCACAGCTCGGCGTCGTCGAGCAGATCCGCCGCGAGCAGGTGTTCGACGCCGCGGACCAGCACCATCGCGCGCAGGTGGGCACCGGCGGCGGGCGGCAGGTGGGCGCGCGCCTTCTGCAGCTCGCGCAGCGTGCGATCCTCGTGGCCCAGCGCGAAGTGGGAGCCGGCCGCGAGCAGGTGCGCGAGGAAGCGGGCCTCGCCACCGTCGCCCTCGACCACGTGGGCCGCATCGCGGGTCGCCCGTCGCAGATCGTCGAGCGCGGCCTCGTGACGACCGTCGAACGCAGCATGGGCCGCGCGCAGCAGCTGCAGCGGCGCGGGCCCCAGCTGCTCCTGCAGCGAGTCGATGATGTCGGTCAGCGCCTTGAGCGGTCGACCACCGCGCAGGCCGTCGTGCACGTGGGACAGGCCCGCGGAGAAGCGCGCCATCGGGTGATCGACGATCGCGGCGTCGAGCGAGCGCAGCAGTCCCAGCGCCTGCTCGGGCGCGCCGGTCAGCCGCAGCAATCGCGCGCGCTCCAGCGGCTCGCGCAGACCCTCGGGCACCGACACCTGGCCCGCGACCTCGCCGAACAACTCACCCACGCGGCGAGCGAAGCCACCCAGCGCGTCGCCGAGCGAACGATTGCGGCCCTGGGATTCCTGCGACATCGCCCGCGAGTCTACCCCGCCGGCCCAAGATCGGCTGCTACCCCGCGGCCGCGGCGGCACCGTCGTGCTCGCCGGTGGCGTCGGTCGACGCGAGCCCGCGCAGCTGGCCCGCGACCGCGACGAGCTCCAGCTCCAGCTCGCGCAGCTGCTGCTGCGCACGCGTGCGTCGGCTGGCCACGAGCTCGGCGGTGCTCGGCGCGTCGTCGATCGTGAGCGAGGCCTGCGCGCGCCGCAGTACCGCCGCGAGCTGCTCACCGATCGCGCGGTTGGCCAGCACGAGGTGCTCGTCGAGCGCCGCGACGTGGGCATCGACCGCGCGCACGACCGCGTCGCGCAAGGCCTCGCTGGCACGATCGAGCGCCGCGGGCAGCTCGGCGCGCACGCGCTCCCGCGCGTCGCGCAGCGATCGCTCGCGCAGCACCACCGTTGCCAGCGGTCCGGCCACGGTCATGACCATGCCGGCGACGACGTTGCCGAAGTACATCACCGCGGTGCCGACCAGGCCGATCGCGATCATGCCGGCCTCGAGCGCGATCGAAGGAGGATCGAGATAGATGGTGGGGCCGTGGAAGCCCAGCCGCAGCGTCAGCAACGCCAGCAGACGGCGGGTCTGCTCGCTGTGGGTGTGCAACGCCGCGTGGGTCAGCTCGTCGAGCTCGGCGCGCAGGCGATCGCCCTCCTCGCGTGCGAAGCCCACGACCGCGTCGTGGAGCGCCGCGGGCAGATGTGCCGCGAGCACACGCTGGCTCGCGGTGCTGACCGCGGTGAGCGTGCTGGCCTGCAGCTGGCTGCGAAAGGTCGTGATGCGATCGTCGCTGGCGTCGAGCAGGCGCTTGCGCGAGGCCGCCATGGTCTCGCGCACCGCGGTCATGTCGAGCTCGGTCGCGGCCCACTCGCGCTCGAGCGCACGCAGCTCGCGGCGCAGCGCCTCCTGCTCGAGTCCCAGCGCGTGCGCGGCGATGGCCGCGTTGTGCGACAGCAGGCTGGTGCTGCGCAGTAGGCTCGCGCGCACGCGCGTGGGCAGCACCTCGCGCCGCGTCGAGGCGACGTGTTGCAGCACGCCGCGCAGCCGTGCGACCTCGTGGATGCCCGCGCGATCGGCCCCGGGCTCACGCAGTGCGCCGCGGGCCTCGGTCTCGAACACGTCGTGGGTCGACAGCCCGCCCTGCACCAACGCCGCGAGCTCGCGCTCGAGGTACGCGCGCAGCTGCGGCCGCTCTTCGGGTGCGACCAGGTCGATGCGGTTGATCGCGAGCAGCAACCGCGCGCCCGAGTCGACCAGGCCGCCCACCGCGGCCAGCGCGTCGCGCAACAGCGCGAGCTCGGTGCGATGCAGCAGCTGCGTCGCGTCGAGCACCAGCAACAGCACGTCCGCGCTGGGCAGCTCGCCGCGGCTGATGGTCGCGCGCCAATTCGCGATGTCGTTGATGCCGGGCGTGTCGACCAGCTCGAGGCCCTCGGGCAGCACGCCCGGCGGCACGCGCAGCTCGAGCGTGCCCGTGGGCTCACCGGCCGGCGGCGTGCCCTTGGCGTAGGCCGCGAAGGCCTCGGGCGCGAGCTCGCGGGCGTTGCCATCGGCCGCGATCAAGAAGCGTCCGGTGGGCTCGGCGCAGCGGACGATCACCGTCGCGCCGGTGGTCGGCGTGACGCCCATCGGCAGCGCGTCGTGACCGGGGCCCAGCAGCGCGTTGATGAGCGAGCTCTTGCCCTGCTTGATCTCGCCGAGCACGAGCACGCGCACCACGTCTTGCGACAGTCGCCGCGTGGTGTCGTGCGCGATCGTGTCTGCGATCGCCTCGAGCCCGAGCGCGCGGGCGATCTCCGCCAGGCGCGTGGAGATCGGGCCCAGGGTCTGCGTCAGCGTCTCGGTCATAGCAGTCCCAGCCTCCGGGTCAGCCGCGCGTCGCAGCGGGCCAGCGACCACGCGCCCGCGAGCGCGCGCGCGAGCTCTTCGTCGTCGGACGGCGGCGGTGCTGCGGACTGCGGCTTGGCTTCGTGGCGATACGGATCGCTGCTCTCACCGCCCTCGCGCGTGGGCGCGTCGCTCTCGTCGGGCGCGTCGGGCGGCGTCTCGCCCTCGGGTGTCTGCGTCTGGGCAGGGCGCGGCGCACCGGCGACCGTCGGCGCCTCCGCGGCCGCGTTGGACTCCGCCTGGCGGCGCAGCAACACCCGCAATCGCGCCATGGTGGTCGAGCGATCGAAGTCGGCCAGCGCCGGCTCGCGCATGTCCAGCGGCGCGCGCGTGGGCAGCCATGGCACGGTGTTGTCGGCGTGCGCACGCATGGCCGACATCGCCAGCTGCAGATCGCCGACACCGATGAGCCCGGCGCGATCGCACGAGAACATGCCGACCTTGGCCCACGGCGACAGCAGCGTGCGCACCAGGCCGAGCCCGCGATCGGAGCGATACGCGAGCAGGTGCGCCGTGATCACCGGCGCGTGGTCGCACTGCAGATCGGCGAGCGCACCCGCGAGCAGGAAGGTTCGCTCGTGCGCCGGCAGGGCCATGAGCCGCTCGCTGTCGACCACCAGCCACTGCACCGCCGCGCGCGTGGTGCCCAGCGCCGCGACCAGCGGCCACTGCAGCGCGTGACTGCTGCGCACCAGCTGGCGCAACCCCGGCAGCGGCGCGCGCAGCATGTGGGCCAGCCGCGCGATCTCTTCCATCAGCGGCACCGGGGCCGCGCGTGCGGGGTCCTGCAGGATCGAGCCGGAGAGCTCCGCGACCAGCTCGTTCCAGCTGCGGTCGACCGAGCGGATCAGCGGGTCGCCCAGCGTCGAGGTCGACAGCCACGCGCTGCGGCGCAGGTCGACGCCGTAGGCGTACGAGACCCGTGCGAGCCGCTGCTCGTAGGCCACGACCTCTCGGCGGTGCAGCAAGGCGGGGACGTCGGTCGCGACCTGGACCACGGACGGCAGTGTAGCAGGCGGCCCCAGGGCCCTGACGGCCCCCGGAGCCATCGCGGCGCGCCGATGCGGTCGCGGCGATCGCTCTTCGTGCGCGCCGCGGCGCCGTTGCGCCCGGCTTCGACGCCGCCGAGCCCGGCGCGGTGTTGGTGCGTCGCGAGAAACCTGCTATCGGTGCCGCGATGTCGAGCCTGCAGCGGCGCAATGACCTGCTGGACGTCACGGTCTCGCGCGCGATCGTGTCGCGGGGTGGGCGCCCGCTGGGCGGCACCGCGCTGCGCCTGGGCGCCACCGCGGTGTTCCTGTCGCTGGCGCTGCTGTTCTCCGATGTCGTGACGCGGATCGTGTTCATCGCGTTCGCGGTCGCGGTGCTGCTGCTGCTGCTGCCGCTGATGGACCGCCGGCTCGCGAGCATCGCCGCGGCGATCGATCGCGTCGACCGCCCGCGCGCGAACAAGTGGCTGGGCTCGCTCGAGAAGCTGCGCGTGGTCTCGAGCTTCGCGCCGCATGCCTGGGTCGCGCTGCAGAAGGGCAAGCTGCACCTGGTCGCCGGCAACGGTCGCGCGGCGGCGAAGTGCTTCGCGGACTGTGCTCGCATCGCGGGTGCACCGGAGGAGCCCGCGCTGGTGAGCGCGCAGGCGCACGGGCTCTTGCTCGCCGGCGATCGCAAGGAGGCGCGCGAGCTGCTGCAGGGGCTCGAGCGGCGCAACCAGCTGTCGGGGCGCGACCATCTCGATCTCGCGATCGCGCAGCTCGAGGACGCGGGCCGCGGCGGCGCGATCAAGCAGCACGTCGAGGCCGCGCGCGAGAGCTTCGGCGGTCACCCGCGGGTGCTCGCCGCGCTGGCGCTGGCGAGCGCGCGGCAAGACGACGCGACCGAGGCGCTCACGTGGCTCGAGGCCGCGCAGAACCACGAGGATCTCGCGTCCGACGACGTCGCGGGCGAGCTGGTCCGGCGCGCGCGCAAGGCCCTGCGCTCGGCGATCGAAGCGGCGGAGAAGCGCGCACGCAAGGGCGCGAAGGCCGAGGCCGCGGCGCCACGCGAGGAGCCCAAGGCAGCGAGCTCGGCGCGCGAGAGCAAGCGCGATCGCAAGGATCGCCGCAAGGAGCGTCGCGAGAAGCGTCGCGCGGGCAAGGCGGATGGCGCGGACGCGGCGAAGCAAGACGCGGCGAAGCAGCGCGCGGCGCAGGAGGCTGCGGCGAAGCAGCGTGCGGCGGACGAGGCTGCGGCGAAGAAGCGCGCGGCGGACGAGGCTGCGGCGAAGCAGCGTGCAGCGGACGAAGCCGCGGCGAAGCAGCGCGCGGCGGACGAAGCCGCGGCGAAGCAACGTGCGGCAGACGAGGCTGCGGCGAAGCAACGCGCCGCCGACGAAGCCGCGGCGAAGCAACGCGCGGCGGACGAGGCCGCCGCGAAGCAGCGCGCGGCGGACGAGGCCGCGGCGAAGCAGCGCGCGGCGGACGAGGCCGCCGCGAAGCAGCGCGCGGCGGACGAGGCCGCCGCGAAGCAGCGCGCGGCGGACGAGGCCGCGGCGAAGCAACGCGCGGCGGACGAAGCCGCGGCGAAGCAGCGCGCCGCCGACGAGGCCGCCGCGAAGCAACGCGCCGCCGACGAGGCCGCCGCGAAGCAGCGCGCCGCCGACGAGATCGCCGAGCGGCAGCGCGCCGAGGCCGAGGCTGCGTTGCTGCGACGCCGTGCCGAGCAGGAGGCCGCGGAAGCGAAGCAGCGTGCCGAGCAGGAGGCCGCGGAGGCGCGTCGCCGCGCGGAGGCGGAGGTCGCGGCCGCGATCGCGGCTGCTGCGGCCGCGCCGGAGCCGACGTTCCTGCCGCCGCCGTTGCCCACCGCGCCCGCGCGCGCACCGGCAGTGGCGGCGCCGCCGAGCGTTGCGGCCGCGCCACCGCAGGCGGCGATCGATTCGGGTTGGGACGAGCTGCTCGGCGACGCGGAGTCGCCCAGCAAGTCCTGACGCGCGGGCGTCAGCCGCCCTTGCGCAGCTCGGTCAGCACTTGCTTCGCGAGCGCGCGCAGGGTGTCGAACACACCCACGCCCGTGGTCGCGACGGCCTCGAACTCGGGCACCTTGGTCGGGTTGAGGACCTCGGCGAGCTCCTCGACCGGCACGACCGACGGCAGGTCGCGCTTGTTGTACTGGACGACGTACGGCAGCTTGTCGAGGTCGTAGCCCTGCTCGGTGAGGTTGTCGCGCAGGTTCTCGAGGCTCTCGATGTTGGCCTCCATGCGCTCCATCTGCGAGTCGGCCACGAAGCACACGCCGTCGACGCCCTTGAGGATCAGCTTGCGGCTCGCGTCGTAGAAGACCTGGCCCGGCACCGTGTAGAGGTGGAAGCGCGTGCGGAAGCCGCGGATCTCACCGAGCGACAGCGGCAGGAAATCGAAGAACAACGTGCGCTCGGTTTCGGTCGCGAGCGAGATCATCTTGCCCTTCGCGTCGGGCTTGGTCTTGTTGTAGATGTACTGCAGGTTCGTGGTCTTCCCGCACAGACCCGGACCGTAGTAGACCAGCTTGCAGTTGATCTCGCGCGAGCTGTAGTTGATGAAGGACATGCCCTTCGAATTCCATCTGGGCGCGATCGCCCGCGAGAGCGTCAGTCGTTGAAGAGGTTGTCGATGTCGGCGTCGGTGATCTCGGCGAATACGCTCTGCTGAGGCGACTGCGCCTTCTTGGCCACATCCTCGAGGATGGACTCGAGCTCCGTGGTCGCCTTCTTCACGCGCAGCTTCACCAGGCCCAAGGTGGTGGCCTTGTCGAACAACGCCACCAGGATCACGCGCCGGCCCACGAGCGTCATGTGCACGCTCGCGTCCTTGCCCTCGTGGAACTGGCCAGTGAACTCTTCTTCCTCGATGAGCTTGGCGATGCCGCCGGTGGCCGCGACGTTGCCGGCCACCAGGGAGCTGAGCGAGGTCGTGTCGAGCTCGGCGGCGGAGCCCGAGGCAGCGATCAGCTGCCCGTTCTTGTCGACGACGAGGATCGCTCGCGAGCGCGAGTCCTGTTGCAGGCGGTCGGCGACGGACTGGATCCGCCGAACCTCGTCCTCGTACATCACGAGTTGTGGCGTGAGCATTGCGGAAACGCACTCCTCGCGGATGGGGCCGCCGGGGAACCGGGCGAACCTAGCAAACTCGTCTGGGCAAGTCTACGGCCGCAAGGCCGGCCCATCGCTGCAACACGATGCAGTGGTGCGGGGGTACGCCACCTGCCGCGGCCCTTGGGCCCACGACGCCCTGGCGCCGCGCGGATGGGCCCCGCGACGGCCGTTCGCCCGCGCGCTTCACAAGCTGCGGCGTTCTTGCAACGCGCGGTGGAGCGTGGTGACGTCCGCGTACTCGAGCTCGCCGCCCACCGCGAGACCCGACGCGATGCGCGTGACCTTCACGCCCAGCGGTGCGATCAGGCGCGAGAGGTAGAGCGCGGTCGCATCACCCTCGACGTTGGGGCTCGTCGCGACGATGATCTCGTGCACCGCGTCCTGCGCTGCGCCAGCACCATCGTGGCTCTGCAGCCGACGCAGCAGCGCGTCCACGCGCAGCTCCGCGGGTCCGACTCCGGCCAACGGATCGAGCACGCCGTGCAGCACGTGGTACACGCCGCGGAAGACCCCGGCGCGCTCGATGGCCATGCGATCCTGGGGCTGCGCGACCACGCAGATGGTGCCGTGGTCGCGGCGCGCGTCGTCGCAGCGGGCACAGATCTCGGTCGGCGTCAGATCGCAGCACACGCGGCACAGCTTGAGCGTCTCGTGCACCGAGCCCACGGCCTCGGCCAGCGTGCGTACGTACTCGGGCTCCGCGCGGACCAGCGCGAGCGCGAGTCGCATCGCCGTCTTCTCGCCGATGCCCGGCAGCCGCGCCAGCAGGGTCGCGAGGCGCTGCAGCGGATCGACCGGCGTGCTCACAGGCCCGGGATCATGCCGGGCGGCAGCATGCCCGGCGGCAGCATCGACGTCATGCGCTCCTGCGCGACGGCACGGGCGCGATCGAGCGCGTTGTTGACCGCGGCGACGATGAGGTCTTGGACCATGTCGCGGGTCTCTTGCATCGCGGTCGGATCGATCTCGATCGAGACGATGCGCTGACCGCCGGTGGCCTTGACCTTGACCATGCCCGCGCCGGAGGTGCCCTCGACGGTCACCTGCTCGAGCGCGCGTTGCAGCATGGCCATGGTCTCCTGCATCTGCTGCGCCTGGCGCATGAGCTCTGCGAGGTCGATCTCGGGCATGGCGGGCGCAGAGGATAGCACTACCGCTCGCCCAGCGGCCGCGTGGTCGCGAGCTGGGCGTCGAAATCGCGGAGCAGCGCCGTGATCGCGGGGTGGACCCGCGCCTCGGCTTCGACCTGCGCGCGCAGCTCCTCGCGGCGGCGCCGCTCGACCAGCACGAGGCTGGGGCACTCGGGCAGGCTCGCGGGTTCGTCGACGAGCTCGACCACCACCGGTGCGCCGCACTGCTCGCGCGCCAGCTGCTCGAGCCGAGCACGGCGCTCGCTGGTGAGGCCCTCGTAGGCGAAGCTGCCGCGCGGCGCGGCGAGACGCAGCGCACCGTCGCCGTAGTGCGCGAGGCCGACCTCGCCGAGCATCGCCGAGAGGTACTCGTCGCCCTCGCGCACGATCGCGACCAGGGCCGTCCATGCGCCGAAGGGGTCCTCGGAGGGATCGCGGATCACCGGCGGTGCAGCGCAGACCGGGCTCGGCGAGGGTTCGGGCTCGA
>JAIBBS010000042.1 GCA_019694555.1 Nannocystaceae bacterium
CCGCTGCTGCCGCCACCGCTGCTGCCGTCGGTCTGCGCCGAGGTGTCGCCGGCATCGTCACCGCCACACGCGAGCGCTGCGCATGCGAGGAATCCAAGGATCGCGTTCAATCGAAGCACAGGTCACCATCGTCGGCGCGGGGCGCCGGCCGTGTCCCGTCGATGGCGCGAGCGGGCCGGATCCATCGCCGACCGACCGCCGCCTCGCGCGGACCCTGTCACGAACGCGCGCGTCGCCGTCCGCCGGAGGTGCTCTCCGTTCGGCTCCGCATTCACTGCGCGTTGTTGTCTGGGCCTTGCGCCTGCATGGCGGAGGCGCGCGACGGCGACCTCGTCGCCAGCGCCGCCGATCCCATCGTCTTCGCCGGCCAGGTGTCGTCGCCGGGTCAGCTCGTCGAGCTCGAGGCCGGACCCACCGCGGCGGGTCCGTTCTCGGCGTGGCCCGGCGCGTCGACGAACGCCAGCAACGCCGGCGTGCCGCTGCCGCTGGGCGATCGCGGCGAGCTGTGGCTGTACCCGTGGCAGCTCGAGACCACGATCCCCGCGCCGCTGTGGGGCATCGGCCTCGGACCCGCGCGATGCGAGCGCGAAGAGACCTACGTGCGCGTGACCGCGAACGGCACGCCGCTGATCACGTTCGCGGCCGCGCACGGCGGGCAGCCCGACGGTGTGCAGTGCCTGCACGACGCGCTGGCGAGCACCGGCGATCTCGTCCATTCGCTGGCGAACTGTGCCTCGAGCAGCGACACCGTGCGGCTCGAGGTCGCCCCGCCGCCGCACGTCGGCGACGTCGTGATCGAGAATCTCGAACAGGCCGACGCGCTGGCGTGCGTGCAGGTCATCGAGGGGTCGCTGAGCGTGGCGCCGACGCTGCCTGCGACCCTCACGCTGCCCAACCTCCGCGAGGTCACCGGCGACGTCACGCTGGCGCTGCCGGCGGTTCCGTACGCGCCACCCAAGGTCGACGTGCGCTGCGGCGCGCTCGCCAGCCTGTACGCCGAGATCGCCGAGGTCGCGCTGCCCGAGCTCCACACCATCGGCGGCGATCTCACGATCGTGCAGACCGCGTCGGGGATCCCGACCACGCCGGGCGAGCCCGTCGAGCTGGGCTTGCCGGCGTTGCGCGAGGTCGGTGGTGACGTCGACATCTCGTTCGAGATCCCCGCGGTCGCGCCGTGCGGCATCTCGGCCCTGGAGCAGCTCGATGGCGACCTGCGGCTGACGTACGCCACCGCGGACGTGAGCGGCAGCCTGCTCTCGTCCCTGGCGAGCGTCGCCGGTCAGGTCGAGATCAGCGGTGGCTACAGCGTGCTGAACCAGCTGCCCGCGCTGGTCGAGGCCGGATCGCTGTGGCTGCACGACACCGCGCGCTGGGTCGGAAACTCCTCGCTCGATGCACTCGCGCGGGTCGACGGCGACGTCGTGATCGAGTCCTTGGGGCACGAGGGTCCGCTGCTGCCGTCGTTGTGGCGCGCGGGTGCGTTGGCGTTGGTGCAGGTCGACGTCGTCGCCCTTGCCGAGCTCGGCGATGCCCCGCTGGTGCTCGACGGGCTCTCGCTGCAGAGCAACACCGCGCTGGTCGATCTGCTGGGGGCCGTGGCGTTGCAGCCCGACGCGCCGCTGTCGCTCGCGGACAACCCCGCGCTGGACGCGGCTGCGGTGTGCAGCCTCGTCGACGAACAGGCCGCGCTCGGTTGGGTCGGCGCCGCCTCGCTCGGTGGCGTGGTGTGTCCGTGACGTCCGCCGACGAGGCCGTGCCCGGTCGATGGAGCTGCGACCCTCAGTCGCCGCACTGCTCACGGCGCGCGCGCCAGCGCCCGGCCTTGCGATCGAAGATCGTCCGACAGCCGAGCTCGTGCTCCGGCGAGGTCCGGGCACGCAGCTGATCGGCGACGCCGTCGCCGTCGAGGTCGATCGCGAGCTCGAGCGCGTCCGCGGGCACCGGCAGCGCACCCGTGAGGCTGCCGCGATCGACCAGCGCGAGCTTCGGTCGCGCCGAGGCGGGGTAGACGCCCGCGGCGTCGAACGGAAACTCCTCGCGGCGGCCGGCGTCGGCGGGCGCGGCCAGCAGCGCCGCGTCGTCGCTGGGTTCGAGCTCGATGTGGACGCCGGTCGAGACCGCGAGGCTCTCGATCGCGACGATGCGTCGCTCGAGCGCGTGGCCGCCCGGCAGTGCGACGCGCACGAGCCCGCCGAGCAGCGGACGCCGATCGACGAAGGCACCGAACTCGGTGCGGGTCCACGGCGCGATCTCGTTGCCGCTTGCGTCGCGCGTGGCCGAGCGGCGCCAGATCTCGATCGCGACGATCTCGGCCGTGCGCGGTGCGGGCGGCGGGCTGCAGCTGTACGCGTAGCGAAAGCGCAGCGTCTCGTCGGCGCTCGCCGGCACGACGTCGACCGTGCTCGTGCGTCCCTGTTCATCGAAGCCGTACACCAGCGGCTGCGCGTCGTCGGCGAACTGCGCGATCACGGTCTGGCCGTCCTGCCGACCGCCGGCAGCGAGCAGGGTCTCGCGTGCGACCGGCACCGGCGCTGCGATCGGCTCGCGTGGGCCGGCGTAGTCGCGGCCGAAGTGCTCGGTCCAACGCGGGATCGTGCGCTCGATCGTCAGCGGGCGATCGCGCTCGTCGGTGTCGGCGAGCGTGACCAGCACGCTCGCCTCGCAGGGCGCGAGCACTTGCGCGGCGGCGAAGCGCGGCGGCGCCTCGGGCTTCGGTGGCGGCGCGGCGGGCTCGCGCGGGCTCGCGGCCGCCGGCGTTGCGGTCAGCGGTGGCGTCGGGACCTCGCCGGGTTCCGAGGGCTGGCGCGCCGGCGTACAGCCGAGCGCGAAGAACAGCAGCAGGCCACGGGACGCGTGCATGTCCGGGCTCGACGCGCGAGCCGTGCGGCTGCGTTCCAGCCCGCGGCCGCCGACGAGCACGGCTGGGCGCGCGCTCACGCGCCGACGGTGATCTTGTCCGAGAGCGCCAGCACCTTCTGCGTGCGCTCGTCGTCCATGCGGCTGGCCTGCAGCACCTCGCTGACCGAGGCGAACGTGCGGCCGGTGTGCGGATCGAGCACGCCCGGCGCGAAGCGCAGGTAGAACGGCCAGGTGTCGACGTTGTTGGAGACGCGGTGCTCGATGTCGAAGTTGCGCGTCGAGCCGCCGCTGGTCTGTGCACGCAGGTTGATCCATCGCGGGTACGGCACGTCTTGGCCCTGGATGCCCAGGCGGCAGCCGTCGGCGAAGTTGATGTGCTCGTCGCCTGCGGTCGACAGCGGCGGCTTGCCTGCGACCGGCACCAGTGCGCTCGGGGTGCCACCGCCGCCGGGCACGTCGACGAGGATGGGCGAGGGTTGCGTGCTGGTGCCGAGCACGTCGAAGAACAGCACGCGGTCGCGCGGTCGCACGTCACCACCGCGCGCACCGGTCGGCACGCGGCCCCAGTACCAGCGGCGGATCTGGCGATAGACCAGGTCCGCGCCCCACTGGTGGTCGTGGTATCCGCCGTGCCCCGCGACGTTGGCGCGCGCGCGCAGCAGCTGCTTCATCGCGCCACCGACCCGCTCGCGCTGCACCACGCACGACTCCACGAACGTCGAGGGGTTGGGCATCACGCACGCCCAGTGGTGGCGCACGCCGCCCTGATCGAGCAACACCGCCTCGTGCGGCTGGAAGCCGTCGGTGTCGGGCGTGAACGTGACGTCGAGGTCGATCCTGAGCTTGCGCGGCGTCGCGCCGACCAGGGCCATGCCGCCGTGGTGGACGCGCAGGGTGTACGTGCCGTTGAAGTTCTGCACGAACGACGAGTCGCCGAAGATCAGGCGCACCGAGGGATCGCCGGGGCGCGACACCTGCACGCGCGTGCCGATGTCGGCCTTGGGGAAGCGTGCGATCAGCAGCGCGATGTTCTTGCGCGCCTGCACATCGACGACGTAGCTGGCGACGCCGGCGAAGTGCGCCGGGTTGGTGCCGTACTTCGCGTAGTAGTCGACCTTGGGCGACTTGTAGTGCTGGTACGCGAGCAGCCGGTGGGGATCCATTCCGTGCGGGAAGTGGAAGCTCGTGATCACGCGGTAGGGCTTGCCGTCGCCGTCGACGAGCTCGACCTCGAAGTACCACCACTCGTAGTGCTGGTGCGCCGGCGAGAGCACGACCGGGGTCTGCGCGTGGCGATGGTCGGGTGTGAGTGGCTCGATCGTCCGGATCGGCATGTCCCTTCATCTTCGCCCGAAACCCGCGCCGACGCACGCACGCGAGGACAGCGCGCCGGCGCCGAGGCTACGATCGCGGATGGCGACCCGCACACGGTGTCCGAATTGCCGAGCAAGCCGCGGAGTGTCGTGGCGCCACGGGTCCGCCACCATCTGCACACGATGCAGCCCGGCAACGCCACCTCCCGCCCAGGTCCGACTGCCCGCGCTGCGGCGACCCGCGCCGATCCGCGCTGGGCCGCGGTCGTGTCGCGCGACCCGCACGCCGACGGACGCTTCGTCTACGCGGTCGCGACCACCGGCGTGTACTGCCACCCGTCGTGCGCCGCCCGCCCGCCGCTGCCGCAGAACGTGTCGTTCTTCGCGGATGCCGCGGCGGCGGAGCGCGCGGGCTTCCGCGCGTGCAAGCGTTGCCGCGCCGACGCCCCGGCGCCTGCGGTCCGTCGTGCGGAGGTGGTCGCGCGGCTGTGCCGGTTGATCGAGGCCAGCGACGACACCCCGAGTCTCGCGACGCTGGCGCGCAGCGCGGGCATGAGCCCGCACCACACCCATCGCCTGTTCAAGTCGATCACCGGCGTCACGCCGCGCGCGTACGCGGCGGCGCACCGCGACGGCCGCGTGCGCGCGGCGTTGGTCACCGCGCCCACGATCACCACCGCGATCCACGACGCGGGCTTCGGCTCGTCGGCGCGCTTCTACGAGCGCGCCGACGCGGTGCTGGGCATGACCCCGCGACAGTTCCGCGAGGGTGGACGCGACGTCGAGATCCGCTACGCGATCGCGGCGTGCTCGCTGGGCGCGGTACTCGTCGCGACCAGCGATCGCGGCGTCTGTGCGATCCTGCTGGGTGACGATCGCGACGCACTGGTCCGCGAGCTCGCGCAACGCTTCGCGCGCGCACGCCTGGTCGGCGACGACCGCGGTCACGCCGACGTGGTCGAGCGCGTGGTCGCCATGGTCGAGGACCCGCGGCGGGCCACCGCGCTGCCGCTCGACATCCGCGGCACCGCGTTCCAGCGCCGGGTGTGGCAGGCACTCGCGCGGATCCCCGCCGGCGAGACCCGCACCTACGCCGAGATCGCCGCGGCCGTCGACGCGCCCGCGTCGGCGCGCGCGGTGGCGCGGGCCTGCGCCGCGAACCCGCTCGCGGTCGCGATCCCCTGCCACCGCGTGATCCGCCAGGACGGCGGGCACGCCGGCTATCGCTGGGGGCTCGCGCGCAAGCGGGCGCTGCTCGAGCGCGAAGGCGGCACGTGATCGCAGGCGCCGGGTCGCCGACGTGGCGCGGTCACGACTCCGCGTCGACCGGCCAGCCCTGCGCGAACAGCTGCGCGCAGGTCGTGCCCGGCGCGACCTCGGTGTACGCGAACGGCCCGCGCACGACGTCGGTGGTGTCCTCCGCCACCGCCGACAGGCAGCGGCCGCGCGCGCCCAGGACCTTCTGGTGCACCTTGACCTTCGCGCGGCCGAAGAAGCGGCTGCTGTCGAAGCGGGCCTGGGCCATGCTCAGCGAGCGGTTGGCGACGTACAGATCGCCCGCGCACACCGGCGCGTCGACCTCGACCGTCATGCCGGGGTGTCCGTCGTCGTCGACGTCCTCCTCGCCCCAACGCACCTCGGAGCTGGCGGCGTAGCGCACGCCGTCGGTGCCGGCCTCGAAGCGCACCTGCGAGCGCGGCAGCGCGCTGGCGTCCATCGAGACCCGCGCGCCGCCGACCTCGTCGAAGCGCACCGCGCACGCGATCTGCGACAGCACCACCGCGGTGCCGTCGAAGCGCACGCGCGCGAGCAGCAGCGACTCGGAGCGTGTCGTGACCTCGCCGCGAAAGGGGATCTCGCGGCGGCCGTAGCTGACCTGGTGGCCGGCCCACGTCACGGGCGCGCTGTCGTCGAGCACGAGGCGCCCGGTCGGCGACCAGGCCAGGGTCGCCGCGAGTTGCAGCGCCGGCAGCAGGGTGGGCATGGTGGGTCTCGCTCTCCGTCGGGGAAGCTAGCGGGTGTCCAGGGCTTGTCAAAGGTTGAACCTCCCGCAAGCTCGTGGCCGTGAACGCCGAACCCCGTCCCCTGCGCCCGCGCCATCGTCCCCACGCCGTCGTCATCGGCAGCGGCTTCGGCGGCCTCGCAGCCGCGGTGCGCCTGGGCGCGCGCGGTTGGGACGTGACCGTGCTCGAGCGCCGCGACCAGCCCGGCGGCCGCGCGTACGTCTACCGCCAGGACGGCTTCGTGTTCGACGGCGGGCCCACCGTGATCACCGCGCCGTTCCTGTTCGAGGAGCTGTGGGCGCTGTGCGGCCGACGCCTCGCCGACGACGTCGAGCTGCGTCCGGTCACGCCGTTTTATCGCATCCGTTTCCACGACGGCCAGCAGTTCGACTACACCGGCGACCCCGAGGCCATGCGCCGCGAGGTCGCTGCGCTCGCGCCCGGCGACGTCGCCGGCTACGAGCGCTTCCTCGACATGAGCCGTCGCATCTACGAGGTCGGCTTCGAGCAGCTGGCACACCTGCCGTTTTCGAGCTGGACCGACATGGCGCGCATCGTGCCGGAGATGATGCGGCTCAAGAGCTATCGCACCGTCTACGGTCTGGTCTCGTCGTACGTGCGCAACGAGCGGTTGCGGCAGGTGCTGTCGTTCCACCCGCTGTTGGTCGGCGGCAACCCCTTCGAGACCACGTCGATCTACTCGCTGATCTGTCACCTCGAGCGCCGCTTCGGCGTGTGGTTCGCGATGGGCGGCACCGGTGCGCTGGTGCGCGGGCTGGTGGGCCTGATCGAGGGGCAGGGCAATCGCGTCCGCTGCAACGTCGAGGTCTCGCGCATCGACGTGGTCGACGGTCGCGCGCGCGGCGTGGTGCTGGCCGACGGCAGCCGCATCGACGCCGACATCGTGATCTCCAACGCCGACGCCGGCTTCACCTACAAGCACCTGCTGCCGGCCGAGTCGCGCAAGCACTGGACCGACGCGAAGGTCGACCGCGCGCGCTACTCGATGAGCCTGTTCGTGTGGTACTTCGGCGCCAAGCAGCGCTTCGACGACGTCGCGCACCACACCATCTTGCTCGGGCCCCGCTACAAGCCGCTGTTGCAGGACATCTTCCGCAACAAGCGCCTGGCCGACGACTTCAGCCTCTACCTGCACCGCCCGACCGCGACCGATCCGTCGCTGGCGCCCGCGGGCCACGACGGCTTCTACGTGCTCTCGCCGGTGCCGCACCTCGACGCCGACGTCGACTGGACCGCAATGGCCGAGCCCTACCGCCAGAAGATCGAGCGCTTCCTCGACTCGACGATCCTGCCGGGGTTGTCGCGTTCGCTGGTCAGCTCGCACATGCTGACGCCGCTGGGCTTCCGCGACGATCTGCTCTCGCTCAAGGGCGCCGCGTTCGGCATGGAGCCGGTGCTGCTGCAGAGCGCGTACTTCCGGCCGCACAACCACAGCGAGGACATCGACGGGCTCTACCTCGTCGGCGCGGGCACGCACCCCGGCGCGGGCGTGCCGGGTGTGCTCTCTTCGGCGCGCGTGCTCGACCGCCTCGTGCCCGACGCGAGCACCGTGCTCGCGGCCGCGCCGATGGCCCCGCCGTTGCCGGAGGTGGCGCGTGCCCACGACGCCGCGTGAGGCGCTGGTGCCCGTGCGCGCCGACGCCGGCGCGCTGGCACGACAGCAGCGCGACGACGATCGTGCCTGTCGTCGGGCGCTCGCGGCCGGCTCGCGCAGCTTCGCGACCGCGGCGCTGCTGCTGCCGCGTCGCCTGCGGCGCGCGACCGCGGCGTGGTACGCGTTCTGCCGCCACGCCGACGACGTCATCGATCTCGGGGACGACCCCGGCGCGGCGCTGATCGAGCTGCACGCGCTGCTCGATCGGGTCTACGCCGGGCGTCCGGCCGAGGTGCCGCTCGAGCGCGCGCTGGCGCGCTGCGTGGGCGAGCACGGCATCGCCCGCGCGGTGCCCGACGCGTTGCTCGAGGGCTTCGCGTGGGACGCCACCGGCCGCACGGTCGAGGACGAGGACGCGCTGCTGGCCTACGCGGTGCGCGTGGCCTCCACCGTCGGCGTGGCCATGACCGCGATCATGGGCGTGCGCAGCCGCGACGCGCTGGCGCGCGCCTGCGATCTCGGCGTCGCCATGCAGCTGACCAACATCGCGCGCGACGTCGGCGAGGACGCGCGGCGCGGTCGCGTGTACCTGCCGAACACCTGGCTCGACGAGGCCGGCATCGATCGCGCGGCCCTGCTCGCGAACCCCAGTCACGGACCCGCGCTCGCCTCGGTGGTCGCACGCACGCTGACGCTGGCCGATCGCTTCTACGACGCGGCCGCGCCGGGCATCGCGTTGCTGCCGCGCGACTGCCGACCGGCGATCGCGGCCGCGCGCTCGATCTACGCCGACATCGGCCGCGACCTGCGGGAGCACGGCTGTGACGCGGTCGGCCGCCGCGCCCACACCAGCGCGTGGCGCAAGCTGCAGCTGCTCGCGCGCGCGTGGTTGCGGCCGCTGCCGGTCGCGACGGCCGCGGACGCCGAGGTGCTGGCGCAGGCCCGCGCGCTGGTGGAGGCCGGAGCCGCGCCGTGATCCGCTCGCACCGCTGGCCCGCGTTCGCGCGATGGTTCGCGCGGGCATGCGAGCGGCGGTTGCACGCCGCCTTCCACGAGGGCTGGTTGGCCGGGCTCGAGCACCTGCGCGAGGCCGCCGCGGCGGGGCCGGTGCTGATCGTCGCCAACCACCACGCGTGGTGGGACGCGGTCGTGGCGCTGTGGCTGTCGCAGCGCGTGCTCGCGCTCGAGGCGTTCGCGCTGATGGAGAGCGCGCAGCTGCAGCGACTGCGCTTCTTCGGGCTGGTGGGCGGCTTCGGTGTCGATCGCAGCGCGCCGCGGGATGGCGCGCTGGCGCTGCGCTATGCCACCACGCTGCTCGATCGTCCGGGGCGCGTGCTGTGGCTGTTTCCCGAGGGCGCGATCGTGTCGTCGCGTGCCCCGCTGCGCTTCGAGCCCGGCGCCGCCGCGATCGCAGCGCGGGTGCCGGCGCTGCAGGTCGTGCCGCTGGGGCTGCGCTACGAACCCGGCGACCACGAGCGGCCATCGCTGTGGTTGTGCTGCGGACCGCCGCTGCGACCCGATGCCGACGTCGCGACCGCGACCGCGCAGCTGCAGCAGGCGGTCGCCGCCTGCCTCGACGACATCGATGGGCGCACGCTCGCGTTCACGCGCAGCTTCGGTGGCGAGGCGCGGCCGGGCCTCGCGACGCGCCTGCTCGATCGCTTCGCGGGGTGGATCATCGCCCGCTTCGGCTCACGGCTGCAGGCGGCCATCGCGGCCCAGCCGCAGGCGGTGCTCGGCCCAGCGGAGCTCTCGGATCACCGTCGCGCGGGCCCACGCGGCGAGCAGCAGTAGATCGGCCAGCAGCGCCAGCGGGAGGTTCGGCGGCGTCGCGCCCGAGCGTCGCGCGGCCAGTCGCGTCACCGCGGCGCGCAGCGCCAGCGCCCCACTCGCGAACCCGGCCGCGGCCAGCGGCGGTGCGCCCAGCAGCGCACCGAGCAGCAGCAGCGGCGTCGCGGCCAGCAGCATCGGGTAGCTGATCATCCGCGCGGGCCGCTGCGCGCGGACCACCGCGATCCATCGCGTGTAGCGCTCGAGCACTGCGCCGAGCCCACGGCCGCGCGCCAGCGATCGCACGGTGGTGCAGCGCCGCAGCTGCAGTCCGCGCGCACGCACGCGCCGTGCGAGCTCGAAGTCCTCGCCGAGGTACTCGCGCAGGCTCGCCGCACCGCCGATGCTCGCCAGCGTCTCGAGCCGCAGCGCGAAGGCCTTGCCGACCAGCAGCCCGGGATCGAGCGCAGCCAGCAGCGCGAACGCGTGCAGCGAACCGCCGAGGATCGCCCGCGACAACCGGTCGCCCAAGGTCGCGGCGTCGGCCTCGATCGGCGAGGCCCAGGTCACGCCGACGTCAGTGCACGGCGCGCCCAGCGGGGCCAGCAACGCCGCGAGATCGAGCGACGCCAGATCCACGTCGCCGTCGACCACCACGAGCACGTCGGCCTCGGCGCCGAAGCGCGCGACCGCGGCATCGATCTGCTCGGCCTTGCGGTTGGGCCCGCGCGCGGACGACAGCAGCGCCGCCGCCGGCAGCCCGCGCGAGTCGAGGCTCGCGGCGATCGCCTGCACGTGGGGCCATGCCGGATCGTCGGCATCCGCGACCACGCCGATCCAGCGCAGCTGCACCCCGGCGGGCGCGCGCGGCACCGTGGCCATGGCCGCGATCGTCGACGGTGCGGCCAGGGTGCACGGGCGCACCAGCAGCACGCGGGTGGGCGCAAGCGGTGCGAGGGGCTGCACGCGCGGGCGCGAGCGCAACGCCACGGTCGCGACGAAACCCGCGAACACGGCGCTCCACGCCGCCAGCAGCGGGATCGACCACGCGCTCACCACCAGCCCACTCCCCGGATGCGAAACGGCAGCATCAGCTGCGTGGTCCAGTGCGAGAACCGCCGCAGATCGACGACCTCGTGCACCGCGGTGGCGACGCGGCCGCGCAGCGAGGTCTCGATCAACGCGCGGGCGTAAAACGGCGTGTCGACCAGCGATCGCAGCAGTCGCGCGTCCGCGCCGGCGTCGGTGCGCGTGCCCCGGTCGATGCGCCAGCGCGTGCGCGGCAGCACCTGCGTGCGCGGTGCCGACAGCGGCGCGCGCGTGCCGTCGTCGCCCACGAACAGGCCCAGCGGTCGGGCCGCGCCGTCGCGATCGATGACGTCGTACAGCAGCGCGACTCCACCGTCGACGCGCGCGCGCGACCAGCTCCAGCCGCGCAGGGCCTGCTCGAGCGGCTCGATGCCGGCGTTGCCGTCGTGGTAGCCGCTGCCGCGAAAGCGCAGCCGCGGCGCGTCGAGCTCGACCTCGATCGCCGCCGTCGGTGCGATCGGCCACCACAGGTGGCGGCCACCGCCATCGAGCGCGATGCCGTGGCTCTGTGCGTGCTGCCAGCGCAGCCGCACGCGTCCCCGCAGCGCGCGAGGCCACGGGCTGCCGCGCTCGTCGAGCTCGAGATCGAGGCCGCCCACGACCCGCCGCCAGCAGTTGCGGCCCAGCACCAGCGCGTCGTCGCTGCGCTGCACGTCGGTGCCGCGGTACTCGCTCATGGCCCAGTGGTCGCCGTGCTCGCCGTGCACGACCACGTTGAGGCCGCAGTGCAACGTCGGGTCGGCGTCGAGCCGCCGCCGCCGCGTGCGGAAGTAGCCCGGCGAGAACACCGAGCCCACGAATGCGATCACGGTGATCGCAGCACGGCCGTCGTCGGCGATGCCGTCGACGTACCACCAGCGGTAGCCGCCGGGGCCGACCGCGGCCGCGAAGCCAGGCGCTGCGAGACCGTGTCCGCGACCCAGCAGCCGCCCAGCGTCACCATCGGCAGGCCCGCGCCGGGATGGATCGCGCCGCCGACCAACCACAGGTTGGGGATCCGCGTGGCGTGCCGCGGGCGCGAGAACGGTGCCAGCGCGCCATGGGTCGCATCGCCATAGATCGCCCCCATCGTGCCCGGAAACCTCGTCGCGAAGTCCTGGGGCGTCGCCGCCACCACCGGCTGCCGCGGCGTCAGCCGCAGGCCACAGCGTTGCAGCTGCTGCTCCATCTGCACTCGACATGTCGACTCCTGCTCGGGCGTGCGCCCGTCCGCCAGCGCGGGCGCGTTGACCAGGCACATCAGCCGCTCGGGTCCCACCGGCGCATCCGCGAGGCGATCCTGCGCGCACAGGTACACCGTGGGTTGCGACGGCACCTCGCCACGCGCGAGCGCGGCGAACTCGGCCTCGTAGTCGTCGGCGAAGAAGACGTTGTGGTAGGCCAGCGGGAAGCCCTCGGCGGTGCCGTGCATCGACCACGTCATCGCCGACAGCGATCGCGGCCGCGGACGCGCGGGGTCGACACCGGGCACCGCGCGGCGCAGGCCCTCGCCCAGGCGACCCGCGACCAGCACGCTGGGATCGCCGTTGTAGACCAGCGCGTCGCACACCAGCGCCGTGCCGTCGTCGAGCAGCACGCGTCGGATCCGCCCGCCCGCGAGCTCGCAGGACTGCACGCCGTGGCCGCAGCGCACCTCGCCGCCGCGGTGCTCGATGGCGCGGCGCAGCGCCTGCGCCAGCGCGATCATGCCGCCCTCGACCGCCCACACGCCGCGCTGCTCGACCGCGGCGATGAGGTTGAGCGTGGCCGGTGCCTGCAGCGGCGACGATCCGTAGTAAGTGGCGTAGCGCGCGAACAGCTGGCGCAGCCGCGGGTCGCGGAAGAAGTCGGCCAGCGCGGTCCACATCGTGCGGCCGAAGTCCACGCGCGACAGCGCCGGCAGCCCGCGCAGACCCACGCGACGCATCACGCCCAGCAGCCCGTCGTTGTCGTGGTGCAGGAACGGCTGCTCGAGCCGCTCGAGGATCGCGGCGCCGTGCTGCACGAAGCGGCGGTAGCCCGCGGCCTCGCGCGCGCCGGCGAAGGCCGCGATCGCGTCGGCGCTGCGATCGACGTCGTCGAACAGATCGAGGCGGCTGCCGTCGGTCCACGCGTGTCGTGCCAGGCACGGCAGCGGTCGCAGTCGCAGCCACTCGCCCAGGCGCAGGCCCGCGCGCTCGAACAGCGCCTCGAACACCGGCCGCATCGTCAGCACGGTGGGCCCGCAGTCGATCGCGTGCTCGCCGACCCGCGCCACGCGGAGCTTGCCGCCGACCTCGCTCGCGCGCTCGATCACCGCCACGCGGTGGCCGCGACCGGCGAGGTCCAGCGCGCACGCCAGCCCGCCGACCCCGGCACCCACCACCACCACGTCGAAGTGCGCGTCGGTCTGCGACACGTCCGGAGTCTAGGGGCGAGACCGCCATTGTCCACGCCCCGTCGAGCCCGGGACCACATTTGACGAACCTTGGACAGCTGCTAGGAACCCCACCGGATGGCACGTCCGGACGCCTTCGAGATCGTACTGTCGCGGGCCTTCACGCGGATCGTCGGTCGCGGCACGCCGCCGCAGCTCGCGGCGGCACTGCGGCACGCGGTCTTCCCCGGGGGCGCACGCGTGCGGCCGCGGTTGCTGCTCGCGGTCGCGCAGGCGGCCGGCGCCCGCGACCTGAGCGCAGCGCGTCACGGCGGCGTCGCGGTCGAGCTGGTCCACTGCGCGTCGCTCGTGCACGACGACATGCCGTGCTTCGACAACGCGCCGATCCGGCGCGGACGCGCCGCGGTGCACGCGAAGTTCGGCGAGGCCACCGCGGTGCTGGTGGGCGACGGCCTGATCGTGGGCGCCTTCGACGTGCTCGCGCGCGCGTGCATCGACGATCCGCGCCTGCTGCCGGCGTTGCCGGTGCTGGCCCAGGCCAGCGGCGCCGCCGGTGGGCTCGTCGCGGGGCAGGCGTGGGAGGCCGAGCCCTCGCCCGACGTCGCCCGCTACCATCGCGCGAAGACGGGCGGGTTGTTCGAGGCCGCGACGGTCATCGGTGCCATCGCGGCCGGGGTCGAGCCCGAGCCCTGGCGCGCGGTCGGGGCCGCGTTCGGCGAGGCCTATCAGATCGCCGACGATCTGCTCGATCTCGTCGGCACGCCCACCGAGCTGGGCAAGCCCGTGGGTCAGGACATCGTGCACGCGCGACCCAGCGCGGCGATCGAGCTCGGGCTCGAGCGCGCGTGGGCACGGCTGGACGACGTGCTGCAGCGCATGCGCGGCGCGATCCCGCCGTGCGCGGATGCCGACGCGCTGCATCGCTGGCTCGACGAGGCCTGCGCGCGCCTGTTCCCGGCGCGTCGCCTGCAGCCGTGCACCGGCGACGCGCTCACACGCGACGACGCGACCGCGACGGCGCTGTCGATGTGACCCCGGAGCCGACGTGGCCGCCGAGTACCTGCTGTTCGATCTGTTCGTCGCCGCGCCGATCCTGACGCTGTGGTTGCTGCGTCCGCAGTGGCTTCGCGA
This sequence comes from Nannocystaceae bacterium, assembly GCA_019694555.1. Taxonomy (GTDB): domain Bacteria; phylum Myxococcota_A; class Polyangia; order Nannocystales; family Nannocystaceae; genus Xiheibacterium. The sequence goes on from JAIBBS010000042.1 coordinate 14,137, forward strand.
TGCCGCGGCGCCGGCACTGCGCGCGGTGCTGTGGGGCGCGCTGCCGTTCGTGCTGTGGGACGCCGCGGTCGTGGGCCGGCACTGGTGGTTCGAGCCCACGCGCGTGCTGGGCCCCGCGATCGCCGGCCTGCCGCTCGAGGAGCTGGGCTTCTTCGTGGTGGTGCCGCTGGCGTGCTTGCTGACGTGGGAGCTGGTCACCTACGCCGGGCGGCCGCAACGCGCCACGCGGGCATGGGCTGCGCTCGCCGCGGGCCCGCTCGCGCTCGCCGCGATCGTGGCGCTGTGGTTCGGTCGCGAGTACACCGCGCTGGCTGCGGCGGCGCTGGTGCTGGCGATCGGGCTCGACGAGGCCTGCGGCACCGCGGTGCTGCGCACCCGTGCGGGCCGCGATCACGTGCTGGTGGTCGTGGGCCTCACGACCGTGTTCAACGGCTACCTCACCGCGCGGCCGATCGTGCACTACGACGAGCGCTTCACGCTCGGGCTGCGCGTGGGCACCGTCCCGCTCGAGGACTACGGCTTCGGCCTCGCGCTCGTGCTCGTGACCACGGTGCTCTACCAGCACGCCCGCGGTCGCGCGCTGCGACCGAGCTGGCCGGCGCGGGCGATCCGCGCGCGGCTGGGCGGCTATCGCCAGCTGTGGGAAGCGCCGCCGCAGCCGCGCGACGCGTCACCGCGGCCGTGCCGCGTCGCGGTGATCGGCGGCGGACTCGCAGGCCTCAGCGCCGCGGAGCTGCTGTCCCGCCGCGGCGTCGCGGTGACGTTGTTCGAGCGCGGCGCGACGCTGGGCGGCAAGCTCGCGGCCTGGCGCGACACCCTGCCCGGTGGCTTCGAAGCGCCGATCGAGCACGGCTTCCACGCGTTCTTCCGCCACTACTACAACCTGTCGCACTGGCTCGACGAGCTGGGCCTGCGCCGAGCGATGCGACCGATCGACGAGTACGCGATCCTCGGCCGCCACGGGGAGCGTGCCGCGTTCGCGGCCCAGGGCAGCGCGCCGGGCCTCAACCTGCTGCAGCTGCGGCAGCAGGGCATGTTCCGCCTGCGCGACGTCGTGCGGCCCCGCACCGGTCGCGCGCTCGAGCTGCTGCTGCGCTTCGACGCCGACCATCCCGACCCGGCGCTCGACCAGCTCAGCTTCGCGCAGTGGGCCGACGACGCCGCGTTGCCGCCCACGCTGCGCATGGTCTTCACCAGCTTCGCGCGGGCGTTCTTCGCCGCGCCCGATCGCATCTCGATGGCGGAGCTCGTGCGGAGCTTCCACTTCTACTACCTCTCGCACGATCACGGCCTGATCTACGACTACCTCGACGGCAGCTACGACGAGGCGCTGGTCGATCCCATCGCCGCGCGCCTGCGTGCCGCCGGCGTCGAGCTGCGGCTGGGGCACGCCATCGGCACGATCGCGCCGCACGACCACGGCCTGGCGGTCGACGGCGAGCGCTTCGATCACGTGATTCTCGCCGCCGACGCGACCGCGGCCGCGCGGGTGCTGGCCGCGTCACCCCAGCTGGGCGTGTCGCCGTCGCCGTCGATGCGCGCGGGCCAACGCTACGCGGTGCTGCGGGTGTGGTGCGAGGGCGTGATCGGTGACGAGCTGCCGGTGTTCGTCGTCACCGACGGCGTGCGCCTGCTCGACGCGGTCGCGTTCGTCGACCGCACCGATCCGCGCGCGCAGCAGTGGCGGCAGCAGCGAGGCGGCAGCGTGCTCGAGCTGCACTGCTACGCCGTGCCCGACGACGTGCCCAGCGACGCCGTCGCGGCCGGGCTGCTCGACGAGCTCGCGACGCTGCTGCCCGGCGGTCGGACGCTGCGCGTGGTCCACAGCCACCTGCAGCTGCGCGACGACTTCACCGCGCTGCATGTCGGCATGCAGCGCGAGCGCCCCGGCGTCGCCAGCGGTCACCCGCGGCTGTGGTTCGCCGGCGACTGGGTCGCGCTGCCGATCCCCGCGATGCTGATGGAGGCCGCACACACCTCGGCGCGGCTGGCGGTCAACCGCATCTGCGAGGCCGAGGGCCGCGAGGGCTTCCCGGTGTGGACGGTGCCGCGGCGCGGGTTGTTGGCGCGCCGCGCCGCGTGATCAACCCGCCGGCACCGTCGCGCAGCCGAGCACGACCTGCACCTTCGCGCCCAGGTGACCTTGGATCGCGTCGCAGGTCTGCGGGCACACGATGATGCTGGTCGGCGCGGCGGGGTCGTCGTAGTACCAGCCGTTGTCGACGTTCGCGCAATCGGCCGCGGACTCGACGTAGCCGACCTCGAAGCCGCCGCCGTTGCCGTCGTCGAACTCGACGTTGACCTGCATCGGGTCGAAGTCCTCGCCCTCGGGCGGCGTGGGCACGTCGAAGGTGCACGGCAGCTCCGACTCCTGCTGCACGGCGTTGACCAGCACCTGGAACACCTCGAAGAAGTCCTGGTCGCACAGGTCGCCGACGACGCCGCCGGTGAGCTGCGCCAGCTGGATGTACTGCTCGCCGATGCTCGCGGCCTCGGGGCAGTCGGAGGTCGGCACCACCGCGTGCACGATGGCCGCGCGATTGGGCTCGAGCATCTCGAAGTTCTCGATGAAGTACGACGCCGGCTGCAGCGAGTCGTCGTCGCTGATGATGACGAAGTGCAGCGCGCTGTCGGAGTCGGTGAACGGGCCCCAGTTGTCGTGTTGCTCGACGATGACCGGTAACGCGTTGTAGCTGTTGACGTAGTGGTCGACGTGCATGAAGTCGGGATCGCGGCTGTCGGGCGCGATCCCGCCGGGGTCCGGTGCCTCGCTGCACATGCCCGAGCCCAGCGGCGCGGCGATGCAGATCGGTGTCGCGACCCAGTCCGCCGAGTAGTAGCCCATGGCGGCGGCGGTCAGCAGTGCGACGCGCACCTCGATGCCGTCGTCGATGATGGCCTGCGCGAAGCCATTGAGGCGCGCCTGCACCTCGGCCATCTCGTAGTCCATGCTCGACGAGTTGTCGACGACCATGACCACGTCGGCACCGCGCAGCTTCGCGACCGCGTCGACCGACTCGCCCGCGCACTCCTCCGACGGCAGATCCGCGACGCCCAGATCGAGCACCGGCGGACCGCCCGTGCTCGAGCTGGTGTCCGGATCGGTGGTCGTGGTCGGATCCGGCCCGGTGGTCGCGGTGGTGAGGTTGCCGTTGGGGTTCTCGCGCGTATCGGCGCACGCGGGCACCAGCGCCAGCAGCAGCGCGACGCCGTGGCCGAGCCGGCCCGGGAGCTTCCACGCGATCGAATCGAGCGAGACCATGCGCACCTGCGACGCCGATGACGGCATCGCTCCCCGAGATCGAGGGTAGCGCGCGCAGCCGCGGCGCGGCAACCCGCGCCCGCTCACCAGCCCGGCGGCAACGTCGCCCCGTCGGGCATCGGCTCGAGGAAGGCGCTGTGCGCCACGTCGACCAGGTCGGCCTGGCCGTGCTCGAAGTAGTCGTCGCGCCCGAGATCGAGCACCAAGCCCGCGGGATCGTAGACACCCCACGGCGGGTCGGTCTGGCCCTCGCGCGGCGAATACATCAGATCGCGCTCGGGTGCGCGCGCGCCCTCGTCGAACGCGTGGCCCGAGGCGTGCTCGTGAGGCGCGAGCAGATCCACGGCGCCCAGCGAGTGCATCAGCTCGTGCAGCATGCCGTAGTCGACATAGCGCGGCACCAGGTCGTCGGTGCCCCACGGCTGCTCGTCGCACGCGGGGTAGCCGGGGATCTGACCGCCGAGGTACATCGCCGCGACCTGTCCGATCAGCAAGGGCGGATAGGCCCCGCCGCCGCAGGCGTACTCGCTGGTGCCGCCGTAGTACACCGCGTAGAGCTTGTGCGGCTGCAGCTGGCCTGCGAGCAGCAGCTCGCGCTCGATGCGATCGCGGACGTACGCGAAGCCGGTGTCGACGTTGGCCGCGTCCTCGCTGCCGTGCATCGTCGCGTCGTCGACCGTCAGGCGCACGAAGCCGACGTCGAGTGCGCCGCCGGCGGTGTCGAGCCGCAGCGCGCGGCCGTCGCTCTGCTCGGCGAGCCACGCCGACCAGCTGCGCACCGAGTTGCAGATCGTGTCGTCGGTGTCGTAGCCGTCGTCGTCGCCGTCGGCGGGCACCACGTAGAGCACGCGCACCTGTTCGTCGGCGCTGTCGTCGTCGCGGTCGAGCTCGCTGCGCTCGCCGCTGCAGCTGGGCAGCGTCGGCGTGTCGCCGCCGCCGCTGCTGCTGCCGCTGTCGTCGGCGACGGCGGTCGAGCTGCCGTCGGCCGGGCCGCTGGTGGCGGTGGTGGTCCCGACCGACGCGCTGGTGTCGGACGCGGTCGCGCCCGAGCTGTCGCCGCCGCCGTCGCCATCGCCGTCGTCGTCGCTCGAGGTCGTGATGATGCAGGCGAGCGCCGGCGCGAGCAGCAACGACAGTCGACGCATCATCCCTGCGGCCCCACCACGTTCGACAGGCCCCAGCCGGTCATGTCGCTGTAGGTGTACGGCGAGTCGAGCTCGTCGTAGCTCTCGAACGCCAGCGTGTCCGGATCGATGCGCCACGCCGTCTGCGTCATGTCGACCAGCCACACGTAGCCGTAGAAGTCGATGCTCACGCCCTTGGTCTGCGACGGGCTCGGCAGCGCGATGAAGGGACCCAGCGCGAGCGTCTCGACGTCGATGGCCTGGATGCCCGTGGTCGGGAACGTGCCCATCCACATGTAGCCGTCGGGATGCTCCTGGATGCCCAGGCCGGTGGTGCCCGGGATCGTCATCCACGTGGTGGTCGCGGGGTCGTAGCGCGCGGTCGCGCCGATGTCTGCGCCGAACCACACGCGGCCCGCGTGATCGACCGTGATGCCGTAGGGGTGGACCTCCGCGGGCATCATCGTGATCTCGTAGTCCAGGGTGTCGAGGTCGACCTCGACCAGCGGCGAGCCCGAGGTGTAGGTCATGAACCAGAAGTCACCCTCGGCATCGACGGCACCGCCGTAGGCACCGTAGAAGTTCACCGCGATCGGCACGGTGACCATGTTCTCGATCGCACCGTCGTCGCCGTTGATGAGCACGACGTCGATGTTCATCGCGTCGGTGTTCATCGCGCCCGAGATCCACAGCTTCTGATCGTGGTAGCTGCAGGTGTCCTCGTCGAAGGTGCCGGCGGTCCACGCGACCGGCCGCTGCGTGGTGTAGGCCATCGGTACGTACCACGCGACGCACTCCTCCTCGCCCCACGCCAAGATGTCGTCCTTGCCGGTGGAGGTCTGCAGGCCAGGGGTGCCGTTGCCGTCGACGCAGTCCTCGGGCCGCGCGTAGACCTTGGTCACGCCGCCGTTGCGGTTGCCGACCGCGACATCGCCCGAGAGGTTGACCGAGGTGCGCGACGGCGAGCCCGCACTGTCGGGCCGCGTGATGTAGCGTCCGGCCTCGACCATCGTCTGCGTGTCGAGCTTGGTGATCGTCCCCTGCGCGGTGTTGGCGATCCAGATGTACGAGAAGTCGAGGCCGCCGCCCTTGCCGTTGCACTCGCCGGTGCCGACGTCGGGTTGGATTCCGAGGTCGAACTTCGGTCCCTCGGTCTCGCCCGAGCTGCCGCCGCTGGAGTCCGCCGAGGTCGCGGTCGTGGTCGTGCCGCTGTGTCCGCCCGAGCCGCTGGTGTCGGACGAGCCCGCGGTGCCCTCGGCCGAGCTCGTCAGCGATGCGCTGCCCTCGGCGCTGGCACTGCCGTCGCCCGAGCCACTGCCACCGCCACCACCGCAGGCGGTCACGACCATCGCCACCGCACACCCGCACCACGCCGTCGTCCGAATCATGCCCGCCGCTCCCGCGCCCATGGTGGCACGGACGATGGCCGGCGCGGTAGTCCGCGTCGTCAGGTCCGCTCGAACACCATCACGAAATTCTCGCGCAGCAGCGCCGGCGCCGCCACCAGGCGGAAGCCCGCGGCCTCGATCTCGCTGCGAAACGCGTCCGGATCGGCGCGCACGTGGTCTTTCATCCACGCGCTCGTGCCGGGCCGCGTGCGGTCATAGTCGATCACGACCAGGCGTCCACGCTCGACCAGTGCGCGGTGGAGATCCGCGAGGTAGGTCCGCGGGAGCTCGAGGTGGTGATAGGCGTCGCACAGGAACGCCAGCTCGATGGTCTGCGCCGCGAGACCCGTGTGCCGTTGGTCCGCGAGCACGGGCTTGACGTTGGCGAGCGCCTGCTCGCGCGCACGGGCGGCGATGTGCTCGAGGAAGTACGTCCGCACGTCGATCGCATACACCAGGCCGCCCTCGCCGACGGCGCGTGCGAACGCGAGCGTGAACAGCCCGGTGCCGGCACCGACGTCGGCGATCCGCGTGCCCGGGGTGATCGCGAGCGCGCCGAGGATCTCGTCGCGGTGATCGAAGACCTCGCGACCCTCGCGCTCGAAGCTGCCCCAGTCCTGGGCGCGCTTGCCCTCGTAGCTGTGGTTGATGCGTACCGCGACCGGCTGGGGCGCCTCGCTGGCGAGCGCGGGCGGGGTCGTGGACGTGCGGACCGCGTCGTGATGCGCCGTGGTGCCGCAGCCCAGCAGCAGCGCCAGCGCGAGCGCACGCCTCACGCCGCGCTCCCGGGCGCCTCGATGGCCTCGACCACGACCACCGCGACGGCGGCCTGCGCCAGTCCGAACACCAGCGGCCCCACGATCGGGATCGCCATGACGAACACGAACGGCAGCGCGAAGCCCAGCAGCCGCGCCTGGTGCCGCCGCAGCAGCGCGACCTGACCCTCGCGCGCCAGCCCGAGGCGATCGAAGTACGGATCGAGCAGCTCCCACGACAACGCCACCGCCGAGCGCCACGCCTGCAGCACCGGCGCCAACACCGGACCCACCACGGGCACCCACGCGAGCAGCAACAGCAGCAGTGTCATGCCCACGAACGTGAGCAGGCGGATCACGACGTTCGCGACCGTGGTCGCCAGCGGCAGACCCGGCGCGGCCGCGAGCGCGTCGGCGCGCGCCGGCGCGAGCACGCGCAGGCCCGCGAGGAACACCCGCTCGCCCAGCAGCGGCACCACCAGCTGGATCAGGAACATCGCCACGATCGGCGCGACCAGCAGCACGATGCCGATGCCCGCGAGTCGCAGCAGCAACAGCAAGACCATCGCCCAGAAGCCCTCGCTGCCGTCGCCGCGGGTCCACGCGACCACGGCCCAGATGCCGGCGACGTCGAGCGCGGTCGAGACCAGCAGCAGCACCGCGGCCAGCTGCAGGTACAGCCGCCGCACCGCGGGCGTGCCCCAGGCCAGCGCCGCGCCGCGCCGCGCGTCGGAGAGTCCTGCCGTGAGATCGGCGCCCATGCTCATCGCTGCACCTCGTCCATGAACTCGAGCAACAACGCGTCGACCTCGTCGGGCGCGTCGACGTGCACCCAGTGGCTGGCGGACTCGAGCACGTCGAAGCGACAGTGCCACACCCACTTCGCCGGCGGCTCGGCGTACTCGAAGCCGAGGTGTCGATCCTTCGCGCCCCAGATCACCTGCACCGGCAGCTCGATCGGGCGCAGGGACCGGCGCAGGCGCCAGGGGTTGCGGCGCAACAGTGCGCGGTAGTAGTGCATCGCCGCGTGGCCGCCGTCGCGCGCCATGGCCTCGACGTAGCGCGCGATGTCTGCGTCGTCGTTGGCGCCCTCGCGCGCGGGGTCGCGGCGCAGGATCCGGCGCAGCACCGCGAAGTCGTCGGCCGCGAGCCGGCGCTCGGCCACGCCCGGCAGCTGCATCACCAGCATGTAGAACGAGCGCCGCAGCTGCACCGGATCGAACATCATCGCCAGTTGGTGCGCGGGGTGGGGGCAGTTGAGCACGCTCAGCCGCGCGACCCGCTGCGGGTGACGCATCGCGAGCCACCACGCGACCATGCCGCCCCAGTCGTGGCCGACCACGTGCGCGGTGCCCAGGCCCAGGGCATCGATGAGCTCGGCGATGTCGTCGGCGAGGCGCTCGACGGTGTAGCTCGCGATCGTGTCGGGTTTGTCCGAGAGGTTGTAGCCGCGCAGATCCGGCGCGTACACGTGCAGCCCCGCCGCGGCCAGGCCCGCGAGCTGGTGGCGCCACGCGTACCAGAACTCGGGGAAGCCGTGCAGCAGCAGCACCGGTTCGCGCGCCCGTGCGTGCGTCGGCGCGACGTGGACGCAGTGCAGCTGCACCTCGCGCAGCCGCACGAAGCGGTGCTCCGCGTGGGGATCGTCGAACGCGAGCGGGCGCGACATCGGCCGCAATGGTAGCGCGCCGACGCGCGGCAGGCTCGCCGCGCGCCGCGGGCTGCCGGGCTAGATCTGCGGGCTGAAGCGCGCCGCGTCGCTCGCCGGGGTCGGAGCCGCGGCGCGCGGGATCAGGGTGCAATCGGGGAACGCCGACACGCGGCACTTGCCCTCGCAGAAGCCGCGATCGATCCGCGCCATCAACGTCGGTGCGGCCTCGACGATGGTGCGGTGCAGGTTGTCGGGGCCGAGCAGCTGCAGCAGGCCGGTGCGTTCGAGCACGTCGCGCACCGGGCCGATGGGGCCGATGAGGTGCAGATCGTTGCCGCGCTCGCGCAGCGTCAACGTCAGGTTGCGCAGCGACTGCACCGCGGTGGCGTCGACGTCGGCGATGCCGCTGCAGTCGAGCGCCAGCAGCTGCAGCTGCGGCCGCTCGGCCAGCATCGCGTGCACGCGGTCCTCGAGGAAGCGCGCGTTGGCGAAGTACAGCGGCGCATCGACGCGCAGGATCCCGACCTGCGGGCAGGTCTCGACCGAGAAGCGCGCGGTGTTGCGGTACACCATCGAGCCCGGGATGCGGCCGAGCTCGGCGGTGTGCGGCGAGGCGGTGCGGTAGACGAACAGCGCCAGCGCCACCACCAGTCCCGCGGCCAGACCCTCGACGAGGCCGAGCACCAAGGTCGCGACGAACGTCGCCACCATCGTGGCGGCGTCGCTGCGGTGCGTGCGGAACACCGCGATCGACTCGCGCACGTCGACCAGCTGGATCGCGCCGTGGATCACGATGCCGGCGAGCACCGCCATGGGCAGCACGGCGAACGCCGGCGCCGCGACCGTGACCGCGACGATCACCCCCACACCGGTCATCGCGCCCGCGCGACGCGTGCGCGCGCCCGCGTGCATGGCCACGACCGTGCGCGACAGGCTCGCGCCGGCGGGAAACGATCCGACCACCGCCGACGCGACGTTGGCGAGGCCCAGGCCCCACAGCTCGCGGTTGGGATCGATCGACTGCCGCTGCTTGGCGGCCAAGGCCTTGGCGATCGCGACCGAGGAGCCGTAGCTGATGATCGCGACCGACAGCGCGGTCGGCAGCAGCGCACGCAGGTCGGCCCACGAGAGATCCGGCAGCGTCATCGAGGGCAGCGCGCGCGGCACCGCGCCGACGACCGCGAGCCCGCGCGCGGGCAGACCGAGCGCCCACGCGACGATGCCACCGATCACGCACGCGACCAGGGCCGCGGGCAGCCGCTTCTGCCAGCGCGGCAGCAGCACCAGCGCGACGATCGTCGCGAGCCCGAAGCCCAGCGCGAGCAACGAACCCTCGTGCAGGTGCAGCAGCACCGGCCACGGGTTGGCAGCGGAGGTGCCGGCGGCGGCGCTGCGCGGCAGGCCCAGCAGCGGCGTGATCTGACTGGCCGCGGTCAACAGCGCGCCGGCGGCGTTGAAGCCCACGATCGCGGGATGGCCCAGGAAGTTCGCGACGAAGCCCGCGCGCAGCAGCGCGAGCAGGCCGTAGGCACCCGCGACCAGCAGCGTCAGCGCCACCAGCAGCTCGAGGTAGCGCGCGCCGCCGGGTTCGGCGAGCGGTTGCAGGCCGCTGGCGACCAGCAGACAGGTCAGCGCGACCGGACCCACGCCGAGGTAGGGGCTCGAACCCAGCAATGCGTAGGCGATCGGAGCCACGGCCGCGCATGCGAGCCCGACCGCGGGCGGGACCCCGGCGAGCAGCGCGTACGCCATCGCCTGCGGGATCAGCAGCGCCAGCACGGCCAGCGCTGCGAGGGCATCACCACCGCGGTGCGCAGACGCCGTGCTCACTGCGGCGCCGCCCATCGTCGCTGCGCCGCGGCCCACTGCTCGGGCGTGTTGCAGGCCGAGACCGCGTCGGGGTCGGGCAGGCTCGCGACCGCCACGCGTCGCGCCGCGAGGCCCTCGTACAGCCGTCGCAGCGCGCCTTGACCCGCGCGCAACAGCGCCGCCGCGGTGTCGCGTGCGACCGTGACCCGCACCGCGCCGCTGGTCGCGTGCACGATGCGGGTGCCATCGTGCAGCGGTCCGCTCTCGGGCACGACCGCGAGGCTGGTGGCGTCGTGCTCGAGTCGTTGCAGCATCGACTCGACGTGCGCGACCGAGAGCCATGCGGCATCGCAGGCACCGAGGTACGCCAGCTCGCTGCCGAGCTCGGCGCACGCGCGCAGGCCGGTCCACGCGCCCAACAGCGGGCCGGTGGCACCTGCGGCGACGTCGTCGTCGATGCGCAGCGCCCCGTCGGGCAACGGCGGCAGCGATTGCCCCGGTGCGCCCACGACCACGGCGAGCGGACACGCCTGCATCGCGATGCGCACGACGCGGTGCAGCAGCGTCTCGCCGTCGTGGACCAGCCACGGCTTGGGCTGCCCCATGCGATTCGAATCGCCGCCGGCGAGGATCACCGCTGCGCGCCTGCGCGACATCGAAGCAGCTGCAAAGATGCGCCCGCGTGCCGTCGGGATCAAGCGCATGCTAGGCTGGGCTGCGATGAAGCTCCGCATCCGCGGTGACGCACTGCGTCTGCGCCTGTCGCAGCGGGACCTCGAGACCCTCGCGCAGACCGGCGAGGTCGCCGAGGCGATTCACTTCGGTCCCGATGGCGCCGCGCTGCGCTACGTGGTGCGCGCGTCCGAGGGCGCGACCGCGCTGGCCGCGAGCTTCGACGGCACGGCGATCACGGTGGCGATGCCGGTCGCCCAGCTGCGGCGGCTGACGCAGACCGACGCGGTCGGCGTCGCTGCCGAGCAGGCGTTGCCCGACGGACGCCGGCTGTCGCTGCTGATCGAGAAGGACTTCCGCTGCCTCGTGCCGCGCGCCGGTGAAGAGGACGCGGACGGCTTCCCGCGTCCCGACGGCGCGGGCGCGGCCTGCTGACGCGACTCACCCGCGTCGCACTCGCGTGGCGCCGGCGTAGACACACGCACGATCCCCGCGCACGAAGCCCAGCAGCGTCATGCCGCTGCGCTCGGCCAGCGCGACCGCCAGCGACGTGGGTGCCGAGACCGCGACGATCACGGGGATCCGCGCGGCCAGGGCCTTCTGCACCACCTCGAAGGAGACGCGGCCCGAGACCGCGAGCACGCGCGACGACAGCGGCCAGCGATCGTGCACGGCGGCCCAGCCGATGGCCTTGTCGATCGCGTTGTGGCGGCCGACGTCCTCGCGGATCACCAGCGCGGTGCCGGACTCGTCGAACAGGCCCGCGCCGTGCAGGCCTCCGGTGCTCGCGAAGGTCGCTTGCCCGGCCTGCAACCGCTGCGGCAGTGCGCGCAACGTGTCGATCGGCAGCGCGAGTGCGTCGTGCAGCGGCGCTGCGCAGGCCATCGCGGCCGCGATGGAGGCCTTGCCGCACACGCCACAGCTGCTCGAGGCATAGAGATTGCGGCGCAGCCGCTGCAGATCGAACTCGACCGAGGGCGACAACCCGACGTTGAGCACGTTGTCCTCCGCGTCCGGTTCGTCGACGCGGTCGCAGTGCCGCAGCGACGTGATCTCCGCGGGCGACGCCACGATGCGCTCGCTCAGCAGGAACCCGCGCGCGAGATCGAGATCGTCGCCAGGCGTACGCATGACCACCGCGATCGGCACGCCGGCGATGCGCAGCTCCAGCGGCTCCTCGCGCGCGACGGTGTCGTCGGCGAGCGTGGCCTGCTCGCCGCGCCACTCCCAGCGCGCGACCCCGAGGCTGCGCACGTCGTCGTCGTGTGTCACGACGGGACCAGCGTGGCGGACCAGACCTTGTCGCGCAGACATGTCTCGTCGACGTGCGCCGCGTGGGCGGTGACGTCCATGTCGTAGGCGCCGAAGTACGGCTGCGGCACCAGGGCGGACTCGCCCGCCTCCAACACGACGTCGCCGAAGCGCAGCGCGTAGGAGCCCGTCTCGGCGCAGCAGTCGCTACAGGCGCAGGCCTCGATGAGATCGAAGCCGACGGGCGCGATGAGGTTCACCACGCCGCCGGGGAGGTCGTCCGCGCTCTGCACCGCGAGAAAGGCGGTCTTGGTGTCGCCGTCGCCGCGGGTGACGACGCCGAAGACCGTCATCGCGCAGTCCTCCGTGCGGCGCACCAACACCAGTCGCACGCAGGTGTCGACGAGCGCCTCGGGCACGGCCACCGGCACGCCGTGCAGCTCGGCCACCAACTCCGGGCCCTGTTCGCAGGGACAGCTGTCGGCGCACTGCCGGATCTGCACCTGCGTGTCGTCGCTGGCGAGCAGCTGGCCGTTGTACTCGAGGCTGCCGCACAACGGCGGCACCTCGTCGCCGTCCTTGTACATCGTCGCATCGAGCGTCAGGAACTCCGGCAACTCGCAGGTCGCACCGACGGTGGTGCTGCCGCCGGTGCTGGCCTCACCGCTGCCATCGCCGCCACCGGTGGACGAGTCCGCGCCGCCGGTCGTCGACGCGTCGGCCGAGCCCTGCGAGTCCCCGCCGCCGTCGCTGCTGCCGTCGAGGCCGAAGGCGGGGTTGGCGATCGTGCACGCGGCGGTGCCCAGCGCGATCGCGAGTCCCAGCCAACGCAGCATCACCATCGTCCTCGCATCATAGCCCAGCGGCCGGCTTGCCGCCGTTGGCTCCGAACTTGTCGGCGCACCGCGTGGTCACCATCGCGGCGGCCTCGAGGCGCGGCAGCTCGGCCAGGGACGGCAGCGGCGCCATCAGTGCGCGGCCCTGACACGCGGCGACGGAGAGGTTGCCCTGGCTCATGCACGTCGCGCGTCGCTCGCCCATCTTCTTGCGGCGGCCTTCGAACCACTCGAGCGCGTCGCGCTCGGGGCCACGCTTCATGAAATCATCGTATGCCGCCACGACGGCGTCGCACGCGGTGGCGACATCGGCGGGCATCGGCGAGGGCAGCGTCGCGGCGGCGTCGATCTCCGCGTTGCGAGCTGCGACCGTGGCCTCCTCGCTCTTGCGCGCTTCGTCCTTCGCGGCGCGATGCGAAGCCTCGATCTGTTCGCGTGCCTTCTGGTCCTTGCTCTCGAGCTGGACCGCCTTCGCGATCGATTCTTCGACGGAGGGTTGCGCGCCACCTTGTCCACCGCAGCCCAGCGGGGCGGCGACGGACACGATCAAGAAGAGGATCGAGAACCGCATGGGTACGACTCGGCCGCACACAGCGTACACCGGCCGTGGCTGCCCGTGGCGGTGCGTCTGCGCGTGGTCGCCCACGTGGGGCCGCGCGCGGGTTGGCGCCCTGGTCGCGCACCTGGGTCCGGCGCGTGTACACGCGGGTGCGCTGCGAACGCGTCGTGCCGATCGCGAATACGCGGTGCAGTCCGGCGCTGTCGCTGCCGTTCCTCGCGAGGCTCACGTGTCGTCGGTGCGCAACGAGTTCAACACGTGGGGGCATGCGCCCACACGCAGAGTGAACGCGCAACGACACGCTCGACACGCGCTCGATCGACGCTGCCTGCGGCGTCGCGTGTGGTGTAGAGTCGAAGGTGCTCATGTCCATCCGCCTGGCTTCACCTCGGTTGCTCGCATCGATGCTGCTGTGTGCCGTCTCGGTCTCGGCGTGCAAGGAAGGCGATGCCGCCAAGGGCGATCTGATCGCCCGCGAGACCATCGGGCCGATGGGCGGCGTGCTCGCCGGCGGCGGCATCCGCCTCGAGATTCCCGCGGGTGCACTGACGGCGGAGACGAACCTCGGCTTGCGGACGTCGCCGCGTGATCTCTCGGCCCGCGACTACGTGCAGCAGGGCGGTGCGTTCGAGCTCGGGCCCGAGGACGAGTCCGAGGTCGAGCCGTTCCGCTTGCGATTGCCGGCAGAGTTGTCGTTCGCCGACGCGCCCGACGATCCCGCGGTGTTGTTCGTGCAAGATGGCCTCACCGTGGCTGCGCACGGCACTTCGGCGTGGATCAACGAGCTGGGTGCCATCGCCGTCGCGACCGCGGGCATGCGCATGGCCGAGCCGCTCGAGCCCGTGCTCGGCAGCTCGCCGAGCCAGGCCGGCGCGACCATCCGCGACCTCGCCCACTTCCGCATGGGCCTCACCAACACGCCGCGCTTCAACCTGGCGTTGACCATCTACGACACCGAGCAGGTCTACGACAAGGCGCTCAACGGCACCGGCGAGGGCGACTGCGGCTTCGAGCTCGGTGGCGTGCAGGGTGGTTCGCTCGCTGCTGGTTGCTCGGATGGTCCGCTCACCGCGAAGGTCGGAGTCACCAGCGCGGAGATCGAGTTCGACGTGACGCCGTTCCAGTCCGGCAAGCTCGACACACCGGTGGTCGTCGGCGTCGTCGGTGGTGCAGACGACCTCGCGTACCAGCTGGGCTTCTTCTCGTTCGACACCAGCCCGTGCTACGCGGAGACCTGCTCCGGCTACGGCACCTGCGTCGTCAACGGCGAGGCCGCGTCATGCATGTGCATCGAAGGCTATGCGCCCGGCGAGGATCTCTCGTGCGTCTGCGTGCCCAACTGCGAGGGCCGCATGTGCGGCGGCGATGGCTGCGGCGGCAGCTGTGCGCCTGGCTGTGGCGACGGCGAGTTCTGCGACGACGCGGCGGGCCAGTGCGTCCCCGATGGCAGCGACACTGGACCCATGGACACCGGGCCGATGGACTCGACCACCGACCCGACCGATCCGACCACGACCACGGATCCCTCCGGTGGCAGCAGCGGCGGCGGCGGTTCGTCCGGCGGTGGCGGCTCCACCGGTGGCGGCACCACCACGATCTGAAGCCGCGACGTCGAGCGTCACCGCTCGAGCGACGATGGAGACGAAGGCACGGCCAAGACCGTGCCTTCGTCGTTTCTGTCGTCTTCGCTACGCGCCTTGCCTACACGCGCATGCGTGTGCATTGCGCATCTGCTCGAGCTCGGCGCGAGCACGCGCAGAGATCCGCGTCGGGTGAAAAAAAAATTGCGGCGCCATCGATGCCCGAGTTCGCGCGATCACTCGGGGGCTGAAGCCCGCACGCTTCGCGGCAGTGAGCCACGACGCGTGTGGCCAGCGAGGCCGAGCTCCGTTCCTGCCAAAGCTCCGCCGCTCTCGATGCGGACGCAGACCCATCTGCGAGGCGATCGTGACAGTGTGGGGCTTGCGAGCGACACCATCGTCGCGTCGTTGCGCTGCGATCGCGTGGGTGTCGAAGGCCCCAGATGCGCGCGACACGACCTCTCGTGGAAGCCCGAATTTCCCGGGCTGCGATCGCGTCTACGTGAACTTCGTGCTTGCCACTGCGACCACGATCGCCATAGGATGCGATCGCGGCATGGGATGCGGGATCCCGTGGTCGACAAGTTTTTCCGTGGGTCGGGCAAGCAACCAGGGGAGCAAGACGATGCGAGCGCGCAAAGCCAGCAAGACGCTCGGGTTGGGAGTGGCGGCGGGGCTACTCTCTGCCTTCACACTCAACGCCTGCAACGAGGGAGGCGCAAAGGACGAAAAGTGCGTCTCCAACGAGGACTTCTTCAAAGAGAAGGTGTGGGCCAACATCCTCGGCACGACCTGCATCAAGTGTCACAGCGACACTGGTGCCGCCAAGGACTCCAGCTTCATCCTTCGTGACGCCAAGTGGGGCCCCGACTACCTCGAGAACAACCTCGAGGTCTTCGAGTCGATGGCCAAGCTGGAGTACGAGGGCGTTCCTTGGATCCTCGTGAAGCCGTCGATGGACAAGGGCATCGCCCACGGCGGCAACATGCAGCTCGACAAGGGCAGCGAGGAGTACAAGGCGTTCCAGGCGATGATCGAGCGCCTCGACAACCCCGTCACCTGTGAGGATGACGGCGACGACGAGGCCACGTTCTTCGCTGGCGTCGAGCTGCTCGACGAGGTCGCGACCCTGCGCAAGGCGTCGCTGTCCATCGTCGGCCGGCTGCCCTCGCCCGAGGAAGAGCAGCGGGTCCGCGACGGTGGCTTCGAGGCCCTCGACGCGGTGCTCGACGAGATGATGTCGGAAGACGCGTTCTACGATCGCCTCAAGGAGATCTACAACGACCACTTCCTGACCGACCGGTACTACCCCGACACCATGGCGCTCGACCTGCTCGAGGCGCAGAACATGGACGAGGACAACCCGGTCTACCCGTACGTCCGCTGGTACGAGAACGAGGCCGATCCGGACACCGCCGGTCGCTTCAGCAACCAGGCCGTGGCGCGCGAGCCGCTGGAGCTCATCGCCCACGTCGTGAAGGAGAACAAGCCCTTCACCGAGATCCTCACCGCCGACTACACGATGGTGAACTTCTACTCGGCGAAGGTGTACGGCCTCCAGGGCGTGCAGTTCCAGACGCCGGGCGACTACGAGGAGTTCGTCCCGTCGAAGGTGCCGGGCATCCCCCACGCGGGCGTCATGACGTCCACGGTGTTCCTCAACCGCTGGCCGACCACGATGACGAACCGGAACCGCGCTCGCTCGCGCGTGTTCTACAAGTTCTTCCTCGCGACGGACGTGCTCAAGCTCGGCGAGCGGCCGGTGCAGTCGTCGGCGATCCTCGGCGTCGCGCCGTGGCTCAACAACCCGCAGTGCAACGTGTGCCACCTCCAGGTGGACCCCGTCGCCGGCGCGTTCCAGAACTTCGGTCCCATGGGCGAGTACGCCCCGCCGGAGATGGGCTGGTTCGGCGACATGAAGGCGCCGGGCTACGGCGACAAGGTCATGCCGCCGGAGGAGTACCCGCGCGCGCTCAACTGGCTGGGCACCGAGGCCAGCAAGGACCGCAAGTTCGCGCTGTCCTCGATCCACGTCATGTACCACGGCCTGTCGGGCGACGACCCGCTCGAGGCGCCCACCGATCCGTCGGAGGCGGGCTACCTCGAGGGCATCCGCGCCTCGGACATGCAGTCGAAGATCTTCGACGACATCGCGCAGAAGTTCATCGACAGCAACTACAACCTCAAGACGGTCGTGAAGGAGATCGTCAAGACGCCGTACTACCGCGCCTACAACGCGACGGGTCTCGACGAGACGCGCGAGCTCGAGCTCGCCAAGCTCGGCACCGGCCGCCTGCTCATCCCCGAGCAGCTGCACCGGAAGATCGAGGCCGTCACGGGCCAGCCGTGGCGCGTGGGTGTCGACGGCACCGACGTGCTACTCGACCTCGACGAGTACCGCATCTTCTACGGCGGTATCGACTCCGACACGGTCGTGGAGCGCATCACCACGCCGAACGGCATCATGGCGAACGTCGCCAAGCGCATGGGCAACGAAATCTCCTGCTGGACCACGGCAGCCGACTTCACCCGTGCACCCGGTGACCGCCGCCTCTTCCCCTACGTCGATCCGACCTTCGAGCCGGAAGACGGCAACGGGTTCGAGGTGCCGGCAGCGGCCTCGGCCATCCGCGCGAACATCCAGTACCTCCACGCGGCGCTCCTGGGCGAGTACCTCGACCAGAACGACCCCGAGATCAACCGCACCTACGAGCTCTTCTTGAAGGTGTGGAAGGAGGGTCAGCGCGGAATGGACGCGACCGTCACCGACGAGCAGGGCAACGAGGTGCCGGAGTACACTCCGCAGCTCCCTGGCACCTGCCAAGCGACGAACGACTTCTGGTCGGGCGCTCCGCTCAACGAGCGCGCCATCACGGAAGACCGCAACTACACCATCCGCGCCTGGATGGCAGTCACCAGCTACCTGCTCTCCGACTACCGGTTCCTGCACGAGTAAAGAACGAAGGGAGACGAAACAGCCATGGATCGCCGCGACTTCCTCAAGCTTGCCTCGTGCACGGGTCTTTCCGTCATCGCCCCCACGGCGTTCGGCGGACGACAGGTGGCGAGCAAACCCCGTGTCACGTTCGAGCCCTATACGGGCACCCTGGTCGTCTGCCTGAACGCAGGCGGCGGCTGGGATCCGACCAGCTTCTGCGACCCCAAGGGGGCCAAGAGCGAGGCGGACCCGAACCCGATGAACGCGTCCTACCTGACCGATGAGATCGAGCAGGTCGGCAACATCCGGTACACCCCGCTGCCTGATACGTCCCTGTTCCAAGACCAGGCGCAGCAGCTGCAGCTCACGTACTCGATGCGCACGTTCTTCGAGACGTACTACCAGCGCCTGCTGGTGGTGAACGGCATCGACCAGCAGACCAACGGCCACGACACCGGCAACCGCACCACCTGGTCCGGTCGTCTCGGCGAGGGCCACCCGAGCATCGCCGCGTTCGCGGCCGGTGCCTTCGGCAAGGAGCTGCCGATGGCGTTCATGAGCTTCGGCGGCTACGCCGAGACGGCTGGCATCGCGCCCCGCGTCCGCGCGGCGGGCAACGCCATCAACGTCCTCGGTCGCCTGGCCTACCCGCAGCGCATCGACCCGAACAACGAGCAGTCGGGCTTCCACAGCACCAAGGTGCAGGAGCTCATCGACGCGTCCCAGGCGGGCCGCGATCAAGCCCTGGCCGCGAACCAGGGCCTGCCGAAGATCCGTTCGGCGATCAACGCCATGTTCACCGCGCGCAGCGGCAGCAACGAGCTCAAGCGCCTGCAGGAGTACCTGCCGGAGCAGCTCGAGCAGGGCCTGCGTGGCCAGGCGCAGCTGATCATCGCGGCCTACCGCGCTGGCATCTGCATCTCGGCGAACATGGACACCGGCGGGTTCGACACCCACGGCGATCACGACGCGAGCCACATTCCCCGCCTGCTCGAGCTGCTCGACGGCGCGGACTTCTTCATGCAGGAGGCCGAGCGCCAGGGTGTGGGCGACAAGGTCCTGCTGTGCATGGGCTCCGACTTCGGCCGCACGCCGTACTACAACGGCGGCATGGGCAAGGACCACTGGAACGTCACGTCCATGATGTTCATGGGCGCTGGCATCAAGGGCAACCGCGTCGTCGGTGCCACCAACGAGGAGCACTCGGCGCTCGGCGTCACGCCGACGCTGGACATCGACAGCTCCGAGACGGCGCGCCGGATCCACACCGCAGACATCCACTGGGGTCTGCGCAGGCTCCTCGGCCTCGAGCAGAGCGAGCTGGCGTCGATGTTCCCGCTGGACTTCGAGGGCGGCGGCGATCCGCTGCCGATCTTCGGCTGAGCCGATGAACGACCGGGGTCCGCGAGGGCCCCGGCGCAGGGGATGGGGTCGCGGGCGCTCGGGAAACCGGGCGCCCGTTTGCGTTTTCCGCACGGCGCGGCGTCACGGCTGCGGCGCCCAGCGCCGCGGGTATGATCGCGGGCCTCGGGGCCAACCACCACGCCGTGCCCTCGTTCCTCTTCTCGCTCCTGTTCGCCGCGATGGGCTTCTTTTTCCTCTTCGTCGCCGCGTGCGCCGGCTACGGCCTCTTCCGGGTGCTGCGCTCGAGCGCACGAGACCGCAAGTACCTCGAGGGCGCGCGCGAGGAGAGCCCGCTGCGGCTCGATCACCTGGGCCACGCACTGCGCTCGCTGGCGATGGACACCCGCTCGCTGCGGATCAGCCTGGAGGCGCCGGTGCGCGACATCGCCGAGCTGCGCCAGGGCCAGCTCAACGCCACCGCCGAGGATCTCGACAGCTTCGACACGATGCTGATGAACGTCAGTCGCGCCATCGCCGACTGGCTGGTGCATGTGGACCGCCTCTCCGAGCTCGACCAGGCGACGCTCGCGGACCTCGGTGCCAACGCGGAGCCGATCCGCAACGCCTTGGCCGCCGAGGGCTATGCGTTCGAGCGCCGTCACATCATGCGCAGCGGCGGTCCACCGCTCGACGAGCGGCTGCGAGCCATCATCGACCAGCTCGACAAGTTCGAGCTGGCGCTCCAGGCCGGCCAGCGCGTCTACCGGTGACCGCAGACGGCCGCGCGGCCGTCGTGCCGGGCACGGCGGAGGCCCTCGCGCCGGCGCCGTCGACGGCGGTAATGACAGTGAAGCCGCATGCCTGCCCGGCATCGCGTCGAGCCGCGCGCAGCGCCTGTCGATGCAACTCGCAACGATCCGCCCAGGCGGGTTGCGCGAACCGTGCTGCGCATCGCGACACCGACGTGCCCGAGTCGGGCGCGTGCGAGCCGATTTCCTGGACGAAAACTGTCCAAGTGCCGTGCGAGCAGGCTAGGGTGCCAACTGCCCGGAACCTGGCACGGCACTGGCTAAACCAAGTCGGTGACTACGCCGCAGACCGGCGCCGTCAGAGCCCAAGCGCCATGAACCCGCTGACCATCTCTATCCTGCTGCTCGTGTGCGCGTTCGTCATCACCGTCGCGTACGTCGCGGTCGACGAGCACGTCTGACCGCGACGCGAGCAGCCCGCGTGAGTGCCGGATGAGACGCCGAGCGTCTCGCCCGACGCTCACAGCACGCCGAGCTGCTTGCCGACCTCGGAGAACGCCGCGATGGCACGATCGACGTCCGCGGCACTGTGCGCCGCGGACAACTGCACGCGGATCCGGGCCTGGCCCTTGGGCACCACCGGATAGCTGAAGCCGATGACGTAGATGCCGTGCTCGAGCAGGCGCGCGGCGAAGTCGACGGCGAGCTTGGCCTCGCCGAGCATGATCGGGACGATCGGGTGCACGCCGGGCCGCAGCGCGAACCCAGCCGCGGACATGCCGCTGCGGAACCGCGCGGTGTTGGTCTCGAGCCGGTCACGCAGCTCCGTCGATGCCGAGAGCAGCTCGAGCACCGCGAGGCTGCCGGCGACGATCGGTGGCGCCAGCGTGTTGCTGAACAGGTACGGCCGCGAGCGGTTGCGCAGCAGCTCGATCAGCGGCTTGCGCCCGGTGATGAAGCCACCCGACGCGCCGCCCAGCGCCTTGCCCAGCGTGGAGGTGATGACATCGACGCGGGCCATGACGCCGTGGTGCTCGGGCGTGCCGCGGCCGGTCTTGCCGACGAAGCCGGTGGCGTGGCTGTCGTCGACCATGACCATCGCGCCGTAGCGCTCCGCGAGGTCGCAGATCTGCTGCAGCCGCGCGATGTCGCCGTCCATGCTGAACACGCCGTCGGTCGCAATCATGCGGACGCGCGCCGACTGGGCCTCGCGCAGCATGCTCTCGAGCTGGTCGAGGTCGTCGTGGCGGTAGCGGAAGCGCTGGGCCTTGCACAGGCGGATGCCATCGATGATCGACGCGTGGTTGAGCTCGTCGGAGATGATCGCGTCCTCGGCCCCCAGCAGCGTCTCGAACACGCCGCCGTTGGCGTCGAAGCACGAGCTGTACAGGATCGTGTCGTCGGTGGCGAGGAAGGTCGCGATCGCGGCCTCGAGCTGCTTGTGCTTGTCCTGGGTGCCGCAGATGAAGCGCACGCTCGACAGGCCGTAGCCGCGCTCGTCGAGTGAGGCCCGCGCGGCGGCGATCACCTGCGGGTGGCTCGAGAGACCCAGGTAGTTGTTGGCGCAGAAGTTGAGCACCTCACGGCCGCCGACGCGGATGTTCGCGCCCTGGGGCGACTCGATGACGCGCTCGTGCTTGTACAGCCCCGCGTCGCGGATCTCCTGCAGGATGGCCGCGTAGTGGTCCTTCGCCTGTTCGAACATGCGGCGATGTTAGCCGCGCTGCAGGCCGGTCAGGATGCGGCCGATCGTGCGATCGCTCCCGTTGGTCCAGTAGATCGTGGTGTCGTCGAAGTCGCCGTCGCCGAAGCGGATGTTGGCGAACGACGAGAAGCCCGCGCCCACGTCGCTGAAGCTACGGCTGATCGTCGTCGCGCCCTCGGCGACGTACGGGGCGATGTGCGCGCTGTTGGCCCCGGGAACCCCGATCCACGCGTTGCCGCCCTCGTCGAACGCGATGCCGCCGACGGTCTGCAGCGGATCCATGGTGTCGCCGACGTCGGCGTACAGCGCGGGCTCGCCCGCGGTGCCGTCTTGCAGCAGGCCGACGCGCCACACCTGGCCGACCGCGCCGACGAACAGCACGTTCGCGTCGGGGCCGAAGCTCAGCGTCGTGGGGGCCACGACCGCCTCGGTCAACACGCGCGCGACGCCCTCGTCGGCGACGTAGCGGATGATCTGGTTCGCGGCGGGGTTGGTGAAGTACACGTCGCCGTTGCCGTCGGGCAGCACCGTGCCGACCGCACCGAGCGCGCCGCCACCTTCGAGCTCGCTGGCGATGGTGGTGGTCTCGTCGTTGGTGGGGTTGTACGCGACGATGGCCTGGTCGGTGGTCTGCGCGACGTAGAGCACGTCGATGGGATCGTCCTGATCGGGCAGGAACAGGTTGCCCTCGCGCACGCCCGCGGGGCCGCCGGGCAGCTCGTAGCGCGACTGGAACATGCCGTCGACGGAGAAGCGCGACAGGAAGCCCTCGCTCGACGAGACCCAGAGGTTGCCGGCGCCGTCGAACTCGATGCCGCTGCCGGTGCCGAGCTCGTCGACGCCCGGCGGAGTCATGACCAGGAAGTCCTCGAACACCGGCTCGAGCACCGTGATGCTGAGGTCGAAGGTCTTCTCGATGGTGTTGCGCACCGCGCTGATGCGCAGCGTGATGACCTCACCGGGCGCGGCGTCGGCCGGCACCGGCACCTGGATGTTGGCGCCCTCGCCGAGGATCTCGGTGGTCGGGCCCGACACCTGCGACCACGAGTACTCGTCGGCGATGACGTCGACCTGGATCGGCACCACCAGACCGCCGAGCACCATGCGGTCCTCGTCGTTGGTGTCGAACGTAGGGCCGGGCTTGCAGGTGTCCTCGATGCACTCGAGCGTGCCCTGGCACTCGACGCCGTCGAGACAGGGGCAGTCCTCGCTGCCGGGGATGCACGACGGGTCGGTGGTGTTCTCGGTCGTGGCCGACGCGGTCGTCATCGTCGTCGCGGCAGAGCCGGAATCGCCGGTGCTGGACTCGCCCTCCTCGCCGCCGCCGTCCTGGCCGCTGTCCTTGCCGCACGCCGCGATCGCGAACGCAGCCGTCAACGCAAGCACTCCACGGAGGCGAGTCGAGTCCATGGTCATCATCGCTTCTGCTACCTGGACAAGCATCGTACAACCGCGACCGCAGGGCAGGGAAGCGGCGCGACCCCGGGTGCCGCGACGTCAGGCATGCGCGGGTCGGCGCGCGCGCGCGCATGCATCACGTGCGCGCGGGCGTCCGAGGGCAGCGAGCGTCAGTGGCCGCTGAGGGCGTCGGGTGTGCGAGCCAACAGCTCACGCACGCGTGGGACCAGGTCCGCGGTCATCGCCGCGAGGTCGAATGTGGGCTTCCACCCCCAGTCCTGCTGCGCGTTGCGGTCGTCGAGCGCGCGCGGCCACGAGTCGAGGATGGCCTGGCGCGCCGGGTCGGAGGCGAACGTGATGCGCACGCCAGGGATCGCGGTCGCGACGCTCGCCGCGATCTCGCTCGCGGTCGGGCTGAAGGCGGCGATGTTGTAGATGCAGCGGCGGAGGTCGGCCTTGGGCGCGTCCGCGAGGTCCATCAACGCGCGGATGCCGTCGGGCATGTACATCAACGGGATGCGCGTGTCGGCGCGACAGAAGGCCTCGTACGCGCCCACGCGCACGCCGTCGGTGTACATGAAGAGCGCGTAGTCGCTGGTGCCGCCGCCGGGCAGGCTCGCGCTGATCAGGCCCGGGAAGCGCACGCCGCGGAAGTCGAGGCCGAAGCGGCGCTGGTAGTACTCGCCGAGCAACTCACCGGCGACCTTGGTGACGCCGTACATCGTGGTCGGACGCAGGGGCACGTCGTCGGGCACCGACTCGGGCAGACCTGGACCGAACACCGCGATGGTGCTGGTGAAGATCAGCTGCGGGATGCCGTGCAGGCGGCACGCCTCGAGCACGTTGTACGTGCCGGTCTGGTTGACCGCGTAGGTCGTCTGCGGGATCTGCTCGCCGCGCGCGCTCAGGATCGCGGCCAGGTGGTACACGCGCTGCGGTCGCAACTGCTCGAGCAAGCCCGCGACCGCGACCGCATCGGTCACGTCGAGGCGATGCCAGGGTACGTCCTCGGGCAGTCGCGACGGTCGCGGCGCGAGGTCGCTGCCGTGCACGTCGTGGCCGCGCTCGCGCAGCGCCATGATGAGGTCCGAACCGATCTGCCCGCCCGCGCCGGTGACGAAGATCCGCATGTGTCGGCGACGAGACTACCGCTCATTTGAAGAATGCGTTGCGGTCCGGGCCCTGGTAGGCGCGGTAGTCGATCGCCCACGGCGTGACCCTGGTCTCACCCGCAGTGCGCGTGATCGTCAGCGCCATCGGCCTGACGTCGCGGTAGTTGCTGTCCTCCGGCAGGTCGTCGTTCGCGACGCCACCCGCGGAGAAGAGCGTGAGCAGGCGGATGTCGTCCTTGGGGAAGTGGTCGCGGTAGCCGGCGTTGACCTTCTCGTGGCCGCGCACCAGCAGCGAGCAGCCGATCTTGCCCATGAACGCGCGAAACTGCAGCCGTCCGAACGCGAAGCGCGCGCTCGCGGCCTGCAGCTCGTCGGGCACGGAGTCCGCGCGGCTGGGGTCGCTCCACAGCATCTGGAAGCGCAGCTCGGGGTCGTTGAGCGTCGAGAGATCCTTCCAACGATCGCGCAGCAGCGCGTCGCGCGGGATGCCGCCGTGCACGAACATGAGGTTGTCGAACAGCAGCGTGTTGGGGATCGACTCGAAGAACGTCAGGTAGCGGTGGAACACCTCGTCGGGCACCAGCGGCTGCAGCGAGCTGATGGTGTCCGAGGGCTTGACGCCGCCGTAGATCTTGCCTTGGTACTCGATGTAGTACTCGTGATTGCCGCGCAGCACGAACACGTGCTCGGGCACCGCGAGGTAGAGCTTGAGCACCGCCCGCAGCACGCCGTTGAGCGAGAAACGGCCGCGGTCGATGTAGTCGCCCAGGAACACCAGGCGGACGTCGGGGTTGCGGCTGGGGTCGGCGCGGAAGGCCTTGACCTTCTCCATGAAGCGCGACTGCATCACCGCGGCCTTGAGGCAGCTGTAGCAGCCGTGCAGATCGCCGAGCACGATCAGCTCGTAGTCGCGATCCGGTCGCGGCACGCCGAAGGTGTGGCCGTCGAGGAACTCGGGGCCCGAGAGCTCCTGCACGCGCTGCTTGCCGCGCAGTCGGCCGTCGCCCGCGGCCCGCAGCTGGTTCCACCTGGCCTCGGCCTGGTCGAGCACGCCGACGTCGACGGCGATCTGCGCGCGGATGACCTCGGGATCGCGCGAGTAGTGGTGCTCGAAGCCCTGGAAGAACGGATGATCGACGCTGGCGGTCGGCAGCTCGACCGGGCGCGCGACCTCGACGCGGCCGCTGCTCTCGACCGCCGGCTCGGGGATGCCCGGCTGCCCCAGCAGCGACGCGAGATCGTTGCGAAACTGCACCTCGAGCGGGTGGACGACGCCGTCGGCGTTGATGAACTCGTCGACCATCCGCATCAGCGCCTCGCGGTTGTCGGGCGAGAGCGAGCGGAACAGCTCGAAGCAGCGCAGCTTGAGCTTGGTGAGCACGAAGCTCTTGCTGTCCTCGCCATCGGCGACGACCTCGGCCATCAGCGTGCGGACCTCGTAGTCGACCTGCTGGAACAGCTCGAGGTAGTGCTCGTGCTGGCGCTCGATCTGCTCGAAGCGCAGCTCGGGATCCAGCTGGCCCTTCGCGTCGACGCGCGCGGTCACGATGCGACGCAGCAGCTGGCGGACGAACGACTTCTCGGTCAGGTCGAAGTCGTCGTCGATGTAGCCGCAGGTCGTGAGATAGAACAGCACGGCCTCGATCTGCTGCTCGGCGACCTCGGGATCATCGGCGAGTTGGATCATGGTCTTCGGGCGGCAGCACGCGCCGCGTGATCAGTCTACCAGTCGCCCCCGACCGGACGTGGGCGTGGGCGCGCTGTGTGATCGCGTCGCCGCAGGGCCCGCGAGCCGCTCGTACGGCCCACGTGCGGCGTCGCAGCGCCTGGCCCGGCTCCGCGTGCGGGTGACGGCGCGTGCGGCCCTGTGCGGGACGCGCGAGCGGGCGCGCCGTGGGCGAGCCGGCCCGGCCGCGTCGGCCGATTTCCACCGCGCCCCGCGGCCGCCTCCCGGTGGTGGCCGCAGGGCAATTCCGGTAGCCTGCCAGCAGTGCGCGCGCGGGCGTACCAGATCCCCTCCGACGTGTATCGCGAGCTCGAGGCGCAGATCCTCGAGCAGCTGCGCGAGGGCGACCTGGACCAGCTCCGGCACCTGCTCGGCGACCACGACCTCGACGTCGAGTTGCTCTCGGGCGAGTGGCGCGTGCTGATGTACGAGCTGTCCGACTACTACCAGGTCATCGATCTGCCGCGTCGGATCGCGCGCATGGTCGTGAGCCCCGACGAGCTGTCGGAGTTCGTCGAGGCGCTGCGTGATCCGGCGCGACGCGATCGCTGGCGGCCGATCTCGTTCGGCCTCGCCGAGCTGGCGGACGCGTTGCCGGTCGGCAGCGATCTGGTCGGCCTCGTCATCACCGAGGAGAGCGACGACTGGTTGTGGGCCGAGCCGGTCTACGAGCTGGTCGCGATCCGACCCGAGGTCTTCGCGCTGCTCGAGCCGCACATGCGCGCGCTGATGATCGGCGGCGATCATGCCGCGCTCGCGCGCCTGGCCGAGGATCACGCCGAGGGCTGCGTGGAGTTCTCGCCCGAGCAGTGGCGGGTGCTGCTGCGGCACACGCGTGAGCGCGTGCCCGAGCTCATGAGTGTGTTCGACGCGCGGCTGGCCATGCCCGCGGATTACACCTCGGTGCGCGAGGCCCTGGGCCAGGTCGCCGATCCGCGGTTCCAGCCCAGCCTCGAGGCGTGGCTGCGCGTGCACGCGTCGGTGTCCGAGTACGCGCTGTACTTCCGCGACGCCAGCCTCGAGCGGCGCGAGTTCGACGGTTCGGGGCTGCACCAGCTGCCCTCGCGTGCGACCCAGCCGCTGCGGATCATCCCGCCCGGTGCGGCCGCGAGCGCGCCCGAGGCTGCGGCCGTGACCGGCCAGACCATCCCGTTCACGGGCCCCGCGGGCAGCCGCGATCGCAACGACGGCTCGGGCTGATCGCGTCAGCTCCAGTGCAGCTGCGCCTGCGGCTCGGCCACGCGATAGCGCCGCTTGTCGTCGAGCTCGACGCGCGCGGCGGCGACCTCCGCGTCGTGCGTGAAGAAGATCCAACCCTGCTCGGCGCGCACGCGATCGAGCAGCGCGTGCTTCTCGTCGATGAGCAGCTCGGGGAAGCGGTCGTAGCCCATCGTGATCGGCAGGTGCACCCACGGTGCGCCCGGGACCAGATCGCCCATGAACGTGATCGGGCCGTGTGGGCTCTGCACGCGCGTGAGCAACAGACCCGGGGTGTGGCCGTCCGAGACCGTGAAGCCGTAGTCCGGACCCAACACCGCCGAGCGCTCGCCGTCGACGATCTCGAGCCGTCCGGTGGCGGTCAGCAGCGGCTGCAGCTCCGGGATGAACGACGCGCGGTCGCGGGCGTGCGGGGCATTGGCGCGCTCCCACGCGCGGCGACCCACGACCACGCGCGCGCGGTCGAACACCAGCTCGGGCGAGGCGCCCTCGCGCCACGGCGCGAGCAAGCCGCCGGCATGATCGAAGTGCAGGTGCGAGAGCACGACCACGTCGATGTCCTGCGGCGCGAGCCCCAGCGCCGCGAGCGAGTCGAGCAGCACGTGGCGATCCTCGACCACGCCGAAGCGCTCGCGCATCGCCGGCTCGAAGAACGCGCCGATGCCGGTCTCGAGCAGCACGTTGCGGCCGGGCTCGCGCACCAGCATCGCGCGGCACGCCAGCGAGATGCGGTTCTGCGGGTCCGGCGGGCACCACTTGGACCACACCGCCTTGGGTGCGTTGCCGAACATGGCGCCGCCGTCGAGCCGTTGCGAGTTGCCGTCGACCGAATCGATGCGCATCGAGCCGAGCAATAGCACGTCCGCGCGGGCGCGGCCGGCTCGCGCCCGCGACCGTACCGGCGGACGAACGGGCCACAGAGGTGGACGGGCGCACAAGGTCGGCCGCTGCAGGCGCGACCACACTGCCTGACGTGCCGCCACCTCGGCGGCGACGAAAGGACCACAGACGATGCGAAGCGTGACGAACTCGGTGATCGCGGTGTTGTTGTTCGCGGCGTGCGGTGACGACGTGGGGCCGGGCGGTGCGCCGGGGTCCAGCAGCGAAACATCCGCAGACGGCTCGGCGTCCGGGACCACCACGAGCGAGGGCGCCGACAGCTCCACCAGCGTGGCCTCGAGCACGACCGAGCTCGGCACCAGCACCTCGACGGACGGGGCCGACAGCAGCGGCGGCACCAGCGGCGGCGAAGACACGACGTACATCGCGCTCATCCGCGGCACGATGTCGACGCAGGATCTCGACGAGGCCAAGGCGCTCCACGACGCGATCGCCGGCGAGGCGATGGGCCCGGCCATGGCCGCGGGAGACTTCGGCCACGACCCGCTGTTGGGCACCACGCTGCTGGGCACCACCGAGAACGAGTTCCTCGCGCTCGACCGCTGGACCAACCTCGACGGCGCGAACGCGGTCTACTCCGACCCCGCGTTCCTGCGCGCGTTCGGCAGCTTCTTCGCGCGGCCGCCGGCGCTGGATCTGTTCGAGCGCCAGACGACCTGGGCCGAGTACGGCGAGTTCGACATCGCCGACGACGATCCCGAGCACGTGTTCGTGATCGTCCGTGGTCGCATCGGCGCTGGGCGCGACGCGCGTGCGCTGCACGATCGGATCGTCGGTGGCTCGTCGCGCGCGGCGATGATGGCGGGCGACCTGGCGCACCTGGTCTACCTCGGCGTCGACGACCCGCAGGAGTTCTTCGCCATCGACATCTGGGGCGACAGCGCCGGGCTCGAGGCGTTCTACGGCGACCCGGCGTTCCAAGCCGCGGTCGGCATGTTGTTCGAGGCGCCGCCGTCGGTGACGGTGTATCGATCCACCGACTGGCTGGGGTGGTGAGTCGACTACGCGCTCGCAGTTCGCAGCTGCCGCCGGTACTCGCCCGGCGGCACGCCCATCACGCGCTTGAACACCTTGCCGAACGCGTGCTCGGAGCCGTAGCCGACGCGCTCGGCGAGCTGGCCCATCGAGAGGTCGGGGTGGCTCATGAGATCCGCGGCGACGCTCATGCGCCAGCGCGCGACGTAGGACGCGGGCGGCTCGCCGACGACCTCGGTGAAGCGTGCGAAGAACGACGAGCGCGACATCCCGACCATCGCTGCCAGCGCGCTCGCGCTCCACGCCCGCGCGGGTTCGCGATGGATCGCCGCCAGCGCGCGGCCGATCTTCGGGTCGCGCAGCGCACCGGCCCACGCCGGCGCGCTGTCCTGCGCGTCGAGCAGACAGCGGCGGATCACGTCCATCACCAATAGATCGACGAGTCGCGTGATGACCTCCTGGCCACCGGGTAGATCGCGCTCGACCTCGAGATCCAGGCGCGCCAGCGTCTCGTGCAGCCACGCGACCACCGTGCTGCTGCCCCCGCGCACGACCACCAGCGGGGGCAGCTGCGCGAACAGTGCGTCGCCGCCGGCGTGCGCGAGCGCGAAGTGGCCACACAGCACGTCGGTGCGCGGCCCGGGGCCCTCGAGCTGACACAGCTGGATCCGTGCGCTGTTGTGCACGTGCGACAGCTCCGAAAAGCGTCGCGTGACGCGTCCGGGCGCGTCGAACAAGACGTGCGCGTCGCCGCGGGTGAGGATCGCGACGTCGCCGGGCTCGAGCGCGTGGGCCGGCGGTTGCGCCTCGAGCCGGATCGAGCACGCGCCGGCCACGATCGCGTGGAACACCGGCTGTCCGATGCTGCCGTTGCCGACGGCGAACGGCGCGTGCACGCGTGCGCGCGACAGCAGACCGCTGCGCAGACGCAGGCTGCGCAGGATGTCGGAGAACGCAGCGTCGATCGGGTCGACGGACTCGGTCACCGCTCCCAGCATAGCCAAAATGTGTTGCCGTGCTCGCGGTCGCGCGAGCGTCCAGCGGCGCGGCCGATTCAACGTCCGCGTCGCCAGCTCCGCACGAGTCGCAGCTGTGCTGCGGTCTCGGGCGAGGGCAGCGGGGCGTCGGGGAGATGGGCACGCGCGCGGGCCAGCGCGTCGGTCGCCGCGTCGGCCTCGATCACGCCGTGTCGGATCCACCAGCAGGCGACGATCGTGCCGGTGCGTCCGCGACCGCCGGCACAGTGCACGTACACCGCACGTCCGCGCGCGATCGATGCATCGATGGTGTCGAGCGCGAGCTCGAGCAGCGCCGGCGAGGGCGCGTCGCCGTTGAGGATCGGCAGGCCGATCCATGCGACCGTGTCCGCGTCGCGCGCCAGCTTGGTCAGCAGCACACGCGTGTCCGGGCCCTCGGCGGCGGTGCGCAGATCGACGATCGTGCGCACGCCGGCGTCGAGCAGTGCCCGCAACTGATGACGCACGCGCTCGCGGTCGTCGGTTGCGAGCGCCGGGCCGGCGAGCAGCTGGTTCGGCGCGGCCCAGTAGGTGACGGGAAGCGGGGGTTGCATGCGCGTGGGTCCTGCGTGCACGTGCGTCGGCCGGGCAGCGCCGGCGACGGGGAGCGAGCACACCGTCGCAGTGTCGCGCAGCGGCGGTTCGATTCCTCAGGGTGCGCGCAGTCGTTGGCGCAGTTGCTCGAGGCTCGCGGGCGCGACGTCGTCGTCGCTCGCGAGCGCGCGGATTGCCTGCACCATCGCGGCGAAGCGCCCGCCGAACCGCTCGCACACGTCGCAGCCGCGCACATGGCCCTCGACGGCACCGCGCTGCGCCCCCGTGAGCTCGCCATCGACCCAGCTGCTGAGCAGCGCCAGGACCTCGGAGCAGCGCAATCCCGCGATCTCGCGATCGGTGGCAGTCGGTGTCGTCATCGCGGACCTCCGGGGTGGGTGAGCGCCGCCAGCAGCCGCAGTCGCGCGCGGTGCAGGCGACTCTTCATCGCGGACAACGCGATGCCGAGCGCCGCGGCGACCTCGTCGCCGGACTGGCCCTCGAGATCGCGCAGCACGAGCAATTCGCGGTCGTCGGGTTCGAGTCGGTCGAGCGCTGCCCACAGCTGCGCGCGATCACGGCTGGCAACTGCGACGTCCTCGGGCGAGGCCTCGCCCCAACCCGCCGCGAGCCCGAGCGTGAACACCTCGGGCTCGTCGTCGTGTCCGCTGCGCTCGCGCAACAGCTTGCGCGCCGCGTTGCGCACGATCGCGAGCAGCCACGCGCGCAGCGATCCCTGTCCGCGATAGCCCGCGAGCGCGCGGTGGGCCGCGACGAACGCGTCTTGCCAGGCGTCGTCGGCGAGCGCGTCATCGCCGGTGATCGCCCTCGCCACGCGCCGCATCGCCGGCCCGTGCAGACGGACGATCGCCTCGAACGCCGCCGCGTCGCCGCCGCGCGCCGCTGCGATCAGGTCGTCTTCGGATGGTGCGAGACCCGACACGTGCTGATGCCGAACAGAGTGTAGAGCGGACAGCTGCCGAGCAGACCCGTCGCCAGCGGAATCAGCCCCAGCCAGCCCCACGGCGTGTGCGGACCGATGAACGCGAGCGACAGCAGACCTCCGCCGAGCACGACTCGCGCCACACGCTCGACCGGATGCTCGTTGTTGGGCAGAAACTTGCTCATGGTGTCCTCCGAACCGTTCAGGTTCCGCCCCCATGAGTCGGCGGCGGAGGACCAGGATTCGCGCAAGCGATCGGGCGAACGCCGGGGCGCTCGCGCAGCGGTTGCGGGGGCGTCACGCGCTGAAGCCGCGCGGTGGCTCGGCGATCACGATGCGGTAGTGCGTGCGCACGTCGGGCAGCTGCACGATCGTGCCCGGGCGCGCGCGCAGCGGGATCTCGGCCGGCGCAGCCGCGGTCGCGGTGCCGCGTTCACGCGCGCCGGGCAGCTCTCGGCGCGCGGGGAGTTCGACGCGGAGTCGGGTGCTGGGGTCGAGATCGTCGACGCGCAGCAGTCCGGCGGCGTCGAGTCGCGCCGATGCGGAGGGGCGGTCGGCGAAGTGCAGCTGCACGTTCAGGGTCGAGAGCGGGCGACCTGCGACGTCGACGACACGGAAGGCGACCCATGCGTCCTGCGTCGTCGGTGGATCGCGTCGAAGCTCGTGCAGCGGCACCACGTCCGACCAGTCGTCGAGCGGTTCGCCGCCGTCGGGCACGGGCCGGACCCCGCGCGGCGGTGCATCGAGGTCGACGGCCACGACGTCGCCGCGCACCAGCGCGTCGGTCAGCCACCGCGCGAGCGCCTCGCGGTCGTCGCCTTCGGGCGCGTGCCCCAGCGCGGCGGCCCACGATGCGAGTGCGTCGGGTTCGACCGCATCGAGCACGAGCGCGACGAGACGATCCGCGGTGCGAGCCTCGTCGATGCGCAGCAGGTCGCGCTCGCGCACCACGGCGATGGTGCGGCCGTCGGGAAGCGTCAGCTCGAAGAGGTCGCTCGGCATGGTTCAGCCCTCGGGTGCCGGCAGGATCAATGGTACCGGCACGATACCGCCGGCCGGAACCTCGACGCTCACCGCATGGTCCTCGAAGCCGTCGAGCAGCACCACGTAGCGTCCCGCGTCGAGTCCGTGGAAGGTCGCGTCGCCCGAGCCTTGCAGCGACTTGGACGTGACCGGCACGGCGCCGCTCGTCCGCACCTTCAGCGTGCCGTACACCGGTCCACCGTCGGTGTACACGACGGTGACCATGAGCGTGCCGGTGGCGCCCTCGAGCTCGATGTCCACATGTGTCGACTCGCCGCTCGACACGCGGATGCCGAGCTCGTCGGCCTTGCCGTGGTCGGCCGAGGCGCCGTA
Organism: Nannocystaceae bacterium; assembly: GCA_019694555.1. Taxonomy (GTDB): domain Bacteria; phylum Myxococcota_A; class Polyangia; order Nannocystales; family Nannocystaceae; genus Xiheibacterium. The sequence goes on from JAIBBS010000042.1 coordinate 46,938, forward strand.
GATGCCGGGCTCGAGGTCGCCGAACTCGACGCGACCCTGGCCGTTGGTCGTACCCTCGTCGATCTGCAGGTTGTCGTCGTCGAGCAGCACGACCCGCGCGCCTGCGCACGGCGAGCCCCCGGGTGCGCGGACGGTAACGATGATGCCGCCGGGCGGTCGTGGCTCCGGGCGCGGCACGATCACATCGACGACCGCCGTGGCCCCCGCGTCGATGGAGGCATCGACCTGCGACTCGGGCCGTCCGGGGACGTACACGACGTAGTCTCCCGGCAGCACGTCGGTGAACGCGATCACGCCGTAGCCAGCCCGCACACCCTCGAGGATCTGCTCGCCGTCGCTCGCGTTCACCGTCCAGCCGTCCGCGAGCGCCCCGTCTTGGAATCGCACGCTGACCTGCAATGCGCCGAGCTCGAGCTGCAGCAGCTCGATGGCCTGCTCTTCCCCGGCGCACAGCGAGAACGCCACCGCCGGGGTCGCCCGCGCGAGCGCCTGGTACTCACCCGCGGCGAGCCCGGTGAAGACGACCTCGCCGTCCATGCCGGTCGCCGCGACGACCTCGAAGCCGGCATCATCGCGGAGCACGACATCGACGAATCCCGCGGGGCTGCCGATGGGGTCGCGCACCGTGACGCGCAGCGAACCGCTGCCGACGTCGGGGCCGGCGGCGTCGACCTCGAGCACGACCTCCTCGAGCGACCCGTCGATTCCGAACGCATGGGCGGACGTCGCCTCGCCCACGACCCACACCATACCGGCGGACCCGATCTCCAGGCCGTCGAACTCGACGACGCCATACACGTCGGTGACCCGCACCTGCTCGCCTTCTCCCACCAGCGCGAGCGCGACGCTGGCGTACGACCACGGCTGACCGTCCGCATACACGACACGGGCACGCAGCACCGCGTACTGCCGCTGCTGCGGGTTGCTCGGCGGCGGGCGCAGGGTGTCGAGGATCGTGGCGTAGCGCCCGAGGAACTCGATGGGATTGTAGTGGTGAACGTGCGAGCTCGGCGGCAGGACGTCGGCCGCCGCAGGCCAGAATCGGTAGGCGTCGAGCAACGAGGCCACGTCATCCGGATCGAATCCGAGCTCGGTGATGGTCTTGACCCATTCGCCGATGTCGGCGTTCCACTCGCTGCGAAACTTGCACACGCGCTGGCGCAGGAACTCGGCGCGGCCACTGCGGTAGAACTCGCGCACCTCGTCGGCAACGAGGTGTTGGTCGGGTGCGAAGCCGGGTAGGGTGCCGATCTCGATTGCGTCGTACAGCTCCGGCGAGAGATTGGCGGTGCGGTCCTCGTCCGGGTCGACGATGGATTCCCAGTCGGTGACGTTGGACTCGGCGAAGATCTCCCAGTGCACCTGCTCGAGCAACCGGTCCTTGCGGGCCTCGCTGTCGGTGGCGCCCTCGGCGAGGCCTGGAATCCACAGCGGCTCGCCGCTCTTGACCGGAATCGCCAACCCGCTGACCACGCGGGTGCGACCGACGTCGTCGCGTTCGGTGGCGCGCAGCCGCAGCACGTCGTCGACCGCGGGGTCGTCGGCTTCACCGAACAGGTCGGCCACGGTGCGGCGCAGGGCCTTGAAGGTCTGACCCTTGGGCATGACGAAGCCCTCGGCCTCGTCGGGGTGACGCTTGAAGTACTTCGTGTGCGCGATCTGAAACGCCTGGATGACCGGGCGCATCTCTTCGACCCACCTGCCGTCGGCTTCGCCCGCGTAGCCGGCGAGCCTTCGCAGTCGCTGCTGCACCCAACGAATGTCTGCCTCCGCGCCGGGATCGACGTCTGCCTCGCTCAGGTCGTCGAGTTCCTTCGGCACCATCGGGAATCCCACGCGCCGCGTCAGCGAATAGTGCGTCTCGGCCTTGTCGGCCTCGCGATCCGCACGCCGCTGGGCCGCCGCCCGCTCGGCTTCGTCGTCGTCACGCGGCGCCAGCACCGTACGGCCGAGCCACGGAAACCGCGCGACCGCGTCCGCGTCGAGCGGACGGGCGCCCAGGTGCATCAGCAGCGAGAAGACGGTGGGTTCGTCTTGCGGCGGCTTCGCAGGCTTGGCGGGCTCGCGACTCGCGGGATCACCTCCGTCGGGCGCCGATGGATCGATGTTGCCCTTGGGCTGCCCATTGCCCGGTGGCGGACCGAAGAGCGAGATCCACGTGTACCCACCGACCGTCATCAGTCCGTCGGGCCACGGCGGCGCCTTCTTCTTCGCCTTCGACCGCGGCGGTTTGATCGACGCCTGGAACGCCTCGATCGCCGCGTAGAGCTCCTCGTCGGGGTAGGGGTCGACGAGCTCCTTCGGTTGCGCGGGGTTGTAGAACGGCACGCCATCGAGCGTCCGTGCATGCAGGCCCGACTTCACCTGCAGGATCCGCTCGGGTTCATTCGTGCCACCCCGCCCGACCGACGGCGGCTTGGGCTTCGTCTTGCCGCCGGGCTCCTCCACCGGAGGCAGACCAACGAACATTCGCGCCGCCGCCTTGGAGATTCGGTGGCGCAGCAGGATGAAGTTGGTATGACCGGCCTCGGCGAGCGACGCGACGGGATCGGGGTCGAGGCGGAAGGCGACGATCTCGGCGTCGAAGGGGGCGACGACGGCGCGCGACGAAGAAATGCTGAGATGGACTCCCCCGTGCCAGTCGTTGTTGGCGCCGAGCGGGAAGTATCCGCCCGTGGAGCTCGCTTCCACAGCAGAATGGAACCGTGCCACTTGCTCAGAGTCCAGTGGAATGTAACCTCGCGCGCTGAGCAACTCGTCAGGCGACGCGCCCTTGCGTGGTGTTGTTGTCGGGACGAAGACGCGACTCGTGCCCCACGGCCCCAGCCTTGCAAGCTCGGCGAGCGGATCGAGTCGGGCTTTCGGGGGGACATCCGCGCCCGGAACGAAGTGATCCTGGTTGCTTTCGTCGACGAATCGATCTTTCCAGTATCTCGTCCCAGATACCTCGAAATGAAGGTGAGACCGACTCTCATCTGTGCCGTCGAATATGAACTTCCCTTTTGTATCGGAAATGCCGACTGTGCCAATGAGCTGCCCGGCGCGTACTTCCCGACCAATCTGGACCGCATCGTCGATCGTCTTGCAATGGGCGTAGAGATACCAGCGGTCCAGGCCGCTTTCATTGCTGCGAATTACGATGGTTCGGCCGTATCCTCCTACGCCATACTCGTAGACTCTTGCGGCGCGCTCAACGACTCCGCTGCACACGGACACGATGGGGGCCCCGTGCTTGCCCTTGGCGATGTCGACGCCCTGATGACGGTGAATGGCGTTGGGCCCCTCACACTTGCGTGGATACAGAAACGAGTGCTTGTGGCACGTTCCGAGCTTGAATCCCGGGCAGTTGAATTCTCCGCGTGCCAACCGAAATGCGGATTCACACGTCGTCCCGATGCGTGCCCCGGTTTCGCGGTCGAAATCAATGCACGGTAGTTCTCGCGGCAACTGCCCGTCCAGGGGCTCGAGCGTGCTGACGTTGGTCACAACCGGGAGTCGGATGATCGTGCCTTCGAAGCGCTTCATGGCTTGGGCGCCTCGACGTCGCGCACACAGCGGAACCCCCTCGCCGCAGCGGAGCGTGAGAACGACCCGTCATCGCGAGACTCCCAGGCCCTGGCGATGTAGGAGAACGACTGCCAGCCCCCAGTGTAGAAAACGCCCAACGAGCGCGCAGCGCCCTTCGTCGACCACTTGAAATCGATCCGAGGTCGCCCGGGGAAGTGTTCGTATGTCACGAACTCCTCGACGTTGCCCATCATGTCGCAGAGGCCCTGTTCGGTGTTTGCCGCGGGATGCGAGCACACGCGCTCGGGCGCCGAAGGTACGGAGACACAGCCAGTCCGGGCACACTCCTGGACGAGGTCGGGCTCTGTTGCGACCCCCCAGGGCATGTCGTAGTCCGTGCGCCGGCTCCGCGCGGCGAATTCCCACTCGGCTTCGGTCGGCAGTCGCTTGCCGACCCAGCGGCAGTATGCGGTGGCCTGCCAGGCATCTACGCAGTTGATCGCGCGGCTCTGTGGGCCGTTCCTAAGGATGAGGTGACCGACGCGCTTGGGGTCCGCTTCAGTCACGCAGTAGGGCCGATCATCTCGATTCTCCGGCGTGCTGCTGAATCCCACGGGAATCGGACAGCCGGGGGTTGCATCACACTCATCGTACTCGCCGCACATCGTTTGCGTCGCCGCCTCGCGGCACGCGATGAATTGTTCTGCCGTCACCTCGTGCACGTCGATGTCGAAGGTCGCGAGCTTCACCGGCGTTCGCGGCAGACTCCACGCGCCGAACTCGGGCATCTCGACGCCCATGGCGGTGCGCTTCGCGAGCAGCTCGGCGTGCTCGGCTTCAGTCATGCCGAGGACGAAGTCGCCGCCTTCGATGCGGACCATGTCTGTGCCGGGGGCCAGCACGACGTCGCGCACGAGCGTCTCGCCGGCGGTGAGCTCGAGGTCTTCGTGGAAGGCGCCCAGACCGTCGTAGGCGAGCGTGACGCGAGTCGGGCATGCGACGATCGGGACCGCGCGGCCATGCGGGATGGTGCCGAGATCGTGATCGCCGAGTCTGACGCGAGCGTCGAGCGGCATGCCGTCGAGCCTGCGCGGCTTGGGAGTGTACGTCGCGCC